>NZ_JBFAJD010000023.1:0-151548 GCF_040655035.1 Streptomyces sp. NPDC050549
CACTCGGACAGGGTGTCGGACACGCGCCGCCCGGCACAGCATCGGCACGGCGCGTCACATCACAACAGGGCCAACGTTGCTTGATGCGGCACTAGTTCCGCGCGTCCACCGCTCGTTCCACGGCCGCGGCGACTTCCTCGCGGAGACTGTCGCCCGTGGGTACCCAGGACACGTTCGTGGCGGTCTTGTCCGCGCTGCCGCTGCCGCCCCCCACGAGTACGAAGCCGACTTTCGTGTAGCGCCCTGTCGTCTCCTGCGCCGCCTTCACCTCGACGCCGCCCACCGCGAGGACGACCTCGCAGGAGCTCTGGAGCATGGCGTTGAGGAAGGGGCGCGCGTTCGCGGTGCTCTGTTCGCCGGTCACCGAGGAGTAGCTCACGCGCGTGTGCGTCCTGAGTGAGGCGTCCTGCATGCCCCGCCAGACCGTGGCGGCGGTGCTGCCGTTGATGCCCTGGTGGTCGGTGAGCAGGCAGGCGTCGGTGTCGGTGTAGTGCCGGGCCCGGGTGGCGGGGATCGGCGGGCGGCTGTCGTGCCTGGAGAGGACGATTCCGGTCACGATCACCGCGAGGACGACGGCGAGCGCCGCCGCGATCATGGCGATGGTGCGACCGCCGAGCGCGCGCAGCCCGGCAATCATGGCCTGCCCCACGCGCGTGAGCCGTCCCTGTCTCTCCGCCGGGACCGGACGCGCCTGCGTGACCTGCCGGACCTGCTTGCTCATGTACCGCTACTCCTCGGCCCGTTCGACCACCGGGTCGCCTGTGAGATCGACGACCGAGTCACCCGCCGCGCGGTCGATCGCGAGGCCCTCCGCGCGGTCGGCCACCGAGGCATCTGTCCGGGTGGCCGCAAGGTCCGCCAGGTCCCCCGCCCGCCGGGGCCACGCCCGCCACGCGTGCGCCGAGGCGCCCGCCATGGCCAGCGTGATCAGGACCAGGTCCACGCCGAACAACGCGCCGTGCGTGTCGACCGGCGTCAGCGCGAGTTCGGTGATCCAGGCCGCGAGGACCGCGGTGAACCCGGCGAAGGCCAGCCAGTCGGCGCGGGTGCGACGCCGCAGGGCGAGGACGAGGGACGGGACGGGACACAGCAGGCCCAGGCTGACGACCGGCAGCGCGGCGAAGCCCGCGCGCACGGCCGGCGTCCGCAGCACCGGCGCGGCAGACGCCCTGAGCACCCTCAACATCCTCATCGCCCTCACCCCTCGCCCTTCGGCCACCAGGCCTTCAGCACCCGGCGCTCAACAGGTTCTCCGTGCTTCCGCTCAGCCGGTGATGGCCACCGGCGCGTCCCAGGCGTCGCGGTCCACGGTGATCGTGTAACCGCCGTGGGTCTCCTTGCTGTTGACCAGGTACTGGTGGGCGCGGCTGTGGTTGGTGAACTGGGTGGAGCCCCACGGCCAGTCCGAGGTCGTCGTGTTGACCTTGTCCCACAGCGCGTACCAGAGGTTGCCCGGCAGGTCCGTCTTGTCGGTCGCGGTCGCGATGGCCTTGGCGCTGGAGCTGGAGAAGCCGTAGAGGCCGGTGCGGTAGATCTTGGCGTGCAGTTCCTTGTCGAAGGCGCGCACGTAGGTCAGCACGGCGTTGTTGCAGGATGTGTTCGTGATGTCGTACGACTCCATGTCCAGGTAGATCGGGCTGCCGGCCTTCATACCGAGCGCCGAGGCCTTGGCCACCGCGTCGTCCGCCTCGCTCTTGCCGACGGAAGCGGCGGTGGAGGCGCTGATCTTGACCGAGCCGCCGGAGCCGCAGGACGGCTGGGAGCCGACGTAGAGCGGGATGAACTTCCAGCCGACCGTGCTGAGGGACTTGACCCAGGAGGCGGTGAGGTTGGGCTGGCTGCAGCCGCGGTTCTTGCCGCCGATGTAGACGGCTGCGCCGCCGTAGAAGCCGTCCGTGTGCCAGGCCTTCATCGCGGCCAGGGAGGGCGCGGCGCAGGTGTCGAAGGCGCGGCCCGTGTAGGTCTTCTGCGCGGGCCAGGTGGTGGCGGCCATCGAGGTCTGCGCGGCGATACCGCCCCCGGCGACGACGGCGGCACCCGCGACGCCCCAAGCGATGTATCTGCGCTTCTTCGACTGCCGGTGCTCGGACACGAAAAACCCCACCCCTGTTCATGACAAGCGGACGTGTACGACGTCCACCGGAAAATTGTCGGCCCCTCGGGGCCCCGGAAGCTGCGCGGATCCGGCGCGGCGACGCCGTAGGACTACGGTCGTACGGCCCTGGTACGGAACTGTCCGTGCGCGCGCGGGACTTGGGACCCCAGCGAATCGCACGATAATCGACGGTGTCCTTGCCCTGGAAAACGGATCCTCTCGATCGCCACAAAATTCCCTCACGACACGGCAAAAACTCCCGTCCCGGGGAACGCGGATCGGACAAACGCCGTACCAGTGCGCGGACGTGTCGGGCGTCCGCCGGGTCGCGGGACGGTTCAGATGACCGTTCGTCCCCCGGGCAGCCGCCCGTGCCATAACCTTGGCCAGACCTTGGGGGGTTGACATGGCAAAACGGCTGGAAGCCGGCTGGGGACAGCGAATCGCCTGGGTGTTCCTCGCCTGGGGGTCGTGCGGCCTCCTGATGTGGGTGCCCTTCCTGTACGCGGCGATCCGCCGCGGGCGGGGTTCGGACTGGGGCCTCTTCGCGTCCTTCGTGCTCTACGAGTGCGTCACCCTGCCGTGGGCGGCGTCCGGCGGCAGCTCCAGCGGCGACCCGTTCCTCGGTCTGGCGGTCGTGCTGACCATGCTGATGGCCGCAGGACTGCTGCTGTTCGGGATGTTCGACACCCCGCCCCCGAAGCAGCAGCTGTACATGGGCATGCCGGTGCCCCCGCAGCAGGGGAACCCGTACCTGCGGTAGATCCCGGACCTCCTGTAGGTCACGCTCTCCGGTGGGTCACGCCCGCCGGGTGCGCCGCAGGATCCGTACCGCGGGCCAGACGATCAGTCCGGTGACGGCCCACAGGAAGCCCGCGAGGCCGAGCCATTCGCCGGTGCTGCTGCCGGGGTCGTGGCCGAAGACCGTCGTCGCGAGCGCGACGAAGGCGAACAGCCCGCCCAGGAGGAAGAGGACGACGAGCGCGGCGGTCTGCCCGCCAGTGCGCCGGGTCGGCGCCGCGCCGCCACTCTCGGCAGTCGGCGCCGGTGCGGGTGCGTCCGCGCGCGGGGCGCTCTGCCGCGGCGGCAACTGCACGCGCGCGTGCGGCGGTACGGCCGCGTCGAGGACCGCCATCGTGTGCGCGTCGACTCCGTAGAGTCCCGGTTCTACGGTGACGGCGAGACCGTCGGTGCCGATGAGCCGCCGGCCGCCGTCGGGCCAGCTGAGCACGGCGGCGCAGGAACGGTACGGCACGGTCACCGCGAGGTCGCTCCCGTCGCGCCCGCGCACGGTCACGCTGACCCCGTCGTCCCCGACCACCAGCGCGGACCCGTCCTTGGCCACCGCCTCGAAGCGCCGCCCGGTGACGGCGTACGTCGACCGGACCGGCGCCTCCGCGTACCCCGCCCAGCTCGCGCTGTGTCCCGAGGGCACCTGCAACAGCGCGGTCCCGGCGGCCTCCAGGGCCACCGCGTGCAGATGACCGGGCGTCACCGACCACAACTCGTGCCGCAGTTCGTCGAGACCGCGCGGCGGCCGTCCGACGAGCAGGTCCTCCGCCGCACCCGGCAGCCGTCGTACGGCCGCGTCGGCCGCCGTGAGTCCCGCGTCGGCACGCGTGCGTACGGCGTCCAGGTCGGCCTGCGCGACCCGGCCGGCCTGGAGCGCGGCGAGGACGTCGACGAAGCCCCCGAGCACCGCGTCCTGTTTGGCGGGCAGGGAGTCCGCGAAGGCGGTGAGGAGGGCGTGGCCGTCGCGGCGGGAGGCGTAGTCGGTGGCGGCGGTGTAGGAGTTGCCGTCCTCCTGACGCAGAGCGCGGGAGAGTTCGCGTTCCAGGACACCGGCGTAGAGGCGGGCGGCGGTGGTGTCGGTGACGACGGCGTCGAGCAGGACTCCGCCCTGGCCGTCGGCGAAGTGGGCGGGTGTGGTGGGGAGCGCGGAGGTGACGGCGGGGAGGGGGTGGCGGGCGCCCGGGGGCAGCTTGAGCGTGAGTCCGGCGGGGAACCGCTCGCCGGCGATCCACAGCACGGCGTTGCCGCCGGTGAACCAGGTCTGCGTCCAGTGCCGTACGTCCTCCGGCCGCAGGTTCCTGACCCCCCACTCGGGGTAGCTGACGAGGCCGTACCCCTGCGCACCGTAGCGCCACAGCGGGAGTTGACCGGGCTCACGGCGGGACTCCTCCGTCCGCAGGATCTCCTTCTCCGTCTCCAGGCGCTCCATGGGGAGGTCGGCGAGGGAGGCGCAGACGCCGTGGAGGTAGTCGACGATCTCGTGTTCGGCGCCCTCCACGTGGAAGTGGGTGAAGGCGGCCTTGGTCGCGCCGTTGTAGTGGTAGTCGGCGAGGCCGTGGCGGTACAGGGCGAGATGTTCGACGAGGTGGGTGACGCCGGCCCGGGCGAGGGTCTCGTCGGCGGTGCCGACGCGGAAGACGAGACCGGCACGGAGCGGGCCGGGGGCGTAGGCGAAGAGGGTGGGTATGCCGTCGACTTCGGTGAGGTGGATAGTCGCGGCGTTGGCGTTGGCGGACTGACCGCCCTGGGAGGCCTGGTGGTCCTGGGGGTTCATCTTCGGCCTCTCAAGGCGGTGTCGCGGTGCTGGACGTACTGCTCGGCGGGCTTGCCGAGGTAATCCCACGGATAGTCGGAGGCGAGGTTGCCGAGGGCGCGGAAGTGCGCGGCGGCCTGCGCGGTGTCGCCGATCAGCGAGAACAGCGCGGCGAAACTCCCCTGGACGGTGACCCAGCCGTACGGCCGCGCGAACTGCGGGTGGAACACGGAGCGTTGGGCGGCCTCAACGAGTTCGGCGTGCACGTGGGGCTGCCGGAGGTACTCGGTGCGCTTGTCGTCGGCGCCGAGGTCGAGCCAGTGCTCGATGTGCGCCTCGGCGACGAGCCCGCCGTTCAACGCGCCTTCGGGAGAGGTCAGTAGACACTCGCGCGCGAACCCGTGGGCCTCCTCCCAGGTGCCGCCCCACTTGGGGCAGAGCTTCTGGAGGAGGCGGGCCTGGCCTGTGAAGTGGTGGGGGTGGTAGCGGGCGAGCCGGTTGTACCGGCGCCGGCTCTCGTTCTGTCCGAGCGACAGCCCGCGGGCGGTGTTGAGACGGGCGGCCCAGGCGGCGTCGTAGGAAGGGTCCAAAGCCGTTGCCCGGATGAGGAGTTGCTCCGCCTCCCTCAGGTGTTCGTGGAACGCCTTGAACTGCTCGCGGCTGACGTTCTTGGCCCGCGCGCCGGTCCGTATCTCCCACCCGGCCTCGATGAGCCTGGTCCCGAGCACGGTGAGTGCGAGAACGTCGTGCGGTACGGCGGCGAGTTGCTGCCGCAGCGCGTGCTCGAAACCGTCGTCCTCGGCCAACACCCCGACGACGAAGGCCCGGTCGGTACCGGGCGGCAGGCTGTCGTGGTACTGCCGGATCGCGGCCCAGTCGGCCGCGGCGGCGGCCTGACGCAACCAGGTGACCTCCGGGAAGGCGGAGGCGAGTTCGAAGTCGGGGCCGGGATCGGCTCCGGGGGCGGATGACATGCGGCGGATACTAAGCGAGGCCTGTGACATTGCGGATGGCGGGGAATCCGCAGGTCAGACATGGGGTGAGCGTGGGTTTGACTTGACCTTTGCCCTACCTTCCGTCCAACTCCCGTTCATCGGAAGCTCATAGCGTCCGCACCTTTCTGTACTCACATCTGTACTCACATCTGTACTTACGTCTCCCAGGAGTCCCGTCATGTCCCTGAACGCCCGCCGCAACCGCCAACTACTCGAAGCGGCAACCCCGTTGCTCCTCCAGGGCGAAGTCGTCGAGTTCACTTCCCTGGCCGCCATCGGCTCGGTGTCCGTCCGCAGGCAGGCCCTGACGGCGGCTGTGGTGGGGGTGTTGAGCGCGGGAACGGTGATGGCCACGGTCACTCCACGCCCGTTGTACATACTCCTGACCGACCAGAGAGTGCTGTTCTTCGACGGCAACAGGGGTGGAAAGCCAGGCAAGTTGGTGCTGAACCTGCCGCGCCCGTACGTCTCGGCGGGCGGTTCGAAGAAGGCGTTCCTGGGGTTGCAGTTCACCACGAGGCTGTCGGTGGCGGGGCAGGAGCAGGGGCTGAAGGTGACGTTTCCGGTGCAGCACCGGGGGGACGGGCCGCGGTTCGTGGGGGCGTTGCCGGTCACACGGTGAGGAGCTCACACCAGACGTATTTGCCGCGAGTGCCGTGCCGGGCCGAGGGCTGCCAGCCCCAGAGATCGGCACAGGCTCGGACGAGCGCGAGCCCTCGTCCACCCTCGGAGTCTGTAGTCAGCTCCAACGGTCGTGACGGAGGCGGGGGTTCGGGATCTGCATCCCAGGCCCCGATCCGCAGCACCCCCGCCTCCCACCGGACGCGCAGGTCGGCGGGGCCTTTCGTATGCCGTACGGCATTGGAGACCAGCTCGGCGGCGAGGAGTTCGGCGGTGTCGACGTGGCCGATGAGTCCGTGAACGGCGAGGATGAGGCGGAGGGTGCGGCGGCTTACGGTGACGGCTCGGGGGTCATTGGGGATGGAGAGGGAGTACTCCCAGGGGGCGGGGGCGATGGGTTCGATCTCGGGCTCGGTGTCGGTTTCGGGCATGGGTCAACTCCGTTCAGGTGAAGGGGAGTTCGCGCGGTGGCTCTGCCACGGCCGTCACGGCATGACGGGGTGGTGCACTTCCGCAGCGTGTGCGTTGCATCACCGACGGTAGACCTTAGATTTAAGAAACAGCAAGCCGATCGCGTAATCTGCCCCCGAACGAGGAGGAGCAGTCGATGGCGACCAAGCGCGAACCGACCGCACGTCAGATGCGGCTGGCAGTCGAACTGCGCAGACTCCGCGAGGCGGCGGACCTGAGTGCTCGCGAGGCAGCGGCGCTGCTGGGCGTGAACTCCGTCCAGATCAGCCAGATCGAGTCCGGCACGTCGGGCGTGAGCGAGAAGCGGCTGCGCCAACTGGCCGCGCACTACGCCTGCACGGACGAGGAGTTCATCGACGCGCTGGTCGAGATGGCCACCGATCGGACGCGGGGGTGGTGGGAGGAGTACCGGGGGCTACTGCCCACGTCGTTCCTGGACCTGTCGGAGCTGGAGCACCACGCCCGGTTTCAACACCACGTGACGATCCTGTACGTACCGGGCCTCCTGCAGACAGAGGACTACGCCCGTGCCGTCTTCTCGTCCCGACTCCCCGAACTCACCAGCGATGAACTTGAGTCGCGTGTCCAGCACCGTCTGGCCCGCCAGAGGAGCACCATTCCGTACGAAGCGGTGATCCACGAGGCGGCACTTCGGATCAGGGTCAGCAACCGGGCCACGTCGAGGGCTCAACTCACCCGACTTCTACAGGCTTCCGAAGCGGACCACATCACCTTGCGAGTCATCCCCTTCGACATGGACGACTTCGACAAAGCCTCCAGCACGATGACGTACCTGGGCGGCACCGTGCCCAAACTGGACACAGTGCTGCGCGACGCCCCGCACGGCTCATTGCTCATCGATTCCGAGGCTCAGCTCAGCACCTACCGAACGCGGTTCCGTATGGTGGAGGCCTCATCACTCGAACCCGCGCAGTCACGCGAGTTCATCCACAATCTGGCGAAGGAGCTGTAGGGCACTCCATGGACAACTGGCGGAAGTCGTCCTACTCGGGCGAGGGAGACGGCAACGAGTGCGTGGAGATCGCGAACTCTCCCACGTACACACACGTGTTGGTACGCGACTCCAAGGCGCCGGCCCGGGCCATACTCACCTTCCCCTGCGATGCCTTCTACGCTTTCATCGAGACTCTCAAGACGGACACTGTGTAGGGGCGCGTCACTCGAACCCGAACGATCACATGACTTCGTCCGCGCACTGACTCAGGAGCTGAGAGGCACCCCTACGGACAACTGGCGGAAGTCGTCCCACTCGGGCGCGGGTGACGGCAACGAGTGCGTGGAGATCGCGAACTCCCCCACCCATACACACGTGTCCGTACGCGACTCGAAGGTGCCAGCCAGCGCCATGCTCACGTTCGCCGCAGGAACCTTCGCCACGTTCATAGAGACGGCCAAGGCAGACATGACCCACTCGCACACCGCGATGCGCGCGAGCTGAGAGCTAGGAGCGGCGCCACCGTGCCGAACCCAGATATCGCCGTCGGTGCCGCTGCTACCGTCACTGACGGCCCGTTCGCAACACTTCGTGCGACGGTCACAGAGATCGACGCCCCGGCACAAAACATCAAGGGTGTAATCGAACTGTTCGGCCGCCACTCCCCGGTCGAACTCACCTTCACCGGCACACCGAACGAACTACGAGTGACAGCAGTGCAGGACCGCTCGCAGATCATCGCCACGCACAAGGACGCCACCCGCCGCTTCGGGGTCGTAGGACGCATCACCTCCGGCAAAGACACAGGACGCTACATCCGGGTCGACGGAATGGACGCCCTCGACGAGCCCGCTGCCGAGCACACGGAATCGGCGGGAGTGATGATTCGCGTCGCCGACGACCCCGGCATGCAGATCAACTGTGTCGGCGAATGGGTGGAGGACCGGGCAGGCGTGGAGGAGTCGTTCAGGCTCGATCACCGCCAAGTCGACTGGGACCATTGAAGTTGAACGAGTGCTGACGGGCGGCTGGCCAGGTCTGCTGCCGATCCGCCAGGATCTGCGCGTGACGGGAGCACAAAGAGGACCCGGTGGCCTTGTTGCGCGAACTCGACGATCCCGAGTGGCTGGAGTGGCCCAAGGCCGTCGCGAAGATCACCAACGACGCCGAGAAACTGCTCGCTCCAGGGCTTCCCCGCCGAGCACCAGATCCACCTGGGAACCACCAACCCCATTGAGTCCACGTTCTCCACGGTCAAGCTGCGCACCAAGGTGGGGCGATCACCGGAGCACACCTGGCGCCCCTGGTCCGTCCTGGTGCCAGGATTGAGAATGAGGTCCTGGTCGAGCGCCAGGAGCAGGCCGCTTGAGCGAGGGAATGAGGTCCAGAATCTGGCCTTCTCCCCTCACTGCGAGTGAGCTGTCCAGTCGACAGGTCTCGACCATTCCTCTCCATCCCGTGACCGAAACAAGGTAATCAGACATGGTTCCTCGGATAGGCGACGAAGTGATCGTCTCCTGTGAGCTGGCAACCGCTCGGGTGGTCGAGGTGGATCGCTACATCACTCTGGAATGGCCGTGGGGAACGATCGATAGTTCCTCGAATTTCCGATGGAACGGGCAAGTCGCCCTCCCGCACGGTGATTCCCAGCAGGAATGGAGTCCATATCATCTCGAACCGGTAGGTTCCGTCCTCCACGCCGGAGGCTTTTGTACCGTATCCATCCCGTCGACCCGACTCTACGTGGGGCACTACGAGGCGTACGACCCTCCACACAACCTCGGCTGGGCTCCGGCGCCCACCGCAACAATCTATGTCGTCCCGCCGGAGAGGATGAACGTGGACATGGAGGACGCGGGGTGGATGCTCTACCTGGGGGGAGCTGAGCCCGTTCACGTGGAACCGGTCACTTACTGAGCCGGAAAACACTCGGTTCCAGCACAACCCGGACCAACATCACGCAGTCCGGGAAACGACTCAAGCCTTTCAGTTCATCCACGAGTCTTGACTATTACTCGCACTGGAGTGGATCCGGCAGGCCGAGCAGGACTCGCCGAAGCCCACGAAAGGCTTCGCCGGCTTCCTCTACCAGGACCTCGGCGCAGCGACTGCCAGCCTGACCTAGCCCTGGAGTTCAGGAGTCATCGAAGGACTCGTAAACCGCGTGAAGACGCTCAAGCGGGCCATGCATGGCCGAGCCTCGTTCCGACTCCTCCGGATACGCATCCTCACCCGGCCATGGTCTTCATGGTCAGAGCACCGGTTTCAGGCAACAGCCGCGACACTGCGGGTTGTCGAGGCTCGTTGGTAGTCCCTACGACTCAGCTGGCAGTGGAGGCATGCGGTGCATCAGGTCCGTATGCCTGGGCGTCCATATCCAGACATCGTTCCGCTGCTGGAGGCTGCCGCCGCTGAACCACGACTCCGACGGCTGTACCCGTTCACCAGCCACTTCGCCCTGCTCTTCAGAAACTCCACCTGCTACCCCTGGACTGTGCAGGCCGGATCGATCGAGCCCCTGCACAACGGATGGTTCAAGGTTCGCCAACGCAGTCCTTTCGCCGTGATCGGCGAAGTCGAGACCGCCGAAGAGGCTGTGACCTTCGTGCTTGATCTCCTGCACACCGGCCCCGAGCCCATCATCACCGCCTCCGCGGACGAATCCATGTGACGGTGTGTGGCCACACCTATCGATATCAGCACCACGCGGCCTCTACGCGCGACCTTTCGCAGCAGAGCGGCCAGAGTCGCGAACTCCGCTCCACCAGCTACCAGTAGGTACCCGGCCCGGGTGCCAGGTTGTGTGACGCGGCGGACGATCGCGAGCCGGGTGACGCCACTTCGCCAGTCGCTGTCGGCCGTCGTCGAACTTGATCAGTGCGGCTCTTCGCCAGTGCCCCAGAAGGGACCCACCCTGCAAAAGCGTGACACTTCTCCATCGAGTGTCACACTTCTATGCCTCAGCCAACTGGAGCCAAGGGATGCCCCGTTGCGAGTCAGACACGATCAAGGCCTACAACTCCACGAGCGGTCGAGGTCGGTCGACCACGGTCTGGAATGATCACGTGGTGAGTGATGCGAGACTACTGGCCGCGGATGCCGTTGAGTCACACGTACGGGCATTCTTCACGGGGCACGCGGTGGAGGTCGTCAACTACGACCTCGGCCCGGAACGGCGAGAGGCAGTACCCGATCTACGAGTTCTCGTTGTGGAGCCCGGCCCCCGCAGCGACAACTGGGCCTATGTGACCGCCGGATGCTGGGCATCGTTGGAGGAGCGCGGTCACGGACTCGAGTTCGTCATGACGGCGCACGTCCGCGACGAACGGTTCATCGAACTCATGGCGATGATTGCCTTCTACCACTGCGGAGGGCATCGACTCGCCCTGGAACACAGCATGCCGATCGGCGAACCGTGGGTACCGGGTTCGACCTGCGACCACCTTCTGATCAGCCTGCCGTACCTCCACGGCCCCGACCTCGAACACTGCCCCCTGCCCGGCGGAGACGCCCGCATCCTGTGGACGCTGCCGGTGACCACAGCCGAGATCGAGTTCCGCCGACATCACGGGCACGAGGCGCTGGAACAGCTCTTTGACGAGGCACAGATCATCCCCACCGATCCCTTCCGAGCGTCGGTCGCCTGACCCGCGCGCTGGTCGCCATGCCCTCGACCGCCGAGGCCGCGAACGCGCGCTGCAGTCTCCGCCGTCGTGCTCCGCGCGCTTGAAGCCTTGTTCGACCTGGGGACCGTCCTCGCGGGAGCGGGTTCGCCAACACGCCGGCCCGTCAGGGCAGGCCGCCGGCAGCCGACGAACACTCCACTCGTCCCCCGGAAAACAGCAGCTCCAGCTATCAAAGAATCGAAACCGCAACCCACACCTTCAAGTGGATTGGCGACAGGACACGCGGTCGACACCCGTGCACACGTGCTGAGCTGGCCCCGCGCAAGATCGCCCAACCCCCAGCTCGAACCCCAGAAAGGGGACACCTGTGCGCCACAAGGGACGGGTCAGGACATGGGTCGCCGCCGCAGCCGCTGCCACCGCACTCTTCGTGTCACCGACCTCGACGGCCAGCGCCGACGCCCAGGCTCCGCAGGCCGGCCGCTACCTGAATCTGCACCAGTGCGTATACATGGCTTCCCAAGTCGTCGACTACTTCACCACCGTGGTACCGAACCGCGATGGCCGCTTCACGACCGCACGAACGCCTCCAACACCGCCGAGACGAGCCGCTCCTGCGGCGCCGGTGACGGAAACTTCAAACCGTCGTCCACGTGGGCAGGCGTCCAATCGCTCGACCTCAGCGCCGGCCGCTATCTGAACCTGCACCAGTGCGTCTACTACTCCGACGCCCAGCACGACCACATCACAACGGTCGCAAACGTCGGGGCCCCCGAGTTCGCCGCGCACTCGAACGTGTCCAACACCCCCGACACAACCCCCAACTGTGGCCCGGGACAAGGCCAGTACCACCTCATCCCCCTGCTGTCCGACGTCAAGGCCCTCGATCTCAGCGCCGGGCGTTACGTCAACCTCCAGCAGTGCGTCTACTACTACGGCCAAAGCCCCTTCAACGACCACTTCACCACGGTGGTCCCCACGACCCGCGACGGCCGTTCCGCCACCGGCACCAAGGTCTCCAACACGGCCGACACCACCCCGACCTGTGGCACAGGCGACGGCAACTTCACCCTCATCCCGCTCCTCTCGGGCACGAAGGCTCTCTCCCGGACCTGACGCACATCCCGACCCGGCCCGCACCGGGAGCCATCCCACCCCGGTGCGGCCGATCAGGCATGGCAGGTCATCTCGAACTGTCCTTCGTCCACCACAGTCGACTTCGAGCTGATCCACATATTCCGAGCAAGTGGATTACCACTGCGAAACACCCCCGCTCGGAAGGAGTCGATTTTATGACTCCCCGAGATTTCCAGCCCACCGCCTCAGGTGTTCGGCAATCGCCGGCTCACCTTTCGAGACGTTTTCCGCGATACGCAACAGCATCGCACACAGCTCCGGCTCATCCGATTGGGGAATCTCCCGTAGATGTTCTCCCATTACCTGTTGAACCTTCACGGCAAAGCTCGGATCCACCTCATCGGATTCAGCCGCGTCGAGCATCTCGACACAACTGACCATGGCCAAGATGATCGGATCAAGATTCACCACGATGCCACCCTTACCTCAACGGTCGAGACACCAGCTTCGTTTCACCGAAGCACCTACAGCTGTCACCGCCTCGGTCGAAAGATTTCACCCAAACCGCTTCGATGTGAATCCTCGCAATACGATCGACAAGGACGCCTGCAGAAATCCACACGCCCATACTAGAAAGGCGGCCAATCCGAACCAGATAGAGGCGTAACGCGCATCGGATTCTCGCCCCGCATCTCCAATGGCCAGCGCCGGTCAATGGCGGCTGTAGCATCCTTGCAGGCTTGGCACGCATTGTCCCATCGCGGAACCCACGGGTACAGCGAAGAAGACATGCCGTCTCGGCGGATGCCACAAAGGGTCATGCCGAAATACCCGTACGCGTGAGACACGTCAAGCGGAAATCCTTCTGCGACTGCACGTTCCCACCGCAGGTCCATGGGCAAATACATCGGTCGTGACATCTCTTGCGGACCAGAACCAACAGTGGCTACTGCATAACACCAAGAGCACACCCAGTCCTCGTTCTGTCGCCCGTTCGATTCGACCAGTACCCGCCGCATCCAATGTCCGCATACATCACAGGTCACAGAACAAGAACCCTAAGCCATTCGCCTGGTCGAACCCCACAGGCGACCTCCTCGACACCCTCGCCTCATACTGCACACGAATTAACGACTCAGGATACTAGTACTGATCAGTCATCGTCTTCGTCGTCACCGTAGATCCCGATCATCACATCGGACAGCACGTCGTTCCACAACGAACCTGAGTCCTCTATCGCCGGAGGATCAATTCCAATCAACGCGGAACGCAGCGCACCCTCCACCGCCTCGGGGTCGTCCACAATCGATCTATCGCTCGTCACAGAGACATACATCTCGAGAGACTCCGCAAACTGACGAGGGGAAGAGTTTGCTAGAAAAGTGGCGTGGGGCATGACGTAGTAAACCTCGCCATTTTCACAACCGATCGCGAAGAACCCTCGAGGATCATCGGCCCGCCCAATATAGAGGAGTGACAACCCAAGCGAAGTGGTGACCTTCTCTTGATCGCCAGACACTCCACCCGCGAAAAATCCCTCGGTTTCTGGAATACCTCGATTCACGAGATATTCTCGAGCCGACTGATCTCCGACGACCGAAACATACTCTTCAGCGTAGTGATACCTCAAGGTGGTTAGAAACCCTTCCACGGGTTGGTCCAATCGCCAGATTTCGCATCTCCGAACAATTGCTTCCAATACACGCCCAACCCCTTGGTGGAAGCCGCACCTTCCGCAGACGTCGTCCAAGGGAAACTGTACGTGTATTTGATCCCGAGACCATTAAGAAGTCCTCGGCAATCGTTTGACCCTGTGCATGGCTCTCGCTCCGAGTAAACCTCCGCAATTGACTCGCCTTCTTTAAGGGCGAATTGGTTCACCAGTTTGGCCTCCGCATGGTTACCGAGACCCTTCGAAGCGAACGCAACGGCAATACGACTACTCTGTCCATCTGCGCTACGGATAAGAGCTGCGGCTCCATTTCCCGTCCGCTTATTGATGCGAAGTCGCTCTTGCATGACGCGTTGACTCAGCTCATTGTCGCCAGGGTTTATCTGGCAGTTGTGCACCAGGACCGGCGTGGTCCCGGCTTCCACATAGTACGTGTGGAGACTGCCAATGGTCAGGTCGTAGGTCGTGGTATTCGCGTGGTACAGCCGAACCCTGGTGACCTCGGCCGTTCCGGTCGGAGTCTGGAGGACGTCGCCGGCCTTCAGGTCCTTGCCCTCGACGAAGGCCGCCCGGGTCTCGTCGTAGAAGGGGTGGTGGAAGGTCGTCGTCAGGTGCGCGCCCTGCGCGTCGGACGTGGGTTCGGCGGGCTTGGTGTTCTGTCCAGGCGTTGCTGAGGAGACCGCCGCGACCGTCTTGGTCGCCGGCTCCTGCGCCGTGCCGTGGCCGTGGCTCGCGCCCAGCGCCCCCAGTACCGCCGCCGACGCCGCCAGGCCGAACGCCGCCTTGCGGGCGACCTTCTTGGCCAGGGACTTCGCGCCGTCCTTCACACCCTGCTTCGCAGCGGCCTCAGCCGTCGCCTTGATCGTCAGGTCCACGAAGTCGTGGTCCGTGTGCGTCACGATCACCGCAGTGACCTTGTGCGCCTCCGTACCCGTCACACCTGGCACCGAGTTGGCGATCGTGTCGCCCACCTTCACCTGGTCGATGGCCTTCGTAGCACCGTCGGCCATCAGCACCCGGGTCGAGCCGATGAAGCTGTGCGTAGGAACGGGGCAACTACCCGACTGGGACTGTGACTTGGTCCCCGCCCCCTCAGCCTCCGCCGCCGAAGCCGCCTCATCCGTGGCATCCGCAGCCCCGGCCTCCCCGGCTTCACTCGCCCCCTTCCCGAAGAGCCCCCCGACGACCTCCATCGCCTTCGGAGCCGCCTTGGCAAGGAGCTTTCCGCCCAGGGAACCGAGCGCACCGCCCAGCGCACCCGTCACCGCACCCTCGACCGCCGACCCCGCGAACGCACCCGCGCTGCAGTCCCCGCCGCCGTTCTGGGCGCACTTGAAGCCCTGCTCGACCAGTGAACCCGCCGCACCAGCCAGCGCCGCGCAGCCAATCGTGCCTACGCCCCACGTCGCCGCCTCGCAGCCCGCGAACACCGCCGTGGAGACCACGATCGACGTGATGGCCGCCGCGTGGTTCTTGACGAACTTCGCGGTGGTCTTCACCGCCTTCACCGTGGCGTGGTACGCCGTCCGCGTCGCATGCGCGACCGCCTTGGCCGCCTTCTTGATTGCGTGCGCGACCTTGTGCGCCGCCTTCTTCACCGCGTGGACCACGCGGTGCGCCACCCTCGATGCCTTGTGGTACGCCGTATGCACCGCATGAACTGCCGCGTGATACACGCGTTTCACGTGTCTGACCGTGTAGTGGTAGACCCGCCGCGTCACCCGCACCGTCGCCCGGTACACGTCCCGCACCTTGTGCACGACCTTGCGGGCCGCGTGCTTCACGGCGTGAACCACCTTGCGGGCCACGTGCTTTGCCGCGTGGTAGACCTTGTGGACCGCGTGCTTGACCTTCTTGGCCACGTGCTTGGCGGCCTTCACCTCGCACGAACCCGTCCACCAGGAACAGTGACCCGACTCGTCCGTACCCACCATCGGGTTGTCATCGACGTACGCGAACGGGTTCGCCGCCACCGAGTCCGGGGACGGGTCCAGGGACACACTGTCCTTGTTCAGGAACTCGCCGGAGTTCGGGTTGTACCAGCGGGACGCCGTGCCCACGTCACCCGTGCCCGGTTCCGTCCAGCCCGACTGGAAGCCCAGGTGACCTATCAGCGACAGCGTCGCCGTCACCTTCCCGAGCGGGTCGTACGTCGCCGAGCCCGACAGGGACGTGGCACCCGACGTGAACGTGCCCACCACGTCGTCGTGCAGGTCCGTCAGGGCCAGGGCCCCGGTCGACGAGCCTGTTTGTTTGATGCCCACCAGGCCGCCGGCCGGGTCGTACGTGTACGCGTCGTCCCCGTCCGTCGCGATCGTGTTGTCCGCGCCCGAGTACGCGAACGTACGGGTCGACGAGGCGGCCGTGTCGGTGTCCGTGATGTTCCGGCCAAGGGCGTCCAGCGTGTAGGACTGCGGGCCGGCGACGATCTGGCCGCCGAACGCGTCCGTCTTGAACGCGGCCGTGCCGTTCGCCGTCGACGACTCCTGGGTCATCGTGCCGCGGGCCGAGTAGGAGTAGGAGTTCGTGCCGTCCGAGGTCAGCTGGTCTCGGGCGTCGTACGTGTAGACGTCCGCGCCCACCCGCACCCGGTTGCCCGAGGCGTCGTACGAATACGCCGTCGTCGTCGAGCCGTTGTTCCACGACGTCAGGCGGTCCGACCAGTCGTACTGGTACGTGTTGGTCGACGCGCCCGTCACTCCCGCCGTCGTCTTCGACGTCAGGTTGCCGTTGTTGTCGTAGCCGTAGGTGAAGCTCGACAGGGTCGAGGCTCCCTGCACCAGGACGTCGTTCGACAGCTCGTGTGCGCTGTTGTACGTGAACGTTCGGGTCTGGCCCGTGCTGCCGTACTTGATCGTCTTCAGGTCGTTCAACTGGTCGTATGTGTAAGACAGATGGGTGCCGCTCGCCGCGTCGTCCAGGGTGGAGAGGCGGCCCGCCGTGTCGTAGCCGTACGACTGGGTGCCCGCCGCGTCCGTTCTCGTCAGCGCCGAACCGTCGTCGTTGTACGTGAAACTCGACGAGCCCGCCGAACCCGACGCCGACAGCAGATCGCCCCGGTCGTCGTACGTGAAAGCGTCGTGCGTGGACGCCTGGTGGTCGGCGGCGCCGACCGTGCCGGCCTCGTCCGTGTCCGCCGAGGTGACGCGGCCGTCGGCGTCGTAGGAGAAGCTGTGCTTCGCCGAGGCCGCCTCCGCGCCGGTGCCCGTCATCGTCTTGAGCTGGTCGTTGGAGTCGTACGTCATCGACGTCGTGACGCCACCGGGGGCGACGGCCGAGGTGACGTTGCCGTCAGCGTCGTAGGCGAAGGTCGTTGTCGAGTCGGCGGCCGAGGTGTACTGGCTCGTCGTCGGCTCGGTCACCGTCGCCTGCTGGCCCCAGGGGGTGTAGCCGTAGCGCCAGGAGTTGCCGCGGCCGTCGGTGAAGCGGGTGCGGTTGCCGGCCGCGTCGTAGCCGAAGGACGTGGTGATCGACGTTGTCGCGTCTACCGGCTCCACCTGTTGGGTGATCGTGCCCGCCGCGTCGTACGTCCAGCGGGTGGTGTGCTGGTTGGCGTCGGTGGCCGCGGTCAGGTTGCCGTTGCCGTCGTACTGCTGCGAAGTGCCGTACAGGAGCGTGCCGTTGGTGTCGTAGCTGCGAGTGGCCGTCGGGTCGTCGTTGACGTTGTAGTCCGTGACCGTGTAACTGCCGTCCGCCAGCGTCGTCTTGGTGGGGTTGTCCTCGAAGTCGTAGGCGTACGACGTGGAGTTGCCCGCGCCGTCCGTCGTCTTCGTGACGTCACCCGCACGGTTGTAGGCGTAGGTCGAGGTCACGCCGCCCGGGGTCGTCGTCGACGAGACGTGGGCGCCGTAGGGGTTTCCGGTGGTGACGGCGTAGGAGTTCGTCGTGGTCAGCGTGCGGGTGGAGGGGTAGCGCTCCAGGGTGGTGGAGGTGACCTGGCGGCCGAGGTAGTCGAAGGTCGCCTGGGCCTGGGCGCCCGTGCCGTCCGTCGCGGTGCGCTGCTCGCCGTTGGTGTCGTAGGTGGCGTGGGTTTTCGTGCCGTCGGGCTCGGTTATCTGGGCCAGGTCGCCCAACTGGTCGTAGAGGTACGACGTCGTTTTGCCGCCCGGTGTGGTCTCGCCGGTCTGGTTGCCCTCGCTGTCGTAGGTCCAGACTGTCGTGCCCGCGTTGGGAGTTGACGCTCCGGCGGGGGTGTACGACGGGAGGGTCTCGCTGACCTTGTTGCCGACGGCGTCGTAGGCCGTGGTGGTGACCAGGCCGGTCGGGTCCTTCTCCGCGACTGCCTCGCCGAAGGTGTTGAAGCCGCTGGAGGTGACCGGGTTGACGGGCGCTGCGTTCGCGGCGATGCCGTCCGGCTCCGACTGGACCGTCGGTGCGGTGGTGAGCGCGAGGTTGCCGGCCTGGTCGTACTCGTAGGTGGTGGTGTGCTGTTCGGGGTCCGTCATGGACGTGGGCAGACCGCGCTTGTCGTACGTGTACTTGGTGGTCTGCTGGTCGGAGGAGCCGACCGTGCCGCCCGAACGACCCTTGCCGTACAGGGAGTTGATCTCGCTCGTCGAGAGCGCCCGCTGGTAGGTCTGGACGTTGCTGACCGCGCCGTTCACCGCGTTGCTGACGGTGCCTGAGGCGGTCTTCGCGCCGCCGATGGACAGCGGGCCCGCGCCGGTCCAGGGGGCGGGGTTGCTGGCGGTGCCCGCGAGGGTGCCGTTGACGTACAGGTTCATGGTGCCGGTCGACGCGTCGAAGGAGCCGACCAGTTGGGTCCAGGTGTTGAGCGCGGGGGCGGTGGAGGCGGAGGCGCTGTAGTACGCCGACGGGGCGGCGGAGGTGTCCTGGCTGGGCGAGATGAGACGGAAGACGCCCGTGGTGGAGGCGTACTGGAGGTAGAAGGAGGAGCGGTTGGTGCCGCCCTGCGCGACGAAGGTGCGGAACGTCGAGGTGTCCGACAGCTTCACCCACGCCGAGACGGTGTAGGAGGAACTGGTGTCCAGGACCGGTCCGTTGGTGGCGGCGATGTCTCCGCTGCCGGAGGTGTCGCCGCTGAACTGGGCCGCGTCGTCCGACCAGGTCACGCCCGAACCGGCGGTGACGGTGTTGCCGGTGCCGGAGGAGTCGGTGACGGACCGGCCGGAGGTCTGGTTCAGCTTCCACCAGCCCGACGGGTGCCCGGAGGCGTCGCCGTACAACGTCTCGCTGAGCAGGTTGCCCATGTCGTCGTACGTGTCGGTGGTGGTGCGGTCGTAACCGGTCGCGTCGTGGTCGTTCTCCGAAGCGACCTGGTCGTCTGGGGTGTACGACACGGACGTCACTCGGTCGACACCGGTCGGGTCGACGGTCGTGGACGTGGTGCGGCTGGAGGCGTCGACCGTGTACTGGGTGACGTTCTCGCCGTTGTCGGTCGTCTGGGTCAGCAGGTTGCCGGCCGCGTCGTAGGTGTCCGACTCCAGGACATAGCTGCTGGTGCCGTCGGAGCTGGTCTTCTTCACCGTCGCGGTGAGGCCGTCGTCGGTGTAGGTGTACGACGTCGTGTTGCCCATCGCGTCGGTGACCGAGGCCAGCCGGCCTGCCGGGTCGTAGGCCCGCGAGGACTCGACGAGTTTCGCGGCGGTCTGCGGGGAGACCGGGTCGCCTGTGTACATCAGGCTCTGCGTGAGCAGGTTGCCGTTGTCGTCGTAGGTGTAGTCGGTCTCGTTGCCGGCGCTCGTCACCTCCTGGGTCTTGTTGCCGGAGGTGTCGTACGTGTACGTCGTCGTGTTGCCGTACGACGTGCCGGCGGAGACGTTGGCGTCGGACTCGGTCAGCAGCCGGTCATAGGCGTCGTACGTCTGGGCCTCGGTGCGCGGGGCGTCGCCGCCCTGCGCGTCGGAGACGGTCTGGGAGAGGACGTCGCCGTCGTCGTCGTAGACCGTGCTGGAGACGGCGGCGTGGTCGGCGCCCTGCACGCGGTCGGTGATCTTCGGGTCGTGCTCGGTGATCACCTGGCCGTTCTTGTCGTACTCGTAGCTGGTGGTCAGGCCGGCCGGGTAGGTGTCGGAGACGACGTTCTGGCTGAGGACCTGGCCGACGTTGTCGTAGGTGTACGACGTGACCAGGCCGATGGCGTCGGTGGTGGAGGCGACGTCGCCGTTGGTGAAGTACGACACCGAGTTGACCGCGCCGCCGGGGCTGACCGTCTTCACCGGGAGGCCCTTGGGCACGACCCCGCCGTTCGCGGACGGGTAGGTGCTGGTGCCGTCGCTGTAGACGGTGGTCGTGGTGCGGCCGGACGGGAAGCCGGGGACGGCGGGGCCGGTGACGGCGGTCTGGTTGCCCGCCGAGTCGTAGGTGTACGACGTCAGATAGGTGTTGTCCGTCGCGGACGCGGAACGGCCGTCGCGCTCGGTCAGCAGCTGGTCGTTGCGCGGGTCGGCGGTGGTCAGCTGGGCGGTCGTGTCGTCCGGGTAGTACGTGTAGTACTCGGTGTTGCACTTGTTGGCGACCTGGTCCTGGCAGGACGTGGACGAGACGATGTTGCCGCGGACGTCGTGACCGGTGGTGGTGACCGCGCCGTTGGGGTCGGTGACCGTGTGCTCGAAGCCGGCCGTGTCGTAGCCGAAGCTGGTCTTGTTGCCGAGGCCGTCGGTCTCGGTGAGGGCGCGGTTGCCGTTGGTGACGTCGTAGGTGTACGTCAGTGTGGACGTGGTCGGCGAGGTCACCTTGACCGTCTCGACCGGGAGCAGACCGCTGGAGTTCTTGCCCGCCTCCACGTGTGCGGCGACGTCGGCCGCGCTGAGCGCCGAGTGGTAGAAGGCCGCGTCGGCGATCGAACCGGTGAAGTGGCTGACGTCTCCCGGGGAGTCGAGCCAGCTCTTGGCGAAACCGGCGCCCAGATAAAGGTGGTTGTAGGTCTGGTCGGCGGGGGTGCCGGAGTAGCTGGACTGCTGTACGCCGTCCAGGTACAGGGTCTGGGTTGCGCCGGAGGCCGTGAGGGCCACGTGGTGCCAGGCGTTGTCGGTGACGGTGCCGGTCGAGCCGAACGCCGTCGAGCCGGAACCGCTGCCCGAGTAGTAGTGGCCGTGCAGTTTGTTGTCGCTGCCGACGTACAGCAGGGGCGCCCAGGTGCCGGACGCGGCGGTCGCGCCGGAGATCGCCGCCGACTGGGAGCCGACGATGACACCCTGCGAGGCGGTCTTGAACCAGAGTTCGAGACTGCGGTCGCTGGTGCCGAACTGCACGGACGTCGGCAGTTCGACGTACGAGGAACTGCCGTTGAAGGTCGCGGCCTTCGCGTCGCTGAACGGGCCGGTGGCGCCGAGTGTCACCCCGCTGTAGGTGCCGTTGCCGCCGTGCACCTCGTTGAGGGCCGCGGTCGCCCCGGCCGCCTCGCCCAGCCGGTAGTAGCCGGCCGGTCCGCCGCCGAGGACCGCGCCCCGGTAGGTCTGGCTGGAGCCGGCGACAGTGGGCGCGGCGAGCTTCCAGACGCCGCCGTTCTCGTCGGTGAGCTGGGTGAGCGCCGTTGTCGCCGGGTCGTACGTCATCGTCGCGAAGGACTTGCCCGAGGGGCGCTTGACGGAGGTGAGCAGGGACGCCGAGTGAGTGCCGTACTGGTAGAGGGCGTTGACATCGGCGGCGACCAACGGCCGTCCGTACCAGGCCGCGTCGGCGATCGAGCCGTTGAAGTACGTCGCGTACCCGGTGGCGTCGCTGGTGCTGCCGTGGGCCTCGTCGGGCCAACTGCCGCCCAGGAAGCCGGTGCCGAGGTAGTTGAAGACCTGGTTCTTGCCGAAGGCCACCGCGCTCTTGATGGAGACGGTGCCGGTGCGCGAGCCGACCTTCGTGTTGTCCAGGAACAGCGTCTGCGAGTTGCCCGCGGCGCTCAGCACCACGTGGTGCCACTTGCCGTCGGCCACGGAGGCGGAGGACACGATCGGGTTGATGCCGCCGCTGTACCAGAACTCGGCGTTCAGCTTGCCGTCCGAACCGACGTACACCGACGGCGTGTAGAAGCCGGCGGCTTTCCCCGAGCTGATCGGCTGCGAGGCGTACGAGTAGAGCACGCCCGGTCCGGCCGAGGTCTTGAACCACAGGGACAGCGCGCCCGAGTCGGTGTCGTTGCCGGTGTTCTTCGGCAGGGCGACGTCGGAGGTGGTGCCGTTGAAGGAGGCCGCGGTGGCGGAGGAACCGGTGAGCGGGCCCGCCGCGCCCAGCGTCACGTTCTCGTACGTGGCGTTCTTGGTGCCCTCATTGGCGAGGATCGCGTCCTTGGCGGTGGTGCCCGAGCTCTCGCTCAGCGGCCACGCCGCACTCGGGTCGAGGTCGAGGGAGGCGTTCTGGTACTGCGAGCCGGTCGCGTAGCCGTACGTCGTGCACTTCGTCGTCGACAGCGGCGCGCACACGGTCGTCAACTGGTCGCCCGTGTAACCGTAGTTCCAGGTCAGCGCGGTCGTCGCGGTGCCGGCGGTGACCGGGTCGGTGGTGACGGTCGCGACATGCGCGGCGAGGGCGCCGCTCGGCGTGGACCAGGTGAGGTTCAGCGCGCGGGTGGACACGTTGGACTTCATCTGGGTGACGTGACCGCTGGTCCAAGTCAGCGTGATGGAGCGCCCGTTGGCGTCCGTGACGGAGGTGAGTCCGTAGTTGCCCGTGGTCAGCAGGGTGGTGAAGGCGTAGACCGTGTCGTCCTTGTCGGTCAGGCTGTAGCCGCCGCTGACCGTGGTGAACGTGGCCCAGCGGCCGGTGCCGGGCGCGAAGGTGCCGTCGCTGTTCTTGCCGTAGCCGACCTGTGAGCCGTCCGGATAGGTGACGTTGACGCTGGTGACCGCCCCGGCCGCGCTGTACTGCTCGGTGGCGCGCGCGTCGAAGATGGACGACCAGCCGGAACCGAAGGCTCCGGTCCAGCGCGGGTCACGGGAGTTGTAGTCGCGCTCGACGTCGAGGGACGGACCGACGGTGGAGATCGAGGCGTCCGTGTCGGAGGTGGTGTAGTTGCCGATGGACGCGTCGAAGCCGTGGTCGCTGCTGTTCTGCGACAGCCCCGAGGTGATCACGGGTTGGGGTACCTGGACGGACAACTCGTAGGGATCGGCGGGCGAGTAGAGCCCGGTCGTCGCGTCGTACGCCTGTACCTGCCAGGTGTAGTTCTTGCCCCAGGCCAGCTTCCCGGCCGGCACGGTCCAGTCGCCGGTGGAGACCAGGCCCGAGTCGGCGACCAGGGCGTTGTTCGCGTCGTAGACCTTGAACTGGTACTGGTTGCTGCTGCCGCTGGTGGAGTTGGCGCCGCCCGCCCAGGCGGTCAGCTCCGGGGTGGTGGTGCCGACGACCGCGTTGTCGGCGGGGAACTGCTCGTAGAGCTGCGGGGCGGTGTTGCCGGTGTAGGTGACGATGAGCTTCGGACCCAGCGACGGGTCGTTGAAGGAGCCGAACTGCTTCCAGTGCAGGGCGTCGGTGGTCGACGCGTAGAGCGCGAGACCGTAGTCGGCTGTCGTCCCGCTGAACCAGCCCTGGATCGCCGAGGTCGACAGCGTCACGTCCACCGTGTCGCCCACGGTCCGGTCGGCGCCCGTGTTCGCGCAGGCGGTCGACACGGTCGGGGTCAGGTTGCCGATGGAGGAGCCGTAGGTCGGTCCGGGGTAGCTGGTGACGCCCTCGGGCGTCCACGCCTGGGTGACGAGGGCGACGTCGAAACGCTCGGCGGTGCAGGTCGAGGCCCAGGTGTCGAACAGCTCCAGCTTCGCCGCGGTGACCGTCAGGCCGCTCGCGTCCCAGGCGGTGTCCCAGTGGTTGATGTAGCTCGCCGCGGAGTGCGTGCCCGAGTCGTACGAACCGACCTTGATCGTCTGCTCGTAGGAGTGGTCACCCGTCGAGTCCGAGCCCGACTCGGCGTAGGTGGTGGTCCAGCCGTCGGTGACGGTCGGGTCGACGGTGACGGGGAAGACGCGGTGCGTGTCCTTCAGCCAGGTGTCGTCGAGGCTGATCCTCAGCGCATAGCCGCTGCCGTCCCGCACGAGGGTGGTGGTGACGTCGTGGGTGGTGGTCGGGTCGCCGGAGCGCGGATCGACCTTCGAGTCGTAGGCGTACGACGGAGGGACGCGCTCCACGGTCTTGCCCGCGGCGTCACGCAGGACGATCGAGCCGTCCTTGTTCTGGACGGGGGTGAGGCCCTTGAGCTGGAGCGGGAAGGTCCAGGAGTTGGCGGCGTCCGCGGAGTGCAGGACGACCGCTTCCTTCACGCCGGTGGCGGTGGGGGCGACCTGGAGGTCGGTGTCGGTGAGGACACCCGGGTAGGTGACGCGCGAGCCGCCGTCGACGGTGCCCTTGACGGCCTGGGCGTTCTTCAGCCCGTAGGAGACGGTGTGCTGTGCGTCGGGGGCGAGGGAGACGAGCGCGGAGTCGTCGGCCTTGGGCGCGAAGTCGACGTCGAGGGAGTTGGCCTTCTCGTGCCAGCGCCCGTCGGGTCCGGCCCGCACGTCCACGTCGATGGGGGCCCATTTGCCCTTGCCGACCTGGTAGTTGACGGGTGTCGGGGAGAGCTGTCTGGTGATCGACCCGTCGGCGTTGTCGAAGACGGTGTCGGTCCGCGAGGACTTGCCCGCGTCCCGCTTGCTCGTCTTCGCGTTGAAACCGGCCTTGCCCGCGGCGCTCTTCCCGCGCTTCACGGACGCCTGGTGGGCGTGGTACGCGGCGAGTTCGCCCTTGCCCTTCCCCGGCTTACGGCCCGCGCCCTGGTGTGCCTCGGTGGCCGCGGCGGAGACCCGGTGCCGTTTGCCGGCCGCCGTCCCCGACTTCTCCGACGGCAGCCGGCCCCAGTGCGGGTCCTTCAGCCAGGCGGTGAGCGAGGACAGGCTCGGCAACGAGACGTCCACGGCGTGCAGTTCGACCCCGTCGGCCATCGCCTGCTGCGTCGTCCACATCAGGGCGAGCCCGGTCAGCAGGAGCAGGGCGACACCACGGCGGACGCGCCGCGTACGGCGGGGTGGGCGAACACGGCGAGCGAGCCGGATACGCACGACGAGGACTCCAACGGTCGGCGGGCACGAAGCAGCCGCCGCCAGTCGATGCTTGACCGGGTCCTGACAGGACAGCCACAGAAACGCACAGATCTTGCCCATCGCCGACAAAGATCGGACAGACCCGAGAAGAGATCATCGCCCGATCTTGACCATTACCCGGTGAACGCACCCCGAGTCACCCCTCATGTCCCTTTGCTCCTTGTGAACTCCTTTACCAGTACTACGACTTGACCAGAACAGATCGTCATCTCCCGTATATGTACTTCACGGGAAAGGGCTTGCCCCGACGGGCACTCAGCTCACCTCGGGTCACTTCGCGTGGAACCTGCTCGGCGCGCTCGTCGGGTTCCCGCCGGACGGGAGCTTCTGGCCCGGGCAGGTCGAGAGAACCTTCTTCATCGCGGCCTTCTCGGCGGCGGTGACCCACAGCCCGTACTTCTTCTTCACGGCGACCTGCGCGGCCACATAGGTGCAGCGGTACGCCTTGTTGGGCGGCACCCAGGTCGCCGTGTCACCGTCGCCCTTGCTGCGGTTGGCGCTCGCGTCGACGGTGAGGAGGTTGAGCGGATCGTTGGCAAGGGCTATGCGCTTGCTGGCGTCCCAGTACTTGGCGCCCTTCTGCCAGGCGTCCGAGAGGGCGACGAGGTGATCTATGTCGACGAGGCTGGCTCCGCGACGGTAGGTCACCTCCTTGCCGGAGTACGGGTCGGATTCGAGGACGCCGTACGACACCTTGCAGGTGCCGCCGGTGAACTTCACCTGCTTCAGATCCCGTTTGAGGATGTCGTCCCTGGTGTCACAGCTGTTGGAGTCGGTGTCGGCCCAGGCGGTGCCGAACCGCTCGCGGGAGTAACCGGTCTTCGGCGCCCGCCCCTTGACGGTCAGGGACTCGGCGGCGGTGAGAGCCGCGCCCCCGCCTCCGCCCCCGCCGGAGTTCGCGCCGGAGTCCCCGCCGGTCGTCGCTCCGGGCCCGGAGGCCCCTGTGGTGTCCTTGCATCCGGCGACGGACAACATGATCAGGACGGCTACGGCCGCCCCACCCCTCAGACGCATCACAGTGCGCCCCTCCCCTGGTTCACCCGGCCCCCGCCCCTGCGGGGGCGGATATTGACCTGGTGCCCACGTTAGCGGCGGAGATGTCGCGAACATATGGGGCCCGGGGGCGCATGACGCGCAACTCGGGTGTATCGATACGACCTGGTCGGCGCGGGCGCCCCCACCTCGCACTCCCTCGCCACACTCTCTCCCCACACCCCTCTCAGACCTTGCCGATGCCCAGCGTCGACTCCGAGGGCAGCAGCCCGGAACCGAGCACCGCGACCCAGAACTCCCCCAGCAGATCGGCGAGTCGGTCGGTGTCGGCCCGGCCGAGGAACCGCCAGGGCTCGGCGGCCAGCCGGTCGGTGCGGCGCTCCACCTCCTGGCGCAGCTCGCGGCCCGCCCTCGTCGCCGTACCGAGGTCGTCCAACAGGCCGCGGGCGACCAGGCGTCGGCGGGCCGCCGCCCATTCCTGGGGGCTCCAGCCCCGGCTTTCGAAACGCTCGACGGAGGCGGCTCCTGTCGCGGCGAAGGAGACCAGGGACTCGACCGGGTCCAGACCGGCGACCAGCAGCGCGGCGAGGTGGCCGTCCCCGCGGTGTTCACGCAGGATCGTCGCCGCCTGCCACAGCTGGAGGTGGGGTTCCTCGGGCCAGGCCGACGCCGCGTTGGCCGCGGCGAGGGGACGGCCGGCCGTGGTGACCGCCTCGGCGGCGCGGCGGGCCAGGGCGGCGGCCTCCGCGAGTTCGGGGCTGTCGACACGGTCGCCGAGTATCGCGCGGTAGGCCCGGTCCATTCCGCGCAGCCTCGCCTTCAGTACGGCGTCCGGGCTGGCGATGCGCCACGCGGGGTCGATGTGTTCGGCGACCATACGGGGGCTGAAGCTGTAGAAGGCGGAGGTCACCCGCTCGGCACCGACCGGCCCCAAGGGGGCGGCGCGCAGCGGGAAGTAGCTCGGCCAGCGCTCCTCCGTGTCGTAGCCGAGTGCGGCGGCCTCCTCGAAGACCTCCGGCGCGTAGTACAGCAGCGCGTGCAGGGGTTCGAGCAGGTGCCAGAGCTGGCGCACCCGGCCCGGCTCCACGGTGGCGGGGTAGTTCGCGGTCTCCACTCCACTCACGTTTTCCGACATGCCGTAACTCCTCGTCGTGTCCCGGCCGTTCCACAACTTGACAATGACAAGATTGCCTCAGCCGCTCGAACTTGTCAATGCCTAGATTCGGCGTACGCTGCTGGGTATGAGTACGACCAAGCCGACCAAGAGCCCGTACCACCACGGCGATCTGCGCCGCGCCGTCCTGACCGCCGCGCTCGACGTCATCGCGGCCGACGGCCCGTCCGGGCTGAGCCTGCGGGACCTCGCCCGCCGTGCCGGTGTCTCGCACGCGGCACCGGCGCATCACTTCAAGGACCGCACGGGCCTGTTGACGGCCATCGCGGCGGAGGGCTTCGGGCTGCTGGCCGCCACGATCGGGGAGGCGGCCGATCTCAAGGACGCGGGAGTGCGGTACGTGCGCTTCGCGCGCGAGCATCCGGCGCACTTCCAGGTGATGTTCGCGCCCGAGTTGCTGCGCGAGGGCGACCTCGAACTCGCCACGGCCCGCGCCCTCGCGAGCGACGCGCTGAGCGGCGCCGTCTCCGCCGTGCCGACCGAGGGCCGCGGTCCCGACGCCCGCCTCGCCGGAGTCGCCGCGTGGTCCCTGGCGCACGGCTTCGCGACACTGCTGCTCGGCCACAATCTGGACGGGGCGGTGGGTGAGCGGGAGCCGGAGGAGGTGTTCCGGGTGCTGGCGGGGATGCTGTTCCGCGGCACGGCCGACTGACGGCGTGCGCGGTTGCCGCCTGCGACGGCCGGTCCGACCGCACGCGACGGCCGGTCCCACCGCGCGCGGGAGACCCGGTCGGGCTCGCTGTCGCCGCTCAACTTGCCATAGGGGGAAGGCCGGTGGGCGCCTTCAGGCGGGCCCAGGACGGCGGGCCCGGACCGGCGGCTGTACGCGACCGGAGAAGCGTGACGCCTTCCGAAGAGGTGTCACACTTTTCCCGCAGGGTGCCCCCGGCCGCGCCGCACTCGCCAGGAGCGCGCCCTGCCCCGCTCCCCGTAGCCGCTACGACCCCAGGATCGTCGCCAGGAACTCCCCCACCCAGCCCAGCAGCTCCCGCCCGACCAACGGCTTGCCGCCCACTCTGGAAGTCTTCGGGCGGGGGACGAGGATCTGGTGGGCGGCCGGCTTGATGACGGTGCCGGGGTAGAGGCGCTTGAGGCGCAGTTCCTGGGACTCGCGCAACTCCACCGGCGCGAAGCGGATGTTGGTGCCCTGGAGGACGATCTCGCCGACGCCGCACGCGCGCGCGAGCATGCGCAGGCCGGCCACCAGCAGCAGGTTCTCCACCGGCTCGGGCAACTTGCCGTAGCGGTCCACGAGTTCCTCGCGTACGGCCTTGATGTCCTCCTCCGTGTTGGCGGAGGCGATGGACCGGTAGGCCGACAGGCGCAGGCGCTCGCCGGGGGCGTAGTCGTGCGGGACGTGGGCGTCGACCGGGAGCTCGATCTTGACCTCCAGGGGCGGCTCCTCCTCGACCCCGCCCTCCAGGGAGGCGCGGTAGTCGGCGACCGCCTCGCCGACCATGCGGACGTACAGGTCGAAGCCGACGCCCGCGATGTGGCCGGACTGTTCGCCGCCCAACAGGTTGCCCGCGCCCCGGATTTCGAGGTCCTTCATGGCGACGTACATGCCCGCGCCCATCTCCGTGTGCTGGGCGATCGTCGCGAGACGCTCGTGGGCCGTCTCCGTGAGGGGCTTCTCCGGGGGGTACAGGAAGTAGGCGTAGCCGCGCTCGCGGCCTCGGCCGACCCGGCCTCGGAGCTGGTGGAGCTGTGACAGGCCGAAGTTGTCGCCTCGTTCAACGATCAGCGTGTTCGCGTTGGAGATGTCGATGCCGGACTCGACGATCGTGGTCGACACCAGGACGTCGAACTTCTTCTCCCAGAAGTCGACGACCACCTGCTCCAGGGCCTGTTCCGACATCTGGCCGTGGGCGGTGGCGATGCGCGCCTCCGGGACGATCTCGCGCAATCGCGCCGCCGCGCGGTCGATCGATTCCACCCTGTTGTGGATGTAGAAGACCTGGCCCTCGCGCAGGAGTTCGCGGCGGATCGCGGCGCCGATCTGCTTCTCCTCGTAGGGGCCGACGAACGTCAGCACAGGGTGACGCTCCTCCGGGGGCGTCGTGATCGTCGACATCTCGCGGATGCCGGTGACCGCCATCTCCAGGGTTCTGGGGATCGGGGTGGCGGACATCGTCAGCACGTCGACGTTGGCGCGCAGCTTCTTCAGCTGTTCCTTGTGCTCGACGCCGAAGCGCTGCTCCTCGTCGACGATGACCAGGCCGAGGTCCTTGAACTTGGTCTCGGAGGAGAACAGGCGGTGGGTGCCGATGACGAGGTCCACGGAGCCCTCGCGCAGGCCCTCCAGGGTCGCCTTCGCCTCCGTGTCGGTCTGGAAGCGGCTCAGCGCCCGTACGTTGACCGGGAATTGCGAGTACCGCTCGGTGAACGTCCCGAAGTGCTGCTGCACGAGCAGCGTCGTCGGGACGAGGACGGCGACCTGCTTGCCGTCCTGGACGGCCTTGAAGGCGGCCCGGACAGCGATCTCGGTCTTGCCGTAACCGACGTCGCCGCAGACCAGACGGTCCATGGGGACCGACTTCTCCATGTCGTCCTTGACCTCGGCGATGGTGGTCAGCTGGTCGGGGGTCTCCGCGTACGGGAAGGCGTCCTCCAGCTCGCGCTGCCAGGGCGTGTCCGCGCCGAACGCGTGCCCCGGGGCCGCCATCCGGGCCGAGTACAGCTTGATGAGGTCGGCCGCGATCTCCTTGACTGCCTTCTTGGCGCGCGCCTTGGTCTTCGTCCAGTCGGCGCCGCCCAGCCGGTGCAGGGTGGGGGCCTCGCCGCCGACGTACTTGGTGATCTGCTCCAGCTGGTCGGTGGGGATGTACAGGCGGTCGCCGGGCTGGCCGCGCTTGGCGGGGGCGTACTCGACGACCAGGTACTCGCGGGTGGCGCCCTGTACGGTGCGCTGCACCATCTCGATGTAGCGGCCCACGCCGTGCTGCTCGTGGACGATGTAGTCGCCCGTCTCCAGGGTGAGCGGGTCGATGGTCTTGCGGCGGCGGGCCGGCATCCGGGCGCCGTCCTTGCCGGCGGCCTTCTGCCCGGAGAGGTCGGTCTCCGTGAGGACGGCGAGTTTCAGTGCCTTATCGACGAAGCCGTAGTCGATCGATCCGGTCGCCACGTGCACCACGGAGGGGGCGATTTCCCCGAGGTCGGTCTCCAGGCGGGCCGCGACGCCCTCGCTGCCGAGGACCTCGACGGTGCGGGCGGCGGGGCCGTGGGCCTCGGTGACGAAGACCGTGCGCCAGCCGTCGGCGAGCCAGCCCTTGGTGTCGGCGAGGGCCTTCGCGGTGTCGCCGCGGTAGGTCTCGGGGGCGTGCATGCCGAGCTTCAGGGTGTCCGCGTCCAGCTCTTCGTCGGCGGCGAAGGGCGAGACGGACCACCACATCATGTCCAGCGCGCGCGCCCGGTCCCGTACGTCCGCGATGGACCACAAGGAGGCCGCGTCGACGTCGATGGGCGCCTCGCCGCCGCCCGCGGTGGCCGCCCAGGAGGCTTGGAGGAACTCCTGCGAGGTGGCCACGAGATCGGCGGCACGCGTGCGTACCCGCTCCGGATCGCATACGACGGCCATCGCGCCCTTGGGCAGCACGTCGAGCAGCAGCTCCATGTCGTCGACGAGCACCGGGGCCAGCGACTCCATGCCTTCCACGGCGATGCCCTCGGCGATCTTGCCGAGCAGCTCGCCCAGTTCGGGGTGGGCCTCGGCGAGGGCACGCGCGCGCGTGCGGACGTCTTCCGTCAACAGCAGTTCACGGCAGGGGGGTGCCCACAGGCCGTGTTCGGCAACCTCCAGGGAGCGCTGGTCGGCCACCTTGAAGTAGCGGATCTCCTCGACGTCGTCGCCCCAGAACTCGATGCGCAGGGGGTGTTCCTCGGTGGGCGGGAACACGTCCAGGATGCCGCCGCGCACCGCGAACTCACCGCGCCGCTCGACGAGCTCCACGCGCGCGTAGGCGGCGGCGCCGAGCGCGTCCACGACCGCGTTCAGGTCGGCGGACTGGCCGGACCTCAGGGCGACCGGCTCCAGGTCTCCCAGACCCTTGACCTGCGGCTGCAGCACGGACCGCACGGGCGCTACGACGACGGAGACCGGGCCCGTCTCCGGGTCGTCGTCCCTCGGGTGGGCCAGGCGGCGCAGCACGGCGAGGCGACGGCCCACGGTGTCGCTGCGCGGGCTCAGCCGCTCGTGCGGGAGCGTCTCCCAGGAGGGGTACTCCACGACGCCGTCGGGCGGGAGCAGCGAGCGCAGGGCGGCGGCCAGGTCCTCCGCCTCACGGCCGGTCGCGGTCACCGCGAGGACGGTGCGGCCGGCCTCGCGCGCGAGCGCGGCGACGGCGAAGGGGCGGGTCGCCGGAGGACCGACCAGGTCGACGTGCATGCGGTTGCCGTCGGCCGCCGCCCTGGTCGCTTCCGCGAGGGCGGGGTCCTTGACTACGGCGTCGAGCAGACCGTGCAGACTCATGGAGGGGCGCTTCCGTCCGGGGGGTGGGCAACACGAAGGGCCCGACGCGCGGTGTGGGGCCGGGGGCTTCCAGCGTACGACGGTGGCGCCGCACCCGGGGTCGATGCCCGCGTACCAGGGTGCTCTGCCCCCTGGCCCCCGGGCCCATGCTCACCCACCACCCGACTCGGTCGGTCAAATGGGCAACCTTCAAAGACAAAAACAAACCCGGCGCCGAGAAGTCCCCCGTGACTTCTCGGCGCCGGGCTCCCCCGTGGGCGGTGGCTATTCCGTGGCGATCGCGTTCAGGACGTTCATCCGGCCCGCCCGGAACGCCGGGATCAGGGCCGCGAACAGTCCCACGAACGCCGATCCGACGAAGACCGCGACAATCGTGCCCCAGGGGATCTCCAGGACCTTCAGCCCCTCCAGGGCGAGGAGCTGGTGGGCGGTCGCGCCCCAGCCCATCCCGAGGCCCAGGCCGAGCAGCGCTCCGAAGAGGGCGATCACGACCGACTCCATGCGGATCATGCGGCGGAGCTGGCGGCGGGACATGCCGATCGCCCGCATGAGGCCGATCTCCCGGGTCCGCTCGACGACCGACAGGGCCAGGGTGTTCACGACTCCCAGGACCGCCACGATGATCGCGAGGGCGAGAAGGCCGTAGACCATGTTCAGGAGCTGGCCGATCTGGTCCTTCAGTTCCTGCTTGTAGTCGGTCTGGTCGCGCACCTGGTACTGCGGGTAGGGCTCCATGGCCTTCTTCAGGGCCGCGTACGCCTGCTTCTCCTGGCCGTCCTTGGCCTTGGCGAACATGATCTCGTTCGGCGGGACCTTGTCGGCCGGGAGGTACTTCTGCATCGTCGCGATGCTGGTGTAGCGGGCGCCGTGGTCGATGGCGACGTCGTCGTCCGTGATGGCCGCGACCTTGAGCTTCGCCGTCGAGCCGCCCTTGAAGGCGACGCTGATCGTGTCGCCGAGATGGACGCCGTGCTTCTTGGCGTACTTGGAGCCGACCGACATCGCGTTGGTGCCGTAGGCGGCGGACAGATCGCCGGCCGTGGTGGCCCGGCGCAGGTCCTGGGCGTAGGACGGGTCGGCGGCGGTGATGCCGTCGGTGTCCTTCTGGCCGTCGGGCGAGGTGAGGGTGGCGTCGATGTCCTTGTAGCGGGTGACGTGGACGAGGTCGGGTGCCTGTTCCATCGCCTTCTCCGCCTGCGGGACGATCCGCTGGTTGCCCTGGACGATGAAGTCGGCGCCCACGGACTTGTCGAGTTCGCTCGTCGCCGAGGCGACCATCGAGGAGCCGACCACCGACAGGCAGGCGACCAGCGCGAGGCCGATCATCAGGGCCGCACCCGTAGCACCCGTACGCCTGGGGTTGCGCAGCGCGTTGCGTTCGGCGAGGCGCCCCACCGGCCCGAATGCCCGCAGCAGGACCACGCTGATCACCCGGACGACCCCGTTGGCCAGCAGCGGACCGATGATCACGAAGCCGATCAGCGAGAGCACGACACCCGCGCCGAGCACCAGCGAACCGTCCGTCGCCTTCTTCGCGGTGGCCGCCGCGAACAGCGCCGCGACACCCGCCCCCGTGAGGACCAGGCCGATCAGGCCGCGTACCCAGCCTGCCTTGCCGTCGGCCGGCGTACCGGCGTCGCGCAGCGCGGCCATCGGGGAGACCTTGCCGGCCCGGCGGGCCGGGAGATAGGCGGCGAGGATGGTGACGATCACGCCGAGGAGCAGGCCGAGCACCGGGGTGGTCCACTTCACCGTCAGGTCCCGCGTCGACAGGTCCATGCCCGCCGCGCCCATCAGCTTCATCAGGCCCACGGCGATGCCGACACCGGCTCCGACACCGAGGACGGAGCCGACGATCCCGAGCAGGGTCGCCTCGACCAGCACCGAGCGGTTGACCTGCTTGCGGGAGGAACCGATCGCCCTCATCAGGCCGATCTCGCGGGTCCGCTGGGCGACCAGCATCGAGAAGGTGTTGATGATCAGGAAGATGCCCACCAGGAACGCGATCCCGGCGAAGCCGAGCATGGCGTACTTGATGACGTTCATGAACTGGCCGACGCCCTGACGGTTCTCGTCGGCGTTCTCCTTGGCCGTCTGGATCTTGTACGTCCCCGTCGACGCGAGGGTCCGCGCCACGTTCTGCTTGAGCTGCGCGTCGGTCACACCGCTCGCGGCGGTGACGCCGATCTGGGTGAACCGGCCGGTGGCGCCCAGGAGTTCGCGCTGCGCGGTGGCGGTGTCGAAGTAGACGACGGCCGCACCGGGGTTGGTCACCTTGAAGGTGGCGATGCCGACGATCCTCGCGGTGAAGTCACCGGTCTGCGAGATGGTGCGCAGCGAGTCGCCCAGCTTCAGGTGGTGCTTGTCGGCGGTGTCGGAGTCGACCATGGTCTCGGTCGGGCCGCGCGGGGCGTGTCCGGAGGTGATCTCCATCGAACGCAGGTCGTTCTTCGTCCAGTTGCCCGCGATGGTGGGCGCGCCGGTGGAGGAGCCCATGTTCTTGTTGGCGCTGTTGACGACGGTCACGTTCATCGAACTGACGGCGCCTTCAACGGACTTGACGCCCGAGGCCTTGGCCGTCCGCGCCAGCACGGAGGCCGGCAGCGACTCGGGCAGACCGTTCTGCGGGGTGCTGCCGTCGGCCTTGGCCGTCTTCGGCAGCACTGTCACGTCGGAGGCGGTGGCCGCGAAGAGCTTGTCGAAGGTCGTGTTCATCGTGTCGGTGAACACCAGCGTGCCGCACACGAACGCCACCGACAGCAGCACGGCTGTCGCCGATAGCGCCATCCGCCCCTTGTGCGCGAAGAAGTTGCGCATCGAGGTCTTCATGACAGTCATGACGTACGCCCCCGCGCGTCGAAGTCCTTCATGCGGTCGAGGACGGCGTCGGCGGTCGGCTTGAACATCTCGTCGACGATCCGGCCGTCCGCGAGATACAGCACACGGTCCGCGTACGAGGCGGCCACCGGGTCGTGCGTGACCATCACGATGGTCTGGCCGAGGTCGTCGACGGAGCGGCGCAGGAAGCCCAACACCTCCGCTCCCGCACGGGAGTCGAGGTTTCCGGTCGGCTCGTCACCGAAGATGATCTCGGGCCGGGCCGCCAACGCCCGTGCCACAGCGACGCGTTGCTGCTGTCCGCCGGAGAGCTGGTTGGGCCGGTGCTTGAGCCGGCTCGACAACCCGACGGTCTCCACGACCTGCGCCAGCCACCCCTTGTCGGGCTTGCGGCCGGCAATGTCCATGGGGAGGGTGATGTTCTCCAGCGCGTTCAGCGTCGGCAGCAGGTTGTACGCCTGGAAGATGAACCCGATCCGGTCCCGGCGCAGCTGCGTGAGCTTCTTGTCCTTGAGGCCGGTGATCTCGGTCTCGTCCAGGTAGATCTGTCCGGAGGTCACGGTGTCGAGCCCGGCGAGGCAGTGCATGAGGGTGGACTTGCCGGACCCCGAAGGGCCCATGATCGCGGTGAACTGGCCGCGGGCGACGTCCACGTCGACATGGTCGAGGGCGACGACGCGGGTCTCCCCGGCGCCGTAGGCCTTGACGACCTGCCGCGCTCGCGCGGCAACGGCCGTACGCCCTCCAGTACCCCCGTGCCTGGGAATGGTCACAGCCGATGTCACGGTATGTCTCCTAAGTCGGTCGGCGAACGAGCGTGCCGGTGTCCGGTCGAGGTGTTTCAACTGGTTACGACGATGAGTCTGGCGGCGGGAGGGGGTCCGGCGCGCTGGTGCTCAGCGCAGTCTTTCCCGGGGGAAAACCCCACCCTCGGCAGTTCGGTCTGCCGCCCCCCAGCGGCATAAAGCCAGGTTAAGGACGGCCCCCGGCCCTTCTCCTCCTCCGCCGGGACGAACCGTCCCCGGGCCGTAGTGGGGAGGCACCCCTAGGGGCTCTCCACCGCCGGGTGGAGTCGATCTCGGGGTCCGGTCCACCCACCGGCCCGCTCAGCGTCCACCCTGCCGCTACGTGAGGCTCAAGTGGGAAGCTGGTGCGCGGCAGATAGGTGCAAGGGGAAAGGAATCCTGTGGACCAGGGGGACACCGACACCGACAGCGCCAGCGACGCCGAGATACGGCCCGAGGCGGCCGAGCAGCCCACGCCGGCCCCTCCCGACCGGCGCCGGGGCGCCGTCGTAGCGGCCCTCATGCTCGCGATGGCGCTGGCCGCCCTCGACTCCACCATCGTCTCCACGGCCGTACCGCAGATCGTCGGCGATCTCGGCGGCTTCTCCGTCTTCTCGTGGCTGTTCTCCGGCTATCTGCTGGCCGTGACGGTCACCCTGCCCGTCTACGGCAAGCTCTCCGACACCTTCGGCCGCAAGCCGGTGCTGATCACGGGTGCGGCGGTCTTCCTCGCCGGTTCGCTGCTGTGCTCGGTGGCCTGGAGCATGGGCGCGCTGATCGCGTTCCGCGTCGTACAGGGCCTGGGCGGCGGAGCGTTGCAGGGCACGGTCCAGACCCTGGCCGCCGACCTGTACCCGCTCAGCGAACGTCCCAAGATCCAGTCGAAGTTGTCCACGGTGTGGGCGGTGTCGGCGATCGCGGGCCCCGGTGTGGGCGGGCTGCTCGCCGCGTACGCGGGCTGGCGCTGGATCTTCCTCGTCAACCTCCCCGTCGGGGCGGTGGCGTTGTGGCTGATCGTCCGTTACCTCCACGAACCGCAACGCACCCGCGCCTCCCGCCCGCGCGTCGACTGGGCGGGCGCGCTGGCCGTGTTCGCGTGCGGAGGAGTCCTGATCACGGCACTCGTGCAGGGCGGGGTGGCCTGGCCCTGGCTGTCGGCACCCTCAATCGCCTTGTTCGGTACGGGACTTGCCCTGGCCGGAGTCGTCGTGGCGATCGAACGCCGGGCGGCGGAGCCGATCATCCCCGGGTGGGTGTGGCGGCGCCGTACGATCGCGGCCGTCAACCTGGCTCTGGGCGCGCTGGGGTTGCTGATGGTGGCGCCGACCGTGTTCCTGCCGACGTACGCGCAGTCGGTACTGGGCCTGGCGCCCGTGGCGGCCGGATTCGTGCTCTCCGTATGGACGTTGAGCTGGCCGGTGTCGGCGGCGCTCAGCCAGCACGTGTACCGGCGGATCGGTTTCCGCAACACGGCGACGCTCGGGATCGGAGCGGCGACGCTGATCCTGTTCGCGTTCCCGTTCCTGCCGTATCCGGGCGCCGCCTGGCAGCCGATGGTCCTGATGCTGCTGCTCGGCGCGGCCCTGGGACTCTTCCAACTCCCGCTGATCGTAGGGGTGCAGTCGACGGTCGGCTGGGAGGAGCGGGGCGTGACGACCGCGTCCGTCCTCTTCTGCCGCCAGACCGGCCAGACGATCGGCGCGTCCGTCTTCGGCGCCGTGGCCAACGGGGTGTTGGCGTCGCGGCTGGGCGGCGCGAGCGATCTGGACTCGGTGACGCGGGGATTGGACGGTGGTGCGGTGCCGGAGGGGACCCGACGGGCCATCGCGGATGCGGTGCACGCGGTGTACGTCGGGGCGGGCATCGCCGCCGCGGTGGCCTTCCTGGTGCTGCTGTTTCTGGCGCCTCGGCGGTTTCCGGTGCTCAAGGAGCAGTGAGGCGTGGCGAGTTGCTCGACCCGGGCAACATCCGAGGTCAGCGGCCGTTGACGGGGTAAGCGCATACCAACCGCCCAGTCCGGCGAAAAGCACCCACACCCCCCAACCGGCGAGTAACATGCGTGACCCGCTCCGCCCAACTCCCTGCGGTCCGCCGCCACGGACCCGAGCCACGCAAGGAGCACGGGATGTCCAAGGACCCGTACCCTCCGCATGATTCATCCGCCCGGCACTACCCGTACGACCCGTACGACCCGCATGACTCGCACGCCCCGTACCCGCACGCCCCTTACCCGCCACATGCTTCGCACGCCCCGTACCCGTACGATCCGCACGCCCCGCGTGACTCGCACACCCCGGCCCCGCCCCGCCTCACCTACCCCTGGCAACCGCCCCCGCCACCACCCGAACGCCGTCGCCCGCCCCGGCGCCCCGCCCTCGGCAACCACCGTGATCTGCGCGTCCTGCGCGGCGCGTACCGGCGGCAGCGGCGCGTGGCGTCGCTCACCGCGCTCGGCTACTTCTGCCTGTTCCTGGCCCTGTCCGCGTTCGCGCCCCCGCTGATGTCGAGCACCGTCGTCGCCGGTGTGCCCACCGGGCTGCTGCTCGCGCTGGTCCAACTCCCCGTCACCTGGCTGGCGATAGCGCTCTACGAGCACACGGCCCGGCGGCGTGTGGACCCCCTCGCGGACCGCATCCGCAAGCAGGCCGAACTGGACGCCAGACGGGAGGCGGCACGATGACCGGGTTCCGCGACCCCGCGTCGCAGACCACGTCGCTCGTCGCCTTCACCACCGTCGCCACCCTCACGCTCCTGCTGTGTGTGATGACCGGGCCCGACCGCGACGACCTCGACGAGTTCTACACGGGGTACGGCTCCCTCTCGCCGCTGCGCAACGGCCTTGCCATAGCGGGTGATTACATCTCCGCGGCGAGCGTGCTGGGCACGGGCGGGGTGATCGCCCTGTACGGCTACGACGGGGTGGTGCTGGCGCTGAGTACGGCGCTGTCGCTGATGCTGCTGATGTTCCTGCTGGCCGAACCGCTGCGCAACGCGGGCCGGTTCACGATGGGCGACGCGTTCGCCCGGCGGATGCCGGGGCGGTCCGTGCGGATGGTCGCGTGCGCGGTGACCATCACGGCGCTGCTGCCGCTGATGCTGGTCCAACTCGCGGGCGCGGGGCAGCTGTTGGCGTTCATCCTCGGGTTCTCCGGCGAGTCCCTGCAGACCGGCTGCATCATCGGCCTGGGGGTGCTGATGATCAGCTACGCGGCGATCGGCGGCATGAAGGGCACCGCTCTCATCCAGATCCTGAAGATCGTGATGCTGATCGGGTCGGGGGCCGTGATCGCCGTACTCGTACTACAGCGTTTTCACTGGGACTTGGGGCTCTTCTTCGACACGGCCGCGCGGCGGAGCGGGGTCGGAACCGCCTTCCTTCACTCGGGCCTCGAGTTCGCCGGTGGTCCGAGTCCCCGACTCGACATGATCAGTTCGCAGCTGACCGTCGTGCTCGGGGGCGCCTGCCTCCCGCACATCACGATGCGCATGTACACCGCGTCGAGCGCCCGGCAGGTGCGGCGGTCGATGTCGTGGGCGGTGTCGAGCGTGGCGCTCTTCGTGGTGATCGTGACGGTCGTCGGGTTCGGTGCCACGGCGCTGCTCGGGCGGGCGGCGATCGCGCGGGCCGATCCGCAGGGCAACACGGCGTATCTGCTGGGCTCGCGGGCGGTGTTCGGGGCGGACGTGTCGACGGCGGAGACCCTGCTGTTCACCGCCGTCACCACGGCCGTGTTCCTGACCCTGCTCGCCTCGGTCGCCGGGATGATCCTCGCCTGCGCCAACTCCCTTGCCCACGACGTCTTCGCGGCCCGCGTCGAGGAGATGCCGGTGCGCCGCGAGATGACGCTGGCCCGCTACTCGGCGCTGGCGGTGGGCGTTCCGGCGATCGTGCTGGCGACGCTGGTCCAGCACCGGAGCCTGCAGCCCCTGGTCACGCTGTCCTTCTGCCTGGGCGCCTCGGCCATAGCGCCCGCCCTCGTCTACAGCCTCTTCTGGCGCCGCTACACCCGAACCGGCCTGCTCAGCACGCTCATTGGCGGCACGCTCGGGGTGCTGCTGCTGATGCCGGGCACCAATCTGGTCTCCGGTTCGCCGGCCGCAGCCTTCCCGGGCGCCGACTTCAACTGGTTCCCGTTCACGACCACCGGGCTCGTCACCATCCCGCTCGGCTTCGTCTGCGGCTGGCTCGGCACGGTCGCCTCGGGGCGGAAGAAGGAGGAGGAACAGCGCAGGCGGTACGAGGCGATGGAGGGGTGGATCCTGGCGGGCGCGGTGCGCAGGGGCGAAGGGTGAGCAGTACGCGGGAGCGGAGGACGAGCGCCGGAAAGCCCCGCATGACCGGTGTCATAGCCGTGCATGACTCGTTCTTTGCCGCACCACCACCTCGACTCCCGCTGTTCACCGCTCCTTTCCAGACTCTGCACGTCCGAGCGTGAAGGTCCCTGCATTCAGCGGGAGTTGAACATGAGCCACGGCCACAGTCACGGCGACCACGGTCACCACCACCATCACCATCACGGGGACGAGGCCGCCACCTCGCTGCCGCCCGTCCTCGACACCTCCGTTCCCGACGAGGAGTTGACGCCCGGTCAGCTGTCGCGGCGGGGCATGCTGCGCCGAACCGGACTGCTGGGCGCGGGACTCGCGGCAGGCAGCGTGCTCGCCGGCGCGGGGGAGGCAGCCGCGTCGGTGCAGCATTCCGCGGCCAAGTCTTCGAAGGGCAACGGCGGTTACCTGTGGCTGGCCGGCGACCACCACATCCACACGCAGTACAGCAGCGACGCCAAGTACCGGGTCATCGACCACGTACGCCAGGCGAACGCGCACGGTCTGGACTGGATGGTCATCACCGACCACGGCAGTGTCACGCACGCCAAGATCGGTGTGGAGAAGGTCAATCCGGATATCGTCGACGCCCGTGACAAGACCGACGACACCCTCGTCTTCCAGGGCCTGGAGTGGAACATCCCGGGCGCCGAGCACGGCACGGTGTTCGTGCACCCCGGCTCCAACGAGGTCGCCGTGCTCAAGGAGTTCGAGAACTCCTTCGACGGCAGCGTGAAGAACGCGAGCGGCAACTCGCCCGCGAACGAGGCCCTCGCCATCGCGGGCGTCAACTTCCTCGCCGACCAGGTCCGCCGCCGCAAGGTCAAGGACGCGCTCTTCCTCGCCAACCACCCGGCGCGCAAGGGCATCGACTCCCCTCACGAGATCCGCGGCTGGCGCGACGCGCAGCCCACCATCGCCGTCGGAATGGAGGGCGCCCCCGGCCACCAGGCCGGCGGCATCCCCAAGCCGAACGGCCCGGGCAGCGGACGCGGCATCTACGACAACAGCCCCAGCGCCGACTCCTTCCCCGGTTACCCGCTGGAGAGTTACCGCACCTGGGGCGGCTTCGACTGGATGACGGCCACGGTCGGCGGCCTGTGGGACAGCCTCCTCGCCGAGGGCAAGCCCTGGTGGATCACCGCCAACTCCGACTCCCACAACGTGTACGCGGACACCGCCGTACGCGGCCCGGGCGGCGACTTCAACGCCAACGGCCGCTACGAGGACCCCGTTTACGGCACCGGCGTCAGCCTCACCGACACCGACTTCTGGCCCGGCCAGTACTCCCGCACCCACGTCGGCGCGGCCTCCTTCTCGTACAAGGCGGTCATGGACGGCATCCGCGCGGGCCGCGTCTGGGTCGACCACGGCGGCCTGATCAGCGGCCTCGACGCCCGCCTCTCGGCCGGTGGCCGCGAGGTCACCCTCGGCGGCGCGCTGCACGCCCGCCGCGGCGCCCAGGTCGACCTGGTCATCCGCATCAGCCTGTCCAACGGCCCCAACTGGGCGCAGTTCCAGCCCTCGTTGGCCCGCGTCGACGTCATCCAGGGCGATGTGACGGGACCGGTCGCGGACAAGGACACCTTCTCCACCCCCACCACGAAGGTCGTCAAGTCCTTCGAGATGGACAGGTCCACCGGCACCGTCCGCCTCACGTACTCCCTCGGCCGCCTCGACAAGCCGGTCTACGTCCGCCTCCGCGGCACCGACGGCAACCGCTCCGCCGTCGGCCTCAACGGCGCTGCCGTAGACCCCGTGGGCCCCGCGATGGACGTCCTCGGCGACGCCGACCCGTGGAAGGACCTCTGGTTCTACTCCAACCCGATGTGGGTCCTCCCCGCATGAGCACGTCCTACGACCCGTCCGGCGTCCACCCCGTCCTCGGCGTGGACGCCGGCACGACGACCCTCCGCGAGGCCGACCACCTCGTCCGCGAGCTCATGAGCACCCTCGCGCTTCCCCCGGGGACGGTCGCCTGCACCCACCTGATCCGCACGGACGCGCGCCGGGGGACGGCCGTGTCCCTGGAGTTGCCGGACGGCGCGTCGGCCGCGGCCGCCTGGCGGCACCTCACAGAGTCCCAGGCTCCGCGGGGCGATCGGGAAGCCGCCGCCCGGGCAGCCGCCGAACACACCGCCCGTCGCTCGGGCCGGGCGGTCCTGTTCCCCGGCGCGGAACACCTCACGGGGACGATCCCCCTGTCCGACCTGCTGGCGCTGTCGGCCATCGACCGGGTGACCGTGGTCGGCGCCACCTCGGGCGGGCCTCCGGCCCCGACGACACCCGTACACACGCAGGACCACGTACGACCCGAATGGCGCGAGGGCGAACTGGTACTGGCACTGGTCCCGGCGGCGGGCAACACCCTGGCCCCCTTCGAAGTCCCCAACCCCACACCGTGCTGCGCAGATCATCCGTAACTCAGAACGCCGGACAACTGTCCCCACTCGGGGGCGCGGGGCTGTGTCGATCTGCGGCTCCGCCGTGTGGGCGCGACAAGCCCCCACCGGCCCGCGCACGACCACAACCGGGCCCGCCGTCACTCAGCCGGCGCCCGCCCGGTCAGCGCGGTCAAACTGCTCCGCACATGATCCATGTGCGCCTGCACGTCGTCCCACGTCTCCCCGTGCTCGCGCAGCACCCGCTCGGTGTCCCGAGCGATCCGCTCCGCCCGCACCCGCGCCTCCGCGACCACCTCGGCCGCCCGCTCCGTGGCCTCCTCCTGCCGGCGCCGGTCCGACAACTCGGCCTCGGCGAAAGCCTGTTCCGCCTCGGCCAGCGCAGCCTCCGCACGGGCCACCCGCTCGGCGCACTGCGCGTCCACCGCGGCCAGCCGCTGCTCCGCGAAGCGCTCCGCCTCGGCCCAGCGCTCGGCGTGCTCCTTGGCCTGCTCACCCAGCATCCCGGCGGTGCGCTGCCGTACCTCGCGCAACGCGGCGAGCGCCTCCGTGCGTCCCTCCTTCACCTCGCGCCGGGCGCCGATCCGGAGGTCGTCGGCCTCGGCGCGGGCCGCGAGGAGCCGCTGCCGGGCACGTTCCTCCGCCTCCGCGCGGAGCGCGTCCGCCTGTTCCCGCGCTTCTTGGAGTACGCCGGCGGCGTGCGCCTCGGCCAGCGCGACCTGCTCGCGCGCCGAACGCCGCGCGGACTCCCGTACGGCGGCGGCCTCCTCCTCCCCCAGCTGAAACAGCCGGCGCGCCCGCTCGCCGAGCGTCTCGTACGTCTGCGGGGCGAGCCGCGCCACCGTCTCCCGCAGCCGCTCGGCCTCCGCCTCCATGTCCCTGGCCAGTACGGTCAGCCGCGCGGCCCGCTCCCACGCGGCGTCCCGGTGCCGCGAGAGTGCCGCCGCGTACGCGTCCACCTGGGCGGGGCGGTAGCCACGCCCCCGTACTGCCACGAAGCCACGTGGCGACACCGATGCGCTGCTCACCCTGGAACCCCTCTCCACCCGACGGACACGAAATGATGATTTCGCGCATATCTTGATGTATCGGGCATAAGGGTTCATAACGCGACACTCCGTGTGCAGGTCACGGGCATCACTCAGGCAAAAAGAAGGGGGCGGCCCCGGTCCTCCGACCGGGGCCGCCCCCTTCGCCTCGCTCAGCGACCGGGCCCTACAACAGCCCGTCCCACATCTGCTCCAGCAGCACCGACCACCAGCTCTCCGGCGAACCGAGCGCCGCCGGGTCCAGCGAGGCCAGCTGCGCCTGGAAGTCGACGGTCCAGCGGCCCGCCTGCTCCTGGTTGAGCCCGTACCTCAGCCGCCACATCCGGCCGAGCAGCGCCAGACAGCGCGCGAACTCGGGCAGCCCCGTGTTCACGAACTGCGGCGGTACGGAAGCACCGCCCGGCCCCGCCTCCACGGGCACCGCGACGATGTTCGCCGTGCCGTACTGAACGCAGATCGCCTTGCCGAAGTCGCTGCCCATGACCAGGTAGGAGCCCGCGTCGGCGGACGGCCGCACCCCGCGCTCCTGCGCGAGTTCGGCCAACGTCGGTACCGGGCGGCCGGGTTGGGCCTGCGCCCAGAAGAACGGGCCCATGTCCATCGGCAGCCCCGCCGCGACCAGCGTGTGCGCCACGACCGGCGGCACGCCCTGCCGGGACACCGCCGCCTGCTCGAACCGGAACACTCCCGGCCCGAACGCGCCCGCCAGCTCCTGCGCGATCGCCTCCGGCGGGATCGGCGGGGTCGGCTGCACCTGCGGCAACGGCGCGCGCACCGGGGCGAGTCGGGCGGGCCCGTCGGCCACCTGGTGCAACTCGCCCTGGTGGGCGAGGAGTTCACGCATCCCCTGCTGCCGGCTCGTGTGATCCGTGCCGTACGGCGCGATGCTCGCGATCCGCGCCTGCGGCCACTGCTCGCGGATCATCCGCGCGCAGTACGCACCGGGCAGCTCACAGGACTCCAACTCCGTGTGCAGTTCCAGGACTTGGTCCGGCGGGATGTTCAGGCCGCGCAGCTCGTGGAAGATCTGCCACTCCGGGTGCGGCGTCCCCGGCGCGGACCGCCGGATCACCTGCTGCTCGGAACCGTCCGGCGCGCGGTACCGCAACACGGCCTGATAGCCCGGTCCCACGGTCGGCTGCCCCTGCTGCGGATAGCCGTAGGCGGGCTGCTGCTGACCGGGGAACGGCTGACCGGGCCCGGGAGGCGCGGGGTGACCGTGGCCGGCTGCCTGCTGCCCCGGGGGTGGCATCGCGCCGGGCGGCATCGGCTGCGGCGGGGCTCCCGGAGGCATACCGGGAGCGCCCAACGGACCGGGCGCGCCCGGGAACTGCGGCGCCGGAGGAGCACCGGGTCCACCCGCCGGAGGCCCGGCCAGCATGGTCTCCGCGCGATGCACGGCACCGGGGGCACCGCCCTGCGGGGCGGGAGCGCCGGGGCCACCGGGGACGTACGGCGGCGGAGGCGTGCCGGGCGCTCCGGGCGCACCGGGCGGCTTGGGCGCACCCGGAGCACCGGGAACGCCTGGGGCACCCGGCGGCTGCGGAGCACCCGGCCCCGCGGGCCCACCCTGCCCCGGGTCGGCGAACATCGTCGCGGCCTGGTGAACCCCACCCGGAGGCGGCCCCCCGGGGGTGTTCGGCGCACCGGAACCACCGGGACCACCCGGAGCACCCGCCCCCTCCGGACCGAGCCCCGGAACCATCTGCGTCGGCACATACCCGCCCGCGGGCGGCGCAGGCGGCGGCCCCGCAGGCGTACCGCCCGGTCGCGCACCCGGCGTCCCCGGGGCACCCGGCGGAGGCGGCGGGTTCGACCCACCGCTCCGCGCCCGGCGCGGCGGAGGCGCCGCCTTGCTCGTGGCGGCATCGGCGATGTCCCCGGCGTTGGGCGCGAGCACCCGCCCCGGCGCACCGGGACTCCCGGGAGCGTGCGGCACGTTGCCTGCACCGCCCGGCGCCTGGGGATACCCATAGGCCGACGGATCCACCCCGGACCCACCCTGCGGACCACCGGAAGGCGACGCGCCGGGACCGCCAGGAGCACCCGGAGCACCAGAACCACCCGCCCCCTGCGGGTACCCGTACGACGACGCCTGACCGGGCGCCCCCTGCGGACCGGGCCCACCCGGCGCCTGGGCTGCGGCTCCCTGGGGATACCCGTACGACGGAGGCGGCGTAACACCGGCGCCGCCAGAGCCGCCGGGCCCGCCCCCCTGCCCCCGCGAACCTCCAGCTCCCCCACGGGCGTTGGCATCCCCCAGCGCCGATGCGACTGCCGTGGGCGGGAGTTGACTGCCGCCGGACATCAAGGCGGTCTCGGCATCGGCCGGGGTCTCGTCCTCACGCTCGCTCAGCGGCGGTGCGAACACGGTCGCGGGCAGTGGTACCGAACGGTCCTCGCCGGCATCGGCGTTGGTGTCGGTCCCCGCCCACGGCGTCGCCCCGGCCGGCACACCGGGCGCACCCGGCGCCTCGGCGCCCCCGCCCGCATCCGGCCAGGACGAAGCCGCCGGCACCCCGGCCTGCGTCTCCGGCAGCGACCCCGAACGCGAGCCCGCAGAGGGCGAGGGCGAAGCCGAGCCCGAACCCCCAACACCCTCCCCCGCAACCGGAGTTCCAGCCGTTCCAGCCCCCCGCCGATCCTGGATCCCGATCTTGTCCGCCGCCTCCTGCAACCACTCCGGCGGACTCAGCAGGAACGACGTCTGGTTGAGGTCCACCCGGGCGGGAGCCGCCGGTACCGCGTCGGCGACCTCCTCGGGGCGGCCGTACTCCTCCTCGTAGCGGCGGATCACCTCGCCCACCGGCAGCGCGGGCCACAGCGTGGCCTCTCCGCTGTCGCGGGCGAGCACCAGCCGCTGCCCGCCCCCGTCCGAACGCGGGCCGTCCGCACGGTCCTCGGCCCAGGCCACGAAGCCGAGTTCGAACTCCCGCACCCGCACCTCGCGATGCTGGTACGAGGGCACGTCCCCGTTGATCCATTCCTCGGCGCGTTCCTGCGCCTGCGCGAAAGTCACCATCGTGTCGCTCACTCCCCCACCGCGGCGGCCGAAGACACCGGCACCGATCGCGCGAACCCGCCGTCCACCATCAGGTTCGCCACCGTCTCCAACTCCGGTGGATTTCCCGCGAGTCGGCCCAGGAACTGGTCGAAGTCGCCCCCGGCGGGCAGCAGCAGCCGCTCCACCCGGTCGGCCGGAGCCCAGGACGGGTCGACGTCGCGGGCGTCGTCGTAGGCGCAGAACCACACCGAACCGAGCGCCTGGCCCTTCACCTTCACGGCGAGCAGGCCGCCCTGGACGAAGCCGACGGCCAGGTAGTCCTTGGTGAGGTGGTCGCGCAGGCACTTGTTGACGTAGACGAGGTCGTTGACGGCCGCCTCGTCGCGGACCGTGAAGAACGGCTGGTCGATCAGGAGCCCCAACTCGGCGTCCAGCGCGGTGCCGATAGGCGCGCTGCCGCCGGCCGCCTTGAGGAACGACCGGTAGGCGCCCGGGAGTCGGTAGCCGAGGTCCTCCTCGACGCCCTGCACCTGCGCCTCGGTCACCGCGAGCGACGACTTCGGCAGGCCGAAGTGCGCGGGCCGGGTCTCCTGGAGCGGTCGGGTGCCGCGCTTGTTGTGGTCGACGGCCGCCGTGGCGATCCCGCCGTGGTGCCGCAGCAGCGCCTTGACCTCGACGGGGACGAGTTCGAGGCGCCGGGTGCCGACCACGTGGTGCCAGGTCCAGCCGTGCGGGGTGGCCACCGCGGGCACCGTGTCCCACAGCTGGTGCCCGGCCGCCGCCAGGGCCGCGTTCGCCGACACGTAGTCCGTCAGGCGCAGTTCGTCGACCCCGAAGCCCTCCGGGGGCTCGGCGATCTCCGCGGCCGCGCGCGCGTACGGCGAGAAGTCGGGGTAGCCGCGCTCGTCCATCCGCACCCCTCTCGGGTGACGGGCCGCCCGGACCGGGTCCGGGAAGTGCACGACCTGCCCGGCGTAGGCCGCGTTCGGTGGCGCGGCTTGTTGCCCGAGCCGACCTGTCGTCATGGCGGTTGCCCCCTGCGGCATTCAGTACGATTCACAGCAGGCGAATGTCCAACTCGCCCCACTGCGCCCCGTATCGACTGTCTCGTCTTCTTGACGTCTTCGTTCGACTGTCTCCACGCGTCGGCCGCGTGGATCGCGGTGCGGACAGCCTATGCGGTACGGCGGCACGGGTCACCGGCAGCGGTCGTCGGCGCCCCTCACCGGACCTTCACTTCCGTGACCTGCCGTCACCCCGCCGTGACAGCCCGCCGAAGCCCTGGCGTGTCGCACCGCCCCAGCTACCGCACCCGCCACGGCATTTGGCACTCTGAGACCCGCCGGGGGATGCTCGGGAGGGGATGACGATCATGAACGCGACGCAGACGGGACCGCACACCGGGGCGCACACCGGGCCTTCTGGCGACCCCAGGGTCGGCTGGAGCGCCACCGAGGGACGGCAGGTGCCCGCCCTCAACCACCGCCGCGACGGCATACTTCCGACCGTCGCCGCCGCCCTCTCCGTACGCGGCGCGACCACACTCACCGGCACCGCCGCGCGAGGCGACCAGCCGCCCGCCCTGCACCCACTGGTACAGGACTTCCTCGACACCCTCACCAGCGCCCAGCGCGACCGTTTCACCGGCCGCTGCGCCGAGGCGATCTTGATCTCCCGCCACATCGCCGCCGCCGACGCCGAGCGCAGCAGGCGCGCCGCGCGCAAGCCGATGACCAACGGCGAGGCCCGCAAGACCCTCAAGCAGGCCAAGCTCACCGCCCGCCGCATTCGCGAGGACGGCGACCCCCTGCACGGCAGTTTCGCCGCCCCCTGCCGGGCCTGCGCAGCCCTCAGCGCCCACTTCGGCGTCCGCATCGTGGACCCCGCGACGGAGACCGGCTGACCCCCATCCCCCGCACCACACGGACCAACACCACCGCACCCCCGCACCCCCGCACCCCCGCACCCCCGCACCTCACCACCAGCACCACCAGCACCACCAGCACCACCGTCCCTGACGCCGACGATCGAAGGGCAGATGCACCCCGACCGCCACTCCTCCACGCGCTTCTCCGTACCCGTCGACGCCGCCCTGCGCGCCGCCGGCTGGCAGCCCGGCCGCTGGGACATAAAGCAGGCCGAGATCTGGGCGGACACCCTGCGCGAACACACCTCGCCCGCCGGCCACCAGCACGCAGTGTTCCCGGCGGCGGTCGAGGCCTGGGCCGAGTTCGGCGGCCTGCGCATCGCACCCACCGGCCCCGGCCGCCAGATCGCCCCCGCCGCACTCCACCTGGACCCGCTGCACGGCCTCCACATGGCCCGCACGCTCGGCGACCTGGGCCGCGCCCTGGACACCGACGTCAGCCCACTCGGCGAGGAACCCGACACCCAGTCCCTCCTGGCCATCGACGCCGAGGGCCGGGTCTACGCCCTCGACCACACCGGCGACTGGTACCTGGGCCCGGACATCGACCAGGCCCTCGCGTCCCTGATCTCGGGCATAGAGCCGGTACGACTGGCAGCGGGCTGACCCGCGCCCAGCAGACGGCGACGGGCTTCCACCACTGGGACGGCCGGGGACCGAGCGGCGTCCGCAGCGGACCGTAGGCCGCGTACGGCGAGAAGGTGCCGGGTCGGGGGGGTGTCCGCCCGCAGCGGTTGGCGCGTCAACACCGCCACGATCTTGAGCGACCGAATCCGGGCCGTTCCGAGGACGGACACCCCCCGACGCGGCACCGACCCACCACCAAGGACCGGCGACCACACACCTCAAACCGCCGGAATTACCGCCGAAACCCGAAATCCACCCGCATCCGTGGGCCCCGAAACAAACACCCCGCCCAACGCCAGAACCCGCTCCCGCATGCCGACCAGCCCGTTGCCCCCGGACGGCAGCCGGGCCGCCGAGGCGGACGCGAGCTCGGGCGGCGGTTCGTTCTCGACCTGCATCGCGATCTCCGACACCCGGTGCGCGAGCCGTACGTGCGTCTTCGCTCCGGCCGCGTGCTTGTGGACGTTCGTCAACGCCTCCTGCACCACCCGGTAGGCGGTCTGCTCGATCTCCGCCGCGTACGACCGGGTCTCGCCCTCCACTGACAGATCGACGGCCATCCCCGCGGCGGCGGACTGCCCGAGCAGCTCGTCCACGTCCGAGAGACACGGCCCGTCGCCCCCGCCCTCGTCGTCCACGACCCGCGAGGCCGCAACGGCGGCGGCCACCCCCACCGCGACCAGCGGCACGGCGGCCCGCTCCCGCGCACCCGTCCCGTCCCCGCTCCGCAGCACCCCGAGCATCTCCCGCAACTCGGTCAGCGCCTGCCGCCCCATGTCCCCCACAAGGGCCGCGTTCTTGACGGCCTTCTCCGGATCCTTCCGCGCGACCGCCTGCAAGGCAGCCGCATGCACCACCATCAGGCTCACCCGGTGCGCCACGACGTCGTGCATCTCCCGCGCGATCCGGGTCCGCTCCTCGCCCCGCGCCCACTCGGCCCGCTCCTCGGCCCGCTCCGCAAGGAGCTGCAACTCCCGCTCCAGGCTGTCGGCCCGCTCCCGGAGACTCTCCATCAGACGGCGCCGGGCCCCGACGTAGAGCCCGAGCAGCACGGGCGGCGCGGTCATCCCGACCGCGGTGGTGATCGAGGCGAACGGGACGAACCAGTCCCCGAGTTCCCAGCTCCCGCGCTGGGTGTCCTGCCGTACTCGCACGAACATGACGATCAGCATGCCGAGGAAGGACATCCCGGCCAGCGACCCGATGATCCTGCGCGGCAGTTCGGAGGCGGCGAGGGTGTAGAGGCCGACGATGCCCATCAGGTAGCCCATCTGGGCCGGAGTGATAGCAATGGACACCAGTACGACGGCGATGGGCCACTTCCGCCGCACGACCAACGTCGACCCGGCCAGCACGCCGAAGACGACGCCCACGGCCGCCGGGACCCCCGCGTCGTGCGCGAACCGGATCCCCTCCGCCCCGCACTCCGCCGCGGAGCCGACGGCGAGCCCCGCATCGAGAACCGCGCTACGCCACCTGGTCCACCACCACGGCCCTCCCCGGGCCCTGGCGTGCTCTTCCCCCGTCGTGGTCATGCCTCCAGCCTACGGGCGGCGGGCCCCGCTTTTCCGTCGAGTTTCGACGAGTTGCCTACACCACTGCGCGTAATCGAACAATGACGAAACCGATCACCGCGGAGAAGTGCCGTCGCACGGAGGGCATCCGGTACGGCATAGTGTTGGTTGCCCACTCGGCGACCAGGATAAATGTCCGGTTCAAACGAGTTTGATCCCCCGTGGTGTAATTGGCAGCACCGTGGCTTTTGGTGCCATTTGTCCGGGTTCGAGTCCTGGCGGGGGAGCAACAGCCTCTTCCAGCAACCCACTTCAGGCCCTGACAGCACTGTCAGGGCCTACTCCCATGTCCCCCATGAAACGCCCCGGTATCCTGCGAATGTCCACCCCCCAGCATTCCGAAGCCGAAGGGCATACCCGTGAGCGCCATTCGCCCGGCAGCCGTCGTCGTCCTCGCAGCGGGTGAGGGCACCCGTATGAAGTCGGCCACACCGAAGGTCCTGCACCAGATCTGTGGCCGCACCCTCGTCGGTCATGTACTGGCCGCCGCCCGCGAGTTGGAGCCGGAGAACCTGGTGGTCGTCGTGGGGCACGCCCGCGAGAAGGTGACCGCCCACCTCGGCGAGACCGACCCCGGAGTGCGGACCGCGGTCCAGGCCGAGCAGAACGGCACCGGGCACGCCGTACGGATGGCGCTGGAGGAACTCGGAAGCGTCGACGGGACCGTCGTCGTCGTCTGCGGCGACACCCCCCTGCTCCGCGGCGCGACCCTGCGCGAACTCACCGCGAACCACATCGCCGACGGCAACGCCGTGACCGTGCTCACCGCCGAGGTCCCGGACGCCACCGGCTACGGCCGGATCGTGCGCGACGGCGCCTCCGGTGCCGTGACCGCGATCGTCGAGCACAAGGACGCCTCCGAGTCGCAGCGGGCGATCCGCGAGATCAACTCCGGAGTCTTCGCGTTCGACGGTCAGTTGCTCGCGGACGCGCTGGGGAAGGTGCGGACGGACAACAGCCAGGGCGAGGAGTACCTCACCGACGTCCTCGGCATCCTGCGCGAGGCCGGGCACCGGGTCGGCGCCTCCGTCGCGGGCGACCACCGCGAGATCGCCGGCATCAACAACCGCGTGCAGCTCTCCGAGGCGCGCCGCATCCTCAACGACCGGCTGCTGACCGAGGCCATGCTCGGCGGGGTCACCGTCGTCGACCCGGCGACGACCTGGATCGACGTCGAGGTCACCTTCGACCAGGACGCGATCGTCCACCCCGGCACCCAGCTGCACGGCACCACGCACATCGGCGAGGGCGCCGAGGTCGGCCCCAACAGCCGGCTGACGGACACCGTCGTCGAGGCCGGCGCCCGCGTCGACAACACCGTCTCCGTCAGCTCGCACATCGGCCCGGGGGCGAGCGTCGGGCCGTACGCCTATCTCCGTCCGGGCACCCGGCTGGGCACGAAGGGCAAGATCGGGACATACGTCGAGACGAAGAACGCGACGATCGGGGAGGGGACGAAGATCCCGCACCTCTCCTATGTCGGGGACGCGACGATCGGCGACTACAGCAACATCGGTGCCGCCAGCGTCTTCGTCAACTACGACGGACAGGCGAAACATCACACCACCGTCGGGTCGCACTGCCGTACAGGGTCGGACAATATGTTTGTGGCACCTGTCACGGTCGGGGACGGCGCATACACCGCCGCCGGCTCCGTGATCACGAAGGACGTACCGCCCGGTTCGCTGGCCGTGGCCCGTGGCCAGCAGCGGAATATCGAGGGCTGGGTGGCCCGCAAGCGTCCGGGAAGCGCGGCGGCGAAGGCCGCGGAAACCGCTTCCCGCCAGGACGCGAACGAAGACTGACCGGAAACGGGTGCGTTCAGGACGGCGTACCGTGATAAACGCACACCCAGTTGAATGACCTCTGAGGAGACAGTGCTGTGACCGGGATCAAGACGACCGGCGAGAAGAAGATGATGTTCTTCTCCGGCCGCGCCCACCCCGAGCTTGCCAAGGAGGTCGCCCACCAGCTGGGTGTCGGGGTCGTCCCGACCAAGGCCTTCGACTTCGCGAACGGCGAGATCTACGTCCGCTTCGAGGAGTCGGTGCGCGGCGCGGACTGCTTCGTGATCCAGAGCCACACGGCCCCGATCAACCAGTGGGTCATGGAGCAGTTGATCATGATCGACGCGCTGAAGCGCGCGTCGGCCCGCTCGATCACCGTGATCGTGCCCTTCTACGGCTACGCCCGGCAGGACAAGAAGCACCGCGGCCGTGAGCCGATCTCGGCCCGGCTGGTGGCGGACCTGATGAAGACGGCGGGTGCGCACCGCATCCTCACCGTCGACCTGCACACCGACCAGATCCAGGGCTTCTTCGACGGCCCCGTGGATCACCTGTTCGCCCTCCCGCTCCTCGCGGACTACGTGGGCAACAAGGTCGACCGCGACAAGCTGACCGTCGTCTCCCCGGACGCCGGCCGTGTGCGCGTCGCCGACCGCTGGTGCGACCGTCTCGGCGCGCCCCTGGCGATCGTGCACAAGCGGCGCGACAAGGACGTGGCGAACCAGGTGACGGTCCACGAGGTCGTCGGCGAGGTCAAGGGCCGCGTCTGTGTCCTGGTCGACGACATGATCGACACCGGCGGCACGATCTGCGCCGCCGCCGACGCCCTGTTCGCGCACGGCGCCGAGGACGTCATCGTGACGGCCACCCACGGCGTCCTCTCCGGCCCCGCCGCGGACCGCCTGAAGAACTCCCGCGTCAGCGAGTTCGTCCTCACCGACACCCTCCCAACCCCGGGCGAACTCGGCGCCGACCTCGACAAGATCACGGTCCTGTCGATCGCCCCGACCATCGCCAGCGCGGTCCGTGAGGTCTTCGAGGACGGCTCGGTGACGAGCCTCTTCGACGAGCACTGACCCCCACGCTCGTAGATCGATTTCTGCTACGGCCTCCCCGCCGAGTAAGCTGCCCAAGTTGCTCGGCGAGGGAGGCCGTACCGGTATCCAGGTACGGCGGTCCGTTATCGACGCGCTCTTCGTAGCAGGCCGATGTTCGGCCGGGTGACCGCCCCCACCCCCGACTTTTCTACGAGGAGTGACCATGGCCGACGTCAAGCTCACCGCCGAGACCCGCACCGAGTTCGGCAAGGGTGCCGCCCGCCGTATCCGCCGTGACAAGAAGGTTCCCGCCGTGGTCTACGGCCACGGTGTGGACCCGCTGCACGTCACGCTGCCGGGCCACGAGCTGCAGCTCGCCCTGCGTACCCCGAACGTCCTGCTGACCCTGGACATCGAGGGCAAGACCCAGCTCGCCATCCCGAAGGCCGTTCAGCGCGACGCCATCAAGGGCTTCCTGGAGCACGTCGACCTGCTCACCGTGAAGAGCGGCGAGAAGGTCACCGTCGAGGTCTACGTGCACACCGAGGGCGAGCTCGCCCCGGGCTCCTTCCTCCTCGAGCACGTGCTGAGCACGATCACCGTCGAGGCGGAGGCCACGCACATCCCCGAGTCGGTCACCGTGTCCATCGCGGGCCTGGAGGCCGGTGCCTCCATCGCCGCCAAGGACATCCCGCTGCCCAAGGGCACCACGCTGGCCATCGACGAGGACGCGGTCGTCCTCCAGGTGCTGGCCGCCCAGGCGGAAGAGGCGCCCGCCGACGGCGAGGCCGAGGCCACCGAGGCCTGATCCTCACCTTCACCACTGCTGTCAGCCGCTGTTCCCACCGGGAGCAGCGGCTGGCGCGTATCAAGGAGACATGGACGTGACGACCGACGCCAATGCCCCCTGGCTGATCGTGGGACTCGGCAACCCCGGCCCCGAGTACGCGAACAACCGGCACAACGTGGGCTTCATGGTGGCCGACCTGCTCGCAGAGCGGATCGGCGGCAAGTTCAAGCGGGCCGGGAAGGCGCAGGCGCAGGTCCTGGAGGGCCGCATCGGCGCGCCGGGTCCGGCGAGCCGCCGGGTCGTGCTGGTGAAGCCGATGTCGTACATGAACCTGTCGGGCGGCCCGGTCAACGCGCTCCGCGACTTCTACAAGGTGCCGCTCGCGAACATCGTCGCGGTCCACGACGAACTGGACATCGACTACGGCGCACTCCGGCTCAAGCTCGGCGGCGGGGACAACGGCCACAACGGGCTGAAGTCGATGACGAAGGCGATGGGCCCCGACTACCACCGGGTGCGGTTCGGGATCGGGCGCCCACCGGGCCGGATGCAGGTGGCGGACTTCGTACTGAAGGACTTCTCCTCGACGGAGCGCAAGGAGCTGGACTTCCTGGTCGACCGCGCCACCGACTCGGTGGAGTGTCTGGTGAGCGAGGGCCTGGAGCGGGCGCAGAGCGCGTACAACTCCTGACTTGACCGATTTGCCGGTCCTCCGAGTTGACCGCGTGTGCAGGTATGGCCAATGATCCCCGCCATGAACTTCGGACGGCTCGCGGCGATGGGCACGGTCGCCCTGCTGATCCTGATCGCCGGAGTGTGGGGCTCCTGGCCCACCGCGCACAACGTGATGCTGACCAAGGGCCGCGAAAGCGGCACCGTCGAGGTCACGGCGTGCGGCGACGACATCTGCACCGGGCCGTACACACCGGTCTCCGAAGGGTCGAAGGCCCGCGCCAAGGTCGTCATCGAGCACACGGTCGCGGTGAAGAAGGGCCAGACGTACGCGGTGGTCGTGAAGCCCGGCACCGACGAGGTGATGCGCTCCGGCCCCGCCGGCATCCTCTACGCCTGGGTACCCCTCGCCGGTGCCCTCCTGCTGGCCTCGGTGGTGGTCGCCGGCGGCCTGCGCCTGACCCGGGCCGCGTGGGTACTGGCCGGGTCGGGGATCGCGTTGCTGACGGCGGCGTTCGTCGCCCTCTGAACGCCGTAGAACGCGAGGGTGCCCCCGAGCCTCCACGACGGCTCGGGGGCACCCTCTTTGTATTGCGTCCCGCTCAGCCCGTGTTGCGCAGGCCCGCCGCCACACCGTTGACGGTGAGGAGCAGGGCGCGGCTCAGCAGCGGGTCGGGTTCCGCGCCTGCGGCTGCCTCGTCGCGCTGGCGCTTGAGGAGGGTGACCTGGAGGTAGGAGATCGGGTCGAGGTAGGCGTCCCGGATGGTGAAGGTCTGCTTCAACACCGGGGTGGCGTCCAGCAGTTCGGCCTCACCGGTGACGCGGAGCACCTCGGCGACGGTCAGCTCGTGCTCGGCCCTGATCGTGTCGAAGACGTGCTTCAACTCGTCCGGGACGAGGGTGTCGACGTAGTGCTGGGCGATCCGCAGGTCCGTCTTGGCGAGAGTCATCTCGACGTTGGAGATGAAGTTGCGGAAGAAGTGCCACTGCTCGTGCATCTCGTCGAGGACGGTGTCGAGACCGGCTTCGCGCAGCGCCTTCAGCCCCGATCCCACACCGAACCAGCCGGGCACGATCTGCCGGGACTGGGTCCAGCCGAACACCCACGGGATCGCGCGCAGTCCGTCGAGCGAGACGCCCGAGCCGGGGCGGCGGGAGGGCCGCGAGCCCAGGTGCAGATCGGCGAGCTGGTCCACCGGCGTGGAGGCGAGGAAGTACGTCGGAAGGTCCGGGTCCTCGACCAGCCTGCGGTAGGCGGCGTGGGCAGAGTCGCTGACCACGTCCATGGCCGCGTCCCAGCGGGCCAGCGCCTCGTCGGACTGGCGGGGTGACGTGTGCAGGGCGGAGGCCTGGAGGGTGGCGGCGACCGTCAGTTCCAGGTTCTCGCGGGCCAGCGACGGCACCAGGTACTTGTCGGAGATGACCTCGCCCTGCTCGGTCACCTTGATCTCGCCCTCCAGGGTGCCCCAGGGCTGGGCGAGGATCGCGTCGTGCGAGGGGCCGCCACCGCGGCCGACGGTTCCGCCGCGACCGTGGAAGAGCCGCAGGCGTACGCCGTAGCGGTGGGCGACGTCACGCAGGCGCCGCTGCGCCCGGTGGATCTCCCACTGACTGGTCGTGATCCCACCGAACTTCGACGAGTCCGAGTAGCCCAGCATGACCTCCTGGACATCGCCCCGCAGCGCGACCAGGCGCCGGTAGGACGGGTCGGAGAGCATGTCCTCCAGGATCGTGTCGGCGGCCTTGAGCTCGTCGGTGGTCTCCAGGAGCGGCACGATGCCGATCTTCGCCCACCCGGCGTGCAGGTCGATCAGCCCGGCCTCGCGGGCGAGGACGGCGGCGGCGAACACGTCGTCGGCGCCCTGGCACATCGAGATGATGTACGACTCGATGACCTCGGGCCCGAAGACGGCGAGGGCCCGCTTGACGGTCTCGAACACCCCGAGGGTCTTCTCGCCGGCCGCGTCGACGGGTGCGGGCGTCGGAGCCAGCGGCCGCCTGGACCGCAGCTCCTTCGCGAGCAGCTTGGCGCGGTACTCGCGGGGCATGTCGGAGTAGCGCCAGGACTCCTCGCCGAGCCGGTCGAAGAGCTGGCCCAGCGCGTGGTGGTGGGCGTCCGCGTGCTCCCGTACGTCCATGGTGGCGAGCTGGAGGCCGAACGCGCCGAGCGTGCGGATCGTACGGTCCATGCGGCCGTCGGCGAAGAGGCCGCCGCGGTGGGCGCGCAGGGAGGTCTGGATCAGGGTGAGGTCGTGCAGCAGCTCGGCGGTGCCGAGGTAGTCGCGGCCGGGCTGGTGCGGGGTGCCCTTCGCGAGGCGGCTCTTGGTGTTCTCCAGCTTCTGCCGGATGCAGGTGGCCTTGAGCCGGTAGGGCTCCTCGGCGTTGAGCCGCTTGTAGCGGGGGCTGATCTCGGGCAGCAGCTCCAGGTCGGCCTGGAGGGATTCCAGCAGCTCGTCCGTCGCGCCCGTGTAGCGGATGGAGTTGGAGAGGAAGCCGCGCAGCTCGTCGATCGTCTCCAGGGCGTCGTTGATGCCGTGCTCGTGCTGGAGGATCAGGATGTCCCAGGTGACCTGGGGCGTGACGTTCGGGTTGCCGTCCCGGTCGCCGCCGATCCAGGTGCCGAAGGTGAGCGGGCGGGTGTCGTCGGGCAGCTTGACGCCGACGCGCTCCAGCTCGGCGGTGAGGTCCTCGAGGACGTCACCGACCGCGCCCGCGTGCAGCTCGTCCAGGTAGTAGATGGCGTTGCGGGCCTCGTCGGCGGGCTCCGGCCGTACGACCCGCAGCTCGTCCGTCTGCCACACCAGGTCGATGTTCTCGGCCAGCCGGGTGTCGTAGCGGCGGCGGTCGGAGGCGATGACCGGGGTCTCCAGGAGCGTGGCGATGCGCCGGAGCTTGTTGAGGACCGACCGGCGCGCGGCCTCGGTGGGGTGCGCGGTGAAGACCGGGCGGACGTTGAGGTTCCTGACCGTCTCGCGCAGGTGGTCGGGGTCGGCGTCCTTGAGGCGGTCGGCCGTGCGGGCGAGGAGACCGCCCTCGGCGGCCCGGCGGGCGCGCAGCTCACGGCCGCGGTGCACCTGCTCGGTGACGTTGGCCAGGTGGAAGTAGGTGGAGAAGGCGCGGACCAGCTTGGCGGCGGTCTCCAGCTCGGTGCCGCGCAGCAGCTCGGCGGCGGCCTCGCCGTCCTCCCGGGTGAGGCGGCGGACCTTCTCGACCAGTTCGAGCAGTTCGGGGCCCTCCTGGCGGACGAGGGTCTCGCCGAGCAGGTCGCCGAGGCGCCGGATGTCGGCGCGCAGCTCGTTGTTGGTCGTGGTGGCCTGGTCGTCGGCACTGCTCACAGGTGCGGCTCCTTGCAGTGTTTGAAGCTCGTCTGGAGGGAACCCGGACGCCGGTCCCGCGGCGGCTGTCGCATAGGGGACGGACATCCGGGAAGAAAACAGAGCGGACCGCGCTGTCCGACCGACACCAAGGATAGGTGTCCACTCTGACGCGCGGTCTCACGGGCTTCGTCCACCCGTCGACGCACTGCCATACTTACGTTGCCGTAGGTTACGGAACCGTAGGGAAGTCATGCTGAACTCATACTCGGCTCCCGCCGTCCGACGCTCCGCCTCCACCTCCGAACCCCACAGGGGACGCCCATGACCACGAGCTCCGATGTGATCGACGACGCCCCGCGGGCGAACGACGACGGCACTCCGCTCCCCGCCGCCACGCTGGGCGGCGAGAAGAAGGGATCGCTGGAACAGGTCACTCTTCTCCTCTTCATCACCGTCCCGTTCCTGGCCCTGCTCGCGGCGGTGCCGCTGGCCTGGAGCTGGGGCGGGGTGAGCTGGCTGGACCTCGGTCTGCTGGTGTTCTTCTACTACCTGGGCTGCCACGGAGTGACGATCGGCTACCACCGCTACTTCACCCACGGCTCCTTCAAGGCGAAGCGCCCGCTGCGGATCGCGATCGCGATCGCCGGGTCGATGGCGGTCGAGGGCCCGCTGGTGCGCTGGGTGGCCGACCACCGCAAGCACCACAAGTTCTCCGACGCGGAGGGCGACCCGCATTCGCCGTGGCGCTACGGCGAGACCGTGCCGGCGCTGATCAAGGGCCTGTGGTGGGCGCACATCGCGTGGATGTTCGACGAGGAGCGCACCCCGCAGGACAAGTACGCGCCCGACCTGATCAAGGACCGCACGATCCGGGCGATCTCCCGCCAGTTCATCTTCTGGACGATGCTGTCGCTCGCGCTGCCCCCGCTGATCGGCGGCCTCGCGACGATGTCCTGGTGGGGCGCGTTCACGGCGTTCTTCTGGGGTTCGCTCGTCCGGGTGGCGCTGCTGCACCACGTCACGTGGTCGATCAACTCGATCTGCCACGCGGTCGGCAAGCGCCCCTTCAAGTCCCGGGACCGCTCGGGCAACGTGTGGTGGCTGGCGATCCTGTCCTGCGGCGAGTCCTGGCACAACCTGCACCACGCCGACCCGACCTCGGCGCGCCACGGTGTGATGCGTGGCCAGCTCGACTCCTCGGCGCGGATCATCCGCTGGTGCGAGCAGCTCGGCTGGGCCCATGACGTGCGCTGGCCGTCACGCTCGCGTATCGATTCGCGCCGTATCTCCGGTCCGGAAAGCTCTCGGCCCCGGAAGGAGTCGGCGGAGGCGGCATGATTGACGCCGTGTCGACCGATCCCAGCAGCACCCCAGGCAACGAGAAGCCCCGGCGCGCGCGCCGCACCCGGATGACGGGAGCCGAACGCCGGGCCCAGCTGCTGGAAGTCGGTCGCACGCTCTTCGCGGCGAAGGGTTTCGAGGCCACGTCGGTGGAGGAGATCGCGGCGAAGGCCGGAGTCTCCAAGCCGGTGGTGTACGAGCACTTCGGCGGCAAGGAGGGCCTGTACGCGGTGGTGGTGGACCGCGAGATGCGCCGCCTGCTGGACATGGTGACCAGCTCCCTGACCGCCGGCCATCCCCGCGAGCTCTGCGAACAGGCGGCCTTCGCCCTCCTCGACTACATCGAGGAGTACACGGACGGCTTCCGCATCCTGGTCCGCGACTCCCCCATCCCCCAGTCGACGGGTTCCTTCGCGTCCCTGATCTCGGACATCGCGACGCAGGTCGAGGACATCCTGGGCCGCGAGTTCAAGAGCCGCGGCTTCGACGCCAAACTCGCCCCCCTCTACGCCCAGGCCCTCGTCGGCATGGTCGCCCTGACCGGCCAGTGGTGGCTGGACGTCCGCCGCCCGAAGAAGGCGGAGGTGGCGGCCCATCTGGTGAACCTGGCCTGGCACGGGCTGGACGGGCTGGAGGCGAAGCCTCGGCTGATAGGCCACAGAAAGAGCTGAGCACGGTGAGGGGCCCCTGCCGTCCGGCAGGGGCCCCTCACCGTTTCTGGCGTCGGCGTCAGCGCTTGAAGGCGTCCTTCGCCTTCTCCTTGGCCTGCCGCGCGTCCCCCTTGGACTTCTCGGCCTGCCCCTTCGCCTTCATGGTCTCGTTGCCGACGGCGCGGCCCACGGTCTCCTTGGTCTTGCCCTTGACCTGTTCCTTCTTGGCCTTGGCCTTCTCGTCCTTTGCCACGGTTCATCACTCCCGGTCGGATCGGAACTCGGTCACAACGCGGGTAGCCGCGATCGCGGCGGACAAACGCCGTTCAGCCTTCCGGTTCCAGGAACTCCAGCCGGTTCCCCACCGGATCCTCCGAGTAGAAGCGCCGGTGTCCCGGCAGATCCCCGTCCCAGACGACCTTCGCCCCGCGGGCCGCCAACCGGCCCGCGTACGCCTCGAGGTCGACGACCCGGAGCCCGGGGTGGGCCTTGGCCGACGGGCGGAAGTCGGCCTCGATCCCCAGGTGGAGCTGGACCGCCCCCGCCCCGAACCAGCACCCGCCCCGCGCCGCCAACACGGGCGGCTTCGGAATCTCGGTCATGCCGAGGACACCGACGTAGTAGGCGCGCAGCGCGTCCTCCGAACCCTCCGGGGCCGCCAGCTGCACATGATCCACAGCCGCGAGCACCGCTCACACCCCCTTGCGGGCCACCGCGAAGAGCCGCCGGAACGGGAGCACCGTGCCGTACTCCGCCGTCGGGTACGCCTCGCGGAGCAGGTCGCGGTACTCGGTGACGAACGCGTCCCGCGCCTCCGGGTCGTCGGCGAGGGCGGTGAGGGCCGGGCGCAGGCCGGTGCCCTTGACCCAGTCGAGGACAGGGTCGGGGCCGGGCAGGATGTGCTGGTACGTCGTCTGCCAGACGTCCGCCGCGCAGCCGAGGCGGGCCAGGCGGTCGAGGTAGACGCCGGGTGCGTGCACCGAGTCCTCGTGCCGGAGGACCTCACCGAGACGGCTCTTCCAGCGGGCGGTTGCGGCGAGTTCGCGCATCAGGGCGTGCAGGGGCGCGTCGATGTTGTCCGGCACCTGGAAGGCGAAGGTGCCGCCGGGTGTGAGCGCGGAGACCCAGTCGCCGAAGCGGTCCAGGTGGCCCGGTACCCACTGCAGCGCCGCGTTCGACACGATCAGGTCGTACGGCTCGGTGGGCGTCCAGGTCGTGGCGTCCGCGTGGGCGAAGTCCAGCCGGCCGCCACCGGGGGTGGGGCCGGCGTAGGGCTCGGTCTTCGCGAGCATCTCGGGCGAGTTGTCGTAGCCGGTGATGTGCGCGGTGGGCCAGCGCTCGGCGAGGACGGTGGTCACGTTGCCGGGGCCGCAGCCGAGGTCGGCGATGCGGGGCGGGGTGCCGGGGACGTCGGTGACGCGGGCGAGGAGGTCGGTGAACGGGCGGGCGCGGTGATCGGCGTGCCGCAGGTACTGGGCGGGGTCCCAAGTCGTCGTCATGTCTTCCACTCTCCCCGCCCAGTTATCTCGATGTCAAGAGACTTTGAATCGAGTTAGTTGATATCAAGAGACTTCATGTCGACACAACCATTACACTGATCGTCATGGAGGACGAGGTCGATCGGCTTGTCGCAGCGTGGCGCCGGGAGCGCCCGGACCTCGACGTGGAGCCACTTGAGGTGCTCAGCCGGGTGAGCAGGCTGGCCCGGCACCTGGACCGGGCCCGCCGGCTGGCCTTCGCCGAGCACAGCCTGGAACCCTGGGAGTTCGACGTGCTGACGGCGCTGAGGCGCGCGGGCAGCCCCTACCAGCTCTCCCCCGGCCAGCTGCTGACGCAGACCCTGGTCACGTCCGGCACGATGACGAACCGTATCGACCGCCTGGCGAAGAAGGGCCTGGTCGAACGGCTTCCCGACCCCAGCGACCGCCGGGGCGTACTGGTCCGGCTCACCGAGGAGGGCCAGGACCGCGCGGATCAGGCCCTGGCCGGACTGCTGGCGCAGGAGCGCGCGATCCTCGCGGAACTCTCCCGCGCCCAGCGGAGCGAACTGGCCGGACTGCTACGCCAGTTGACCGCCCCGTTCGACAACATCCCCGGCTAGGTCGACGGGTCCGACCCCGGCACGCCTCGCCAGAGCCACCGCAGCGAGGGTCGAATGGACCCCCAACTTGCCGAGCACGTTTTGCATATGCGTCCGGACTGTGTGCGGGGAAAGGAACAACCGCTCGGCAACGGCCTTGCGCCCCAGCCCGGCCACCATGCAGCGCAGCACCTCGCGCTCCCGCGGAGTCAGCGACTCCACCAGGCGCTCGCTCTCGGTGCGGTGCTTGCGCGCGGCCGTCAACTCGCGCAGGACCCCGGTGAGCAGGGCCGGCGGCAGATGCGTCTCGTCGCGCAGGACACCTCGGATGACGGTTAAAAGCCTGGACAGCGAGCAGTCCTTGGCGACCCAGCCGGAGGCTCCGGCCTGCAGGGCCAGCGCGGCCCGGCGCGGATCGTCCTTCTCCGCCAGTACGACCATCCGAACGCTCGGCTGGGCGGAACGGACCCCGGCGACCAGGGAGATCCCGTCCACCAGCCCGTCCTCGTTGCCCGCCTGCACGGGCACGGCGGGCCGGATGCCCTGCACATTGCCGCCCAGGTCGGCGTCCACCAGCAGGACGTCGAATCTGCGGCCCTCTGCGTTCGCGCGCTCCATGCTGCGCAGCGCGGCGGGACCACTGCCGGCCGCGGACACGTCGACATCGGGCTCGGCCGCCAGTGCCGCGGCGAGCGACTCGGCGAAGATGCGATGGTCGTCGACGACCAGGACTCGGATGCGAACCACGAAACCCCCTTCCCCAGGCTCCTGGTGGAGCAGGGGATACCTCATCGTCGGGAGACGAAGAGTTGGTTGCGGGTACGACGCCCGGGAGCGGCCGAAGCCGCACGGCCGCCGCCGTGCAGAGACTGCTACCCCCACATCGGGCGTCGTACCCGACTTGTCTCGCCCCCTGATCAGCACCGGCCCCCACCGGCGCTGTTCACAGGGTACGGCCGGGGCGCAGCAGCGGAAGCTAATTTGCAGAACTGACTGTCCGGCCCGTTTATGGTGAGCCGCATGTTTCGTATTGAGACGGAAGTCGACAGGGAGCGACGCGATCTGCTCCGCGCCCGGCTGCTCGAAACCAACACGGCCGCGTCCCCGGTACTGCGGGCCCTGCGCGGAACCCCTCGCGAACGTGAAGTTCCGCTTCACGTCTGGGCTTTGGACACCACGGGCGCCCTCGCGGCCGGAGCGGTCTGCCACACCTGGGCGGACTGGCTCCACGTGACGTATCTGTGGGTGGACGGCCGACACCGGGGGGCGGGACTGGGCTCCCGGGTGCTCGCGGAGGCGGAGCGCATCGCCCACGAGGAGCGTGCCTGTGCGGCGGCCCGACTGGAGACGTGGGACTTCCAGGCACCGGACTTCTACAAGAAGCAGGGCTATGAGGTGGTGTGCGTGATCCCGGACTATCCGCCGGGGGTTACGGAGTACACGCTCACGAAGCGGCTGGGGTGAGCCGAGGAGTTCAGGGGTTGACGTGGGTGGTCGGCTTCGGGCGACCGCGAGTCATGACTCGCGCCCTGTCGACGCCGCCCGTCATCGCCTCGGGCCTGCTCGGTGGCTCCCCTCAACCCGTACTCCCCGTCGCCGGGGGCCTGTTGCTGCGTCCCTGGGAGAACCGGGACGCACCGGCATTCCTGTCCGCCTATCGCGACCGTGAGATCCGCCGGTGGCACACGCCGGATGGCGGTGCGCGGTCTGGACTTCGACGACGGCACAGCCGGAGCGGCCTACTGGGTCCTTCCGACCGCCCGCGGCGCGGGTGTCGCTTCACGCGGCCTTGCCGCGCTCAGTAGCTGGGCCCTGGACGAAATCGGCTTCCACCGGCTGGAGTTGGACCACTCCACCCGCAACCACGCCTCGTGCAGGGTCGCCACCAAGTCCGGCTACCTGTTGGAAGGCACCAAGCGCAGCGCGGCCCTTCATGACGACGGCCACCACGACATGCATCTGCACGCCCGCGTCCAAGGAGACTGAGCGGAGTGTCTTCAGCGAGCCAGCCCGGCTTCGACGGGATTTGTGTGGTCGCGGACATCGTTTCCTGGGCCAGCCGGTCCGTCCGGGCCTGATTCCTGCCAGCGGTATAGGACGTCGCGCACCTTGGCTTCGCTGGGAAGATCCCGCAGGCCAAGAGGCTTCGCGCCGACTTGGAGTGCGTGCCGTACGGCCGACTCTGCGGCATGCAGGAGTTCGTCCGGCGTGCGTTCCCGCTGCGGAGCTTGCCGTAGCGATCGCGCGGCTCTTATGACATCGGGGAAGACCGACTGGGCCCGCTCGAAGGCGAGGTAGTGCGGCAGGTCTCTGTCCATGCCTTTGGTCGCGGCCGGCACGGTCGACTCCATGGCTTCGGCCCATGCCGTGATCACAGTTTCCTGCTGGAGCTCCGGGTAGCGCATGCGGATCAGGTGGGTGGCAAGGTCGTACAGGGGGTCGCCGTATGTCGCGAGCTCCCAGTCGACGGCGATCATGCGGGGATCGCCGTCGGCCGTCAGGACGACGTTGTCGCGGTGCAGGTCTCCGTGCAGCAGGCCGTAGGGACGGCGGGTCATGGCCGGTACGTTCGCGGCCATTCGGGACAGCACGTCTTCCGGCACGCCCAACGCGGTGAACAGGCCCCCGTGCGCTGACCAGTTGGGCCGGCGGATCTGACGGTCGGCCAAGCGTGTCAGGGTGCGAAGGGAGCCCTGGCTTTCCTGGTCGTCGCCGGGCCAGCAGTCGGGCAGTTCCGGCAACGCCTCCCGGCGTACCTGGGTTGTCCGGGCAAGGAGTTGGGCCAGGTCCGCAATGTGCAAGTGGTCCACAGGGTGACCGTTCGGGCAGACACGGGACAGCGGGACGCCCTCGACGTAGCTGAGCACGGTCGCCGTCGCGGTACTGGCCAGGCACCGCGGTACGTGGGGCAGCACGCCTCTGAGCGAGCGCAGGAGCTGCGCCTCGGGCCAGGTCCTGATCACTACCAGGACTGCGTCCGGCCGCGGAACGCGCACGAGTACACGGGTGCCCGGGTGCCCGGCTTGCTTCCGCCGAGCCGGGCCATGTCTTCCGTGAGAGGCAGCACGTAGTTGTGGTTGTGGTGTCCGCCGCGGGCAGTGCCGGACTCCTGGGCCAGTCGCACGAATTCGTCGCCGGCGTCGACCGCGTCGGACACATCACTCCTGGGATACGTCTGAAGCAGGGGGTGCTTCCGCAGACCGCTCAACTTGGGAGGCAACCAAAGCGAAGCGTAGTGCGGATTCCAGGCCCAGGTCCCCGGATCACCCCACCCGCCGAGCCCCCGCCGAAGGCACCGCCGGAAACACCCGAGGCGCGGTATAGCCGGCGCCCGCGAACGCCTCCTCCACCGCCTTCGTGACCGTGTCCGTGTCCGTGGCCTCGACCAGGACGATCGCCGAGCCGCCGAAGCCGCCGCCCGTCATGCGGGCGCCGAGGGCGCCGGCGCCGACCGCCGTGTCGACCACGAGGTCCAACTCGGGGCAGGAGATGCGGAGATCGTCGCGGAGGGAGGCGTGGCCCTCGGTGAGGACCGGGCCGATCGCCCGGACCTCGCCCGCGTCGAGCAGTGCGATCACCTGGTCGACCCGGTGGTCGTCGGAGACCACGTGCCGGACGTAGCGGCGGATGCGTTCGTCGGACAGGCGGGCCAGGGACGACTCCAGGTCGTCGTACGCCACGTCCCGCAGGAAGGGGACGCCGAGCTGGCGGGCGCCCTCCTCGCAGCCCTCGCGGCGTTCCGCGTACTCTCCGTCGCCCAGGGCGTGCTTCACACGGCTGTCGACGACCAGGAGGGACAGGCCCTCCGACGCCAGGTCGAAGGGGATCTGCCGGATCGACAGGTCGCGGCAGTCGAGGTGGAGCGCGTGGCCCTCCTCGGCGCAGGCCGAGGCCGTCTGGTCCATGATGCCGCAGGGGACGCCGACGAAGTCGTTCTCCGCGCGCTGCGAGAAACGCGCCAACTCCGGGCCCGTCAGGCCGAGTTCGAACAGGTCGTTCAGGGCCAGGGCCGTGACGACCTCCAACGCCGCCGACGAGGACAGGCCCGCGCCCGTCGGGACCGTGGACGACAAGTGGATGTCCGCGCCGGTGACTTGATGGCCCGCCTCGCGCAACACCCAGACCACGCCCGCCGGGTACGCGGCCCAGCTCGTGTTCGTGCGCGGGGCCAGTTCGTCCACGTGCAGTTCCACCACCGGGCCCTCGATGTCCGCCGAGTGGAGGCGCAGGATGCCGTCCGTACGGCGCGACACCGCCGCCACCGCCGTGTGCGGCAGGGCGAGCGGCATCACGAAGCCCTCGTTGAAGTCGGTGTACTCGCCGATCAGGTTGACCCGGCCCGGCGCGGCCCAGACGCCCTCGGGAGCGGTGCCGTACAGCTCCTCGAAGCCCTCAAGTACACCCACGTGTGATCCCCTAGCCCTTCGATCAGTTCGATACGTTCTGCGCGAACGCCCACGCGTCCGCGACAATGCCCGCGAGGTCCGCGCGGGTCGGGTTCCAGCCGAGGCGCTCCTTGGCGCGGGTCGCCGAGGCGACCAGGGACGCCGGGTCACCGCCGCGGCGCGGGGCGACGACCTCGGGGATCGGGTGCCCGGTGACCTGGCGGACCGTCTCGATGACCTGGCGGACGGAGAAGCCCTCGCCGTTGCCCAGGTTGCAGATCAGGTGCTCGCCGGGAGTGGCCGCCTTGAGCGCCAGCAGGTGCGCGTCGGCCAGGTCCGCCACGTGGATGTAGTCGCGGACGCAGGTGCCGTCCGGCGTCGGGTAGTCGTCGCCGTAGACGGAGATCGCGTCCCGCTTGCCCTGCGCGACCTGCAGCACCAACGGGATCAGGTGCGACTCCGGGTCGTGCCGCTCGCCGCAACTGCCGTACGCGCCCGCCACGTTGAAGTAGCGGAGGGAGACCGCGCCCAGGCCGTGCGCCGCCGCCTCGCTCGTGATCATGAAGTCGACCGACAGCTTGGAGGCGCCGTAGGGGTTGGTCGGGGAGGTGCGGGCGGTCTCGACGATCGGGACCTCCTCCGGCTCGCCGTACGTGGCCGCCGTGGAGGAGAAGACCAGCTTGCGGACTCCGGCCTCGCGCATCGCCGCGAGCAGGGCCATCGAGCCGCCGACGTTGTTCTCCCAGTACTTCTCGGGCTTGACGACGGACTCGCCGACCTGGGAGAACGCGGCGAAGTGGAGGACGGCGTCGTAGGAGGAGTCCAGCCACTTGGCGGCGTCGCGGATGTCGCCCTCGATGAAAGAAGCACCCGCCGGTACTCCCTCGCGGAAGCCCGTCGAGAGGTTGTCCAGGACGGTGACCTCGTGGCCCGCCTCCAGCAGGTGCTGGGCGACCACGCTGCCGACGTAACCCGCCCCGCCCGTCACCAGGTACTTACCGCTCATCAACTCGCTACCTCTCGCAGTCGCTCGGCCGCGCGCTCGGGCGGCACGTCGTTGATGAACACGCTCATGCCGGACTCAGAACCCGCGAGAAACTTCAGCTTGCCGGAAGTGCGGCGAATGGTGAAAAGCTCAAGGTGGAGCGCGAAGTCGTCCCTGCTCACACCCTCGAACTCCTCCAGCGTGCCGAACGGCGCCTGGTGCCAGGCGGAGATGTACGGCGTCGGAGACTCGCCCTCACCGAAGATCCGGTCGAAGCGCCTCAAGAGTTCCAGATAGACCTTGGGGAACTCTGTGCGGGCCGCCTCGTCCAGACCGAGCAGATCGGGCACGCGGCGCTTGGGATACAGGTGGACCTCGTAGGGCCAGTGCGCGGCGTACGGCACGAAGGCCACCCAGTGTTCACCCTCAAGGACGACCCGCTCACCGGCGAGTTCACGCTCCAGGACGGCGTCGAAGAGGTTCTCCCCGCCGGTCGCCTCCTTGTGGGCCGCGAGTGAACGCAGCATCAGGGCGGTGCGCGGGGTGGTGAACGGATAGGCGTAGATCTGACCGTGGGGATGGCCGAGCGTGACGCCGATCTCCTCGCCGCGGTTCTCGAAGCAGAAGACCTGCTCGACCGAGGGCAGGTGCGACAGCTCCGACGTCCGGTCCGTCCACGCCTCCAGGACGAGGGCCGCCTGCTCCTCGGTCAGCGAGGCGAAGGACGCGTCGTGGTCCGAGGTGAAGCAGACCACCTCGCAGCGGCCGGAGTCGCCCGCCAGCGAGGGGAAACGGTTCTCGAACACGACGACGTCGTACGAGGAGTCCGGGATCTCGCTCAGCCGGTCGCCCGTCGTCGGACAGAGCGGGCACTGGTCGGCCGGCGGGTGGTAGATGCGGCCCTGGCGGTGCGAGGCGATCGCCACCGAGTCGCCGAGCAGCACGTCCCGCCGTACCTCCGAAGTGGTGACCGTGCGCTCCAGGGGGCGGCGGTCCACCGCGTCGCGCACGGTGTCGTCCCTCAGGTCGTAGTAGATGAGCTCACGACCGTCGGCCAACCGGGTCGAGGTCTTCTTCACGCCGGGCTCTCCATCCGTACGTACATCCACGCCGCATCCGGGCTTCACACAGAACTAAACACATCAAACCACCGATCCCCCCAGCCGTCACCATCAAAATCAAACAAAGAACACCAACCGAAGAACATCAAACAAGGTGAGCGCTTGATGCAGACTCTGCAGCCCCCCACCTCCCTCGCCGCCGAGCTCCGTCTCCCCACCAACGGGCTCGACTACACGATCCTGGCGATCTACTTCGTCGTCGTCCTCGGCATCGGTCTGGCCGCCCGCAGATCGGTGAAGACGAGCCTCGACTTCTTCCTCTCCGGGCGTTCCCTGCCCGCCTGGATCACCGGTCTCGCCTTCATCTCCGCCAACCTGGCCGCCACCGAGATCCTGGGCATGGCCGCCAACAGCGCGCAGTACGGCGCCTACACCGTGCACTGGTACTGGATCGGCGCCATCCCCGCCATGGTCTTCCTCGGCCTGGTGATGATGCCCTTCTACTACGGGTCGAAGGTGCGCTCGGTCCCCGAGTTCCTGCTGCTGCGCTTCGACAAGTGGGCACACCTGCTGAGTTCGTTCCTGTTCGCCTTCGCCGCCATTCTGATCGCCGGTGTGAACCTGTACGCCCTCGCGATCGTCGTCGAGGCGCTGCTGGGCTGGCCGCAGTGGGTGGCGATCGTGGTCGCCGGGGCCTTCGTGCTGGCGTACATCACCCTCGGCGGGCTGTCGTCCGCGATCTACAACGAAGTGCTCCAGTTCTTCGTGATCCTCGCGGCCCTCATCCCCATCTCCTACCTCGGCCTGAAGAAGGTCGGCGGCTGGGACGGGCTGACCCACAAGCTCGACGCGACCCACGGCCACAACTTCACCACCGCGTGGGGCGGCACCGGCATCGGCAGCGCCAACCCGCTCGGCGCGAACTGGCTGACCATCGTGCTCGGCCTCGGCTTCGTGCTGTCCTTCGGCTACTGGACGACCAACTTCGCCGAGGTGCAGCGTGCCCTCTCCGCGAAGAACCTGTCCGCCGCCCAGCGCACCCCGCTGATCGCCGCGTACCCCAAGGTCTTCATCGTCTTCCTGGTGATGATCCCGGGCCTGGTCGCCGAGGCGCTGGTCCCGAAGATCGGCACGCCCGGCTACTACCTGCAGTACAACCACGCGATCCCCTACTTGATGAGGACACTGCTGCCCAACGGCGTCCTCGGCATCGCGGTGACCGGTCTGCTGGCGGCCTTCATGGCCGGTATGGCGGCCAACGTGTCGTCCTTCAACACCGTGTTCACCAACGACATCTGGGCCAAGTACGTCGTCAGGCACCGCGCGGACGAGTACTACGTCGGCTTCGGCCGCCTGATCACGGTGCTCGGCGTGGCGGCGTCGGTGGGCACGGCGTTCCTGGCGTCGTCCTTCTCGAACATCATGAGCTACCTCCAGACGCTGTTCTCCTTCTTCAACGTGCCGATGTTCGTCGTCTTCATCGTCGGCATGTTCTGGAAGAAGGCCACCCCGAAGTCCGGCTTCTGGGGGCTGCTCGCGGGCACGGTCACCGCGATGCTGAACTACTTCTGGATCTACAAGCAGGGGATCATCTCCATCCCCTCCGACCAGGGCGCCAACTTCGTCTCCGCGATCGCCGGGTTCGTCGCCGGCGCGGTGGTCATGTTCGCCGTGTCCCTCTTCACCCGGCCCAAGCCGGCCGAACAGCTCGAGGGCCTGGTCTACGGCACCACGTCCCCCGGGATGACCGAGCCGCCCGCCGCGGGTGACGACGCGTGGTACCGCCGGCCGGCCCTGCTCGGCTGGGGCGCGGTGGTCCTGGCCGCCCTCTGCTACATCCCGTTCGCGTTCTAGCCGCGGGAGGATTGAGAGACCATGTCTGAAGACTCCGGATACTCCGAGAAGGACGTCCAGCGCGAGGTCACCGAGCTGGAGGGCAGGTCGACGACCGCGTCCCGACTGTTCGACCTGCGGCTGATCATCGGCGGTCTGTTCGTCGTCTACGGCGTGATCGTCACGATCGCCGGGATCAACCCGTCGGACTCGTCGCTGCACAAGTCCGAGGGCGTCAACATCAACCTGTGGACCGGGATCGCGATGCTGCTGCTCGGGATCTTCTTCCTGGGGTGGCTGAAGTTGCGGCCGACACCTCCGGTGGAACTGGCGGAGGTCGCGGAGGAGGACGAAGGGGCTTAGGTCGTCTGCCGGGTGCGGGTGGGCTGTGGCTGGTCGCGCCCACGCGGCGGAGCCGCACATGTCACAGCCCCGCGCCCCTGGGGGTCACCTTTGGCCCGTTTCCACGCCCAGCGCCTCCAGGAACGGTAGATACGCCGCCTCGACCCTCCGGGCATCGCGGCGGACGTACGTGCGGACGTCGTTGCGCGGGGTGCCGTCGTAGATGTCGGTGAGGAAAGCAGTGGGCCTGACATCCAGGAAGGCGCCTCCCCAGGGGTAGCGTCTGCGTGCTCCGAGCGGGCCGATGACGGCCCAGGCCCAGTGCAGCGCCACCAGCGCGATGGCAGGGTCCTCTGTCGCCTCGCCCTTGCGGACCGCCCGCACGACAACCGCGTGTTCGTGCCTGCTCATGGCCTCCCACGCGACGCGGGATTCCTCCCGCACCCACCGCTGATCCACTACGCGTCCCGGCCCGCCGCATTGTTCACCGGGCCCGCCCGGTCCAGCAGCCCCGTCCGCGCCGCCAGCGCCGCCGCCTCCAGCCGCGAACCCACCCCCAGCTTCATCAGCACCCGCTGCACATGGGTGCGGGCCGTCGACGGGGCTATGCCCATGCCGGCCGCGATCAGCCGGGTGTCCTCCCCGTCCGCCACCCTGACCAGGACCTCCACCTCCCTCGGCGTGAGCATCTGCAACAGCCGCTGGCCCTCGTCGTCGGGTTGGGCCGCCGGGTTGAGGAGCTCGCTGAAGGCTCCCTGCAGCAACTGCGGTGCTACGGCCGCCTCGCCCGCCCTGGCCTTCATGATGGCGCGCTCCACGCCCTCTATGCGCTCGTCGTGGCGGACGTAGCCCGAGGCGCCGGCCGCGAAGGCCGCCGCGATGCCGCGGGGGCTCGGGACCGGGCCGAGGACCAGGACCGCCACCTGCGGGCGTTCCCGCTTGATCTTCACCACCGGGTCGAAGATGCCCGGCTCGGCCGGTGTCGCCGTACCCAGCAGGCACACCTCGGGTGCGCGGGCGATCACCAGTTCCGCCGCGCCCGCCGCGGGCGCGGCGGCAGCCAGCACCCGGTGTCCCCGCAGCTTCAGCGCCGAGGCCAGTGCCTCGGCGAGCAGTCGGTGGTCGTCGACCACCATCAGCCGCACTCCCATCGAGCAACCCCCCAGTCCCCCCAATGGATGCCCACTATGGATGCCCACTGGTCCCCAAGAACAGAGGGCCCCCAGCACCCCCGTCCTTCATGCCCCCGGAAGCTACACGCTTGTTCGACGTTGCGCTGCCCCTACTGGAGAGAAGTGCCCCGGATCGACGGAATTTTTCGCATTCCGGGGCATTCACGGGTGATGGGGGTGGTGAAGGAGAGGGTGAACGGGGGTGGTGGTTCAGCCTGTTGCGCCGAAGGCGATCGCCAGGTCCTTGTCGCCGGTGGAGGACGACGAGGGCTTGTCCGCGTAGACCGCCGACATGTACAGATGGCCCTGCGAGTAGAGGATCTCCGCGTAGTCCGGCAGGAAGCTGGTCTCCGCGTCCCGCACGGTCTCGGTGCTCGGGTTCTCCAGCAGCGTCGTCTCCTTGAAGGAGTTGCCGTCGATGCTGACGATCTGGCCGCCCTTGTCGTAGGGCGGGGACTTGTAGGCGAGCAGGTTGCTGCCGTCCATGCGCAGCGGGGTGATGGTGTAGCCGTCGCCCGCGTCGGCGCGCTGACCGGTCTGCTTGCCGGAGGCGAGGTCGAAGGCGACGATCTCGTTGGTCTTGCTGTAGGAGTCGCCGGAGCCGTCGTGCTCCTCGGTCGGCACGTACAACCGGTCGTTCCCTACGGCGAGTTCGGTGCAGTACTCGACGCGGGTGATGCCGTCGCAGCGGGCCGCGTACTGCTTGCCCGGCGCCGAGATGTGGGCGCGCAGCGCGCCGGTCCTGTTGTCGATGGAGAAGAAGTCGGAGATACCGCTGCCGTCGCCCGCGCTGTCGCCGACGTCGGCCGCGACGACCAGCGGGTCGGTCGAGACGATGCTGGCGTACTCGATGCCCTGGGCCATCTTGTAGTCCGAGAGCACCTTCCCGGAGACCGGGTCGATGGTCTGGATGTGCAGGGTGGGCGAGTCGTACGTTCCGCACCTGCGCACCGCGACCAGTTTGGCGCCGCCGCCGTAGCCGGCGTCGTAGCAGTCGGCGACCTTGGGGCTCCACAGGACCTTGCCGGTGGCGAGGTCGAAGGCGGCGCCGCCGTCGGTGCTGCCGACGGCGACCGTGTTGGCGCTGACGGTGACGTTCTCGAAACTGATCGGCTGGTCACCGGAGTCGGCGGTCTTCGTCCACAGTTTGGTGCCCGCGTTCAGGTCGAGCGCGGCGATCTGGCTGCAGCCGTTCGAGGGCTTGGCCTTGGTCGGCATGGCGGGCTCGTAGATGATCGCCGTCCTGCCGTCGGTGGTGGTGTTCTTCGTGGCCTGGCAGACCGGGCCGGGAAGTTTGATCGTCCAAAGCTTGGCGCCGGAGTCGCGGTCGTAGCCGTCGACCTCGGCGGCCCCGCTCTTGGCGTACACCTTGCCGGTGAGCCAGGAGCCGGAGGTCACCATGGTGTCGCTGACCTTGGGCATCGGGACCTGGAAGAGGACCTTGGAGGCGGTGGCGGCGGGCGCCTTCTCCTTGCCGCCCGAAGTCGTACCGCCCTTGCTGTCGGAGGGAGTCGAGTCCGCGGTGGTCTTCTTGTCGTCGGCCTTGTCGTCCTTTCCGGACGAGGACGAGTACCAGATCCCGCCGCCGACGATCAGCGCGATCGCCACGACCGCGGCGGTGATGATCACCGCGGACGCCCCGAACTTCCGTCCGCCGCCGCCCGGCTGCGGGTGCAGGGGCATGGTCGGCTGACCGGGCCCGCCCGGCCCCGGGTAGCCGTAACCGGGCTGCTGGCCATAGGGGTTGGGCTGCTGCCCGTACGGCTGCTGCGGGGGCTGGGCGTACGGGTTGGGCTGCTGTCCGGGGTAGCCGTAGCCCGGCTGCTGCGGCGGGGGCGGGGGCGGTGCCTGCGGGTAGCCGTAGCCCGGTGGGGGCGGGGGCTGCTGCGGGGGCTGGTCCTGGGGCGGGCCGAAGCCGCCCTGCTGCGGGGGCTGGTTCGGCGGGGGCGGGGGCGGCTGGGTCATGACGAGTACCTCGGGGACGGTCGACGGAGGCGAACAGGACGGCGGAAGGCGTCACTTGCCGTAGGCGAGCATCAACTTCTCCTTCGTGTCGTCATTGCCGTTAAGCCGGGTCGACGAGATGTAGAAGCGCCCGTCGACGTAGTCGACGTCCCGGGAGAAGAAGCTCGACTCGATCCGCGCGGTGCCCGCCGGCATCTGCAACAGCTTCGTCGTGGTGTGCGAGGAGCCGGTCGTCGGGACGGACACGACCTGGCCGCCCGCGTCGTAGGCGGCCTCGACATAGGCGATGAGCTTTCCGCCCTCGGCCCTGACCGGCAGCATCGACTCGTCCGCGGGGGACTTGACGCGCCACTTCTCCTTGCCGGTGGCGAGGTCGATCGCGACGATCTGGTTGGGACCGGTCGTCGCGGCGGTCGGAAGGTAGAGGGTGTTCGCGTCGACCGCGACGTCCGCGCAGCCCTGCAGATCGTCGTCGAAGGTGCCGCAGCCGGGTGCGAAGGACGCCTTGGAGTCGACCTGCGAGCGCACCGAACCGTCGCTCTTCAGCGTCGAGATGTTCCAGTGCTTGTCGTCCGAGTCGGTCATGTAGAGGACGACCGGGTCCACGGAGTACACATGGGACACCGTCCAGCCCTTGGGGATCGCCTTCGTCCACTTGGTCCTGCCGGTCGCCGGGTCGAGTTCCTGCACCTCGTCGTGCTCGGTGGCGGAGCCCGCCCCGCAGGACGAGACCACGAGCAGCTTGCTGCCACCCGCGAACGCGGACGGGAAACAGGCCGCGCCGTACTTCTTCTTCTCGTACAGCTGCTTGCCGGTGGCGAGGTCGTAGGCCACGCCCGACTGCGAGCGGCCCACCATCAAGGTCTTGCCGGTGACGGTCAGCCCGATGCTGAGCGCGCTGTCGAACAGGTCGCCGTCCGCGACGGTCGCGGTCCAGCCCTTCGCCCCGGTGTTCAGGTCGAGCTGCTGGAGGTGGTTGCACTTGGCGCTGTCGCTGACACCGCTCATGTACGCCACCACGATCTTGCCGTCGGCCGACTTCTCCGGGGTGACCGCGCAGATCTTCTGCGGGAAGGTGATCGTGGGCCAGGTCGGGTTGCCGTCACCGACGTTGTAGGCGACGACCTCCTTGTACGCGGCCTTCACCGCCGTCCTGCCGGTGATCCACATGCCGGGGGCGTCGGCGCCGGAACCGGGCGCGTCCGGCGCCTCCTTGTACCAGAGCACCTTCGCCTCGCCGGACTTGCGGCCCTCGTTCAGGTTCTCCGGGTCCTTGCCGCCGTCGCCGCTGCCGTCACCGGGGTTGGCGGGGTCGTCGGCGCCGCTCGTTCCGGTGGCCGTGGGGCTGCCGCTCTTCTCCGCCACCGGCTTCTTGTCGTCACCGCCGCCGGTGACCGCCCACACCGTGCCGCCGACGACCAGCAGACCGGCGACCGCCGCCGCGATCAGCAGGGCGGGCCTGCCCTTGAAGGGACCGCGGCCGGAGGGGGGCTGGGGCGGGGCGAACTGCGGTGGCGGGGGCGGGGGGTAGCCGTGGCCGCCGTACGGACCGGGCTGTTGGGGCTGCTGACCGTAGGGACCGGGCTGCTGCGGCTGACCGTACGGACCCGGTTGCTGCGGATGGCCGTAGGGGCCGGAGCCGTAGGGACCCGGCTGTTGCTGCTGCGGGTAGCCGTAGCCGGGCGTCGGCGGAACGGGAGCGCCGAAGCCGCCGGACGGTGGCTGTGGCGGTTGGTTCGGCGGCGCTCCGTAACCGCCGGACGGCGGCTGTTCGGGCGGCTGAGTCATCAGCGGCTCCCCCTCGTTCACTGATTTTTAGCCACGCCCCGGGGTTCGCGAAGGACCGGAGGCGCATTCAAGCAGGTCTCAGACGGCCCTTTCTATCACCCGGCTGTCCACGGACAACGGGCCGGTTCACCCCTGTGCCCAAGGGAGAACCGGCCCGTGACAGCCCCGTTATGCGCCTTCACGCACCCTTCACGCATCCTCGGCGAGTTCCAGCCACCGCATCTCCAGCTCGTCCCGCTCGGCGCCCAAGTCCCGCAGCTGGGCGTCCAGTTCGGCCACCTTCGCGAAGTCCGTGGCGTTGTCGGCGATCTGGGCGTGCAGCTTGGCCTCCTTCTCGGAGACCTTGTCCAACTGCCGCTCGATCTTCTGGAGTTCCTTCTTCGCGGCCCGCTGGTCGGCGGCGCTCACGGCGGGCGCGGCCTTCTCCACGACGGGGACGGCAGCGGCGGCGACCTCCTCCATACGGTGGCGCCGCTCCAGGTACTCGTCGATGCCGCGCGGCAGCATCCGCAGGGTCGCGTCGCCGAGGAGGGCGTACACCTTGTCGGTGGTGCGCTCGACGAAGAACCGGTCGTGGGAGATCACGATCATCGAACCGGGCCAGCCGTCGAGGACGTCCTCCAGCTGGGTCAGGGTCTCGATGTCGAGGTCGTTGGTGGGCTCGTCGAGGAAGAGGACGTTGGGCTCGTCCATGAGGAGCCGGAGGAGCTGCAGCCTGCGCCGCTCACCGCCGGACAGGTCCCCGACCGGCGTCCACTGCTTCTCCTTGTTGAAGCCGAACGTCTCGCACAGCTGCCCGGCGGTCATCTCCCGCCCCTTGCCGAGGTCGACCCGCTCCCGCACCTGCTGCACGGCCTCCAACACCCGCAGCGTGGGCTTGAGTTCGGCCACCTCCTGGGAGAGGTAGGCGAGCTTCACCGTCTTCCCCACGACGACCTTGCCGGCCACGGGCTGGGTCTCGCCGTCGCTGCGGGCGGCGTCCGCCAGGGCCCGCAGCAGGGAGGTCTTTCCGGCGCCGTTGACCCCGACCAGGCCGATACGGTCGCCGGGGCCGAGGTGCCAGGTGATGTGCTTCAGCAGCACCTTCGGGCCGGCCTGGACGGTCACGTCCTCCAGGTCGAAGACGGTCCGGCCGAGGCGGGTGGAGGCGAACTTCATCAGCTCGCTGGTGTCGCGCGGCGGCGGTACGTCCGCGATCAGTTCGTTGGCGGCCTCGACGCGGAAGCGCGGCTTCGACGTACGGGCCGGGGCGCCCCGGCGCAGCCAGGCCAGCTCCTTGCGGACCAGGTTCTGCCGCTTGGTCTCCTCGGTGGCGGCGATGCGCTCGCGTTCGGCGCGGGCGAAGACGTAGTCGGTGTAGCCGCCCTCGTACTCGTAGACGTCGCCCTTCTGCACGTCCCACATCTGAGTGCAGACCTGGTCCAGGAACCAGCGGTCGTGGGTCACGCAGACGAGCGCGGAGCGGCGCTCGCGCAGGTGCTGGGCGAGCCAGGCGATGCCCTCGACGTCGAGGTGGTTCGTGGGCTCGTCGAGGACGACCAGGTCCTGGTCCTCGATGAGCAGTTTGGCGAGCGCGATACGGCGGCGCTCGCCGCCGGAGAGCGGGCCGATCACGGTGTCGAGGCCCTGCGGGAAGCCCGGCAGGTCCAGGCCGCCGAAGAGCCCCGTCAGTACGTCGCGGATCTTGGCGTTGCCCGCCCACTCGTGGTCGGCCATGTCCCGGATGACCTCGTGGCGGACGGTCGCCTCCGGGTCGAGGGAGTCGTGCTGGGTGAGGACGCCGAGGCGGAGTCCGCCGGAGTGGGTGACGCGGCCGGTGTCGGACTCCTCCAGCTTGGCGAGCATCCGGATGAGGGTGGTCTTGCCGTCTCCGTTGCGGCCCACGACCCCGATCCGGTCCCCTTCGGAGACACCGAGCGAGACACCGTCGAGCAGGGCACGGGTGCCGTACACCTTGCTGACGTTCTCGACATTGACCAGGTTGACGGCCATTTCTCTCCTGACAGGGGGGACGGTCAGCCTCCCAGAGTAATGCGCGGCGGGAGGCTGACGATCCGCCCAGGTCAGCGGGCTGCTGCCGCCCTGACCTCGCCCAGCAGGTCGTACATCGTCTGGCCCGGGCAGTCCGTCTGGAGCCAGTCCCTGTGGCCGCTGATCGTCTCGTTGTCCTTCTTCACGCCGTTCACCGGGTTGGTGTAGGTGATCTCCGCCTGGGGGTCGAGGCCCTTGAAGCGGGTGATGACCTTGATGAGGCGGATCAGGGAGGACTTGGCCGCGTCCGTCGGGGCCTGGGACACCAGGTTGCCGATCAGGGCGATGCCGAGGTTGCCGGAGTTGAAGCCGGCCGTGTGGAAGGCGGTGACGAGATTGCCGTCCTTGCCGAAGGCCGGGATCGGGTCCTCGCCGGAGTAGCGGCCCTCGTAGATCACGCCCGCCTCGTCGATGAGGAAGTGGTAGCCGATGTCGCCCCAGTCGAGGGTGACTGCGTGGTACTCGTAGATGCCTCGGACGGTCGCGGCCGGGTCCGGGTCGGCGTTCGGGGTGTCCGTGTGGTGGACCGTGATCGACTGCAACGGGTAGTACACCTCGGGCGAGTTGACCTTGCCGTCCTTGTACCGCTTGGACTCGTCGGCGCCCCAGGCCGGACGCGAGAGGTAGCGGACGCCGCGGACCCGGGTCGGCTCGGACGGTACGTGGAAGGTTCGGCCGGGGCCCCGGGTGCAGTCGATGGCCACGGAGCGGACGTCCGTCGCGCCTGCCGGTGTCCTCACCTCGTAGGTGGTGGCCTCGTCGGCCGCGACCAGGGCGGTACCACCGCCGTCGACGGTCGCGCAGCCGGTGCCGGTGGGCTGCCAGGGGCCGTCCGCGAGGCGGATGCCGGCGCCGTCGGTGTCGCCGGTCCAGCGCAGGCCGACGTAGGACGCGGCGAAGGCCGTGGTGGCCGGGGCGGTGCCGGTGGCGGTCGCGGTGCGGGTGGCCGGGAAGGTCTCCGGCTCGGTGCCCGACGGGGTCGTGCCGGGGGCGGAGTCCGAGCCGGAGTCGGTGGCCGCGAACACCACCGGGGTCAGGGCGGCCCCGGCGGCCACGGCTCCGGCGGCCCCTATCGCGCCGCGACGCGAGAGGGACCGCTTCCTGCGGTGGGACGGGGCGGCGGACGAGGGTGTGGGGGCGTCGGACACGGAACAGACCCTTCCAGCAGTGCACTTGAAGTATCAAACGAACCTATCCGTCCCGACAGCCCCACCTGTACAGCGATTGCGGTACATCTGTGTGGAGATGGTGCGGAGAGTCCGTCAGGCACCCGCCCCGCGCAGTCGCTGCTGCGGGACCAGGGCCGAGGCCGGTGCCAACCCCCGCCTGCCGGAAGCCTGTTGCACTTCGCCCACCGGCATGTCGTCGCGCATCAGACCCTCGGGGATGAGCACGGCGGCCGTCACGCCGCCACTGCGCGAGTGCCGTATCTCCACGCGCAGGCCCTGGCGTTCGCGCAGCCGGTTGACCACGAAGAGGCCGATCTGCTTGGCGTCGAGGAGGTCGACCTTCTCGGACTGGATCTTGCGGTTCGCGTCGGCCATCGCGTCGTCCTTCATGCCGAAGCCGCTGTCCTCGATCTCGATGAGGACGCCCTCGCGCAGCCGGGCGGCGCGCAGCTGTACCTGGGTGCTGGGCGGGGAGAACGCCGTCGCGTTCTCGACGAGTTCGGCGAGCAGATGGATCACGTCGGCGACGGAACCGCCGTTCAGCGACACCTTCGGTACGGCCCAGATCTGCAGAGGGTGAGGGCGGCGGTCGCGGCGACGACGGCGATCACGACGGAGGCGATGACGAGCCGGGGGTCGTAGTCGATCTCGCCGTGCAGGTCGAGCGCGGCCATGCCGGTGTAGTGCATGGCGGCGACGCCGAGGCCGGTGCCGAGTCCGCCGAAGGCCACCGAGGTGACGCGGGAGCGGCCGTAGCCGGCGGTGAAGACGCCGGCGGCGACCACGCCGATCGACATCAGCAGGCTGAGGACGGTGAGCGGGACGTCGTAGCGGATGGGGGTGCCTTCGACGCTGAAGCCGAGCATGGCCACGAAGTGCATGGTCCAGATGCCGGAGCCGATGGCGACGGAGGCGAGGGTCAGCCAGTTCCGTTTGGAGGCGCCGTCCGCCTCAAGTGCCCTTACGGTGCAGCGCAGTCCGAGCGCGGCGCCGACGCAGGCCATCGCGTAGGACAGGACCGGGGTGACCCAGCCGGCGCTGAAATGGTCCATGTGGCCCATGGGGAGGTTCCTCTCGGGCGTGGCGCGGCGAGACCGCGCGCGCAGGGAGTACCGCCGGTAACGAGGACCGGGGTTGGCTGATCATGCCAGCCGCACCCTGTGGGACATACGCCACGAAAGGGACCATGGGGTTGATTGGCGAACATTGAACCAATGTGGTTTCGATAACACCGCACATGCGCATTTTCGCAGTTCAGGCGGGGTTTTCGTGGACCTCGCGTGAAGGTCGGTCGATCACGGTCGCGCCCGCCGCCGGACCCGCCGCCGTACGTACCGTCCGGCATGTTCCCGAGGCCGCCAGCGCCTGAGCCACCTTCGCCGCCGACCCGGGGTCGCGGGCGAGGAACGCCGTCGTCGGGCCCGAGCCGGAGACCAGCGCGGCGAGGGCGCCCGCGGCGCGGCCCGCGGCGAGGGTGTCGGCGAGTTCCGGGAAGAGCGAAAGGGCGGCCGGCTGAAGGTCGTTGGAGACGGCGGCGGCCAGCGCGTCCGGGTCGCCCTTCGCGAGCGCGTCGAGGAGCGGCTGCGAGGCGACGGGTTCGGGGATGTCGACCCCCTCCGCCAAGCGGTCGAACTCCCGGAAGACCGCCGGGGTGGACAGCCCCCGCGCGGCCATCGCGAACACCCAGTGGAAGGTGCCCCCGGCCTCCAGGACCGTGAGCTTCTCCCCTCGCCCGACTCCCAGCGCCGCCCCGCCCACCAGGCTGAACGGCACGTCGCTGCCCAACTCGGCGCAGATGTCCAGCAGTTCGGCCCGCGAGGCACCGGTGCCCCACAGCGCGTCGCACGCCACCAGCGCGCCCGCGCCGTCCGCGCTGCCGCCCGCCATGCCGCCGGCGACGGGGATGTCCTTGGCGATGTGGATGTGCACGGCGTCGCCGCGGCCGTACCGCTCGGCGAGTGCCGTTGCCGCCCGTGCCGCCAAGTTCGTGCGATCCAGGGGGACTTGGGCCGCGTCCGGGCCCGAGCAGGTGACCCGGAGCTCGTCGGCCGGGGTCACGGTGACCTCGTCGTGCAGGCCGACGGCGAGGAAGACGTTGGCCAGGTCGTGGAAGCCGTCGGGGCGCGCGGCGCCGACTGCCAGTTGGACGTTGACCTTGGCGGGGACGCGGACCGTCACGCTCACTTACTCGGACTCCTTGGGTTCGGCCCTGTGTTCCGCGATGCGCGCGAACTCCTCGACCGTCAACGACTCGCCCCGCGCCTGCGGGGACACCCCGGCCGCGACGAGCGCCGCCTCGGCCGCCGCCGCCGAGCCCGCCCAGCCGGCGAGCGCGGCCCGCAGCGTCTTGCGGCGCTGCGCGAAGGCCGCGTCGACCACGGCGAAGACCTCGCGGCGGTCGGCGGTCGTCTTCGGCGGCTCCGCCCTGCGGGTCAGCGCCACCAGTCCGCTGTCCACGTTCGGTGCGGGCCAGAAGACGGTACGGCCGATGGAGCCGGCCCGCTTGACCTCGGCGTACCAGTTCGCCTTCACGGACGGGACGCCGTACACCTTCGAACCGGGCGGCGCGGCAAGCCGGTCGGCGACCTCCGCCTGGACCATCACGAGCGTGCGCTCGATGGTCGGGAAGTGCTCCAGCATGTGCAGCAGGACCGGTACGGCCACGTTGTAGGGCAGGTTGGCGACCAGTGCGGTGGGGGGTGGGCCGGGGAGTTCGGTCACCTGCATCGCGTCCGAGTGGACGAGTGCGAAGCGCTCGGCCCGCTCGGGCATGCGGGCCGTCACCGTCGCCGGCAGTGCGCTCGCCAGGGTGTCGTCGATCTCCACCGCTGTGACGCGGTCGGCGACTTCCAGCAGGGCGAGGGTGAGTGAGCCGAGGCCGGGGCCCACCTCCACGACCACGTCGTCGGGGCGGACGTCCGCAGTGCGGACGATGCGGCGGACCGTGTTCGCGTCGATCACGAAGTTCTGGCCGCGCTGCTTTGTGGGGCGTACGCCCAGGGCTGCGGCCAGTTCGCGGATGTCGGCGGGGCCCAGGAGGGCGTCGGGGTTGCTGCTCACGTACCTAGGTTACGGGGCCGTTCTTCGTCTCCCGGTCCGCTGTGGCTGTCGCGCCCACGCGGCGGAGCCGCACATCGGCACAGCCCCGCGCCCCTGGGGGAATGGTGGCTGCGCCCCCATCCCCCTCCCCTCAGCCGTGCAGCCTTGTCCCGCAATGCGGCCATGGGCTCGCGCCCCTGCGCACATACAGCTTCTTCGCCCTGAACGTCTGTTCCTCCGCTGACGCGTCCTGCGGGCGGCCCGAGCCGCCCAAGCTGTGCCAGGTGTGGGTGTCGAACTGGTAGAGGCCGCCGTAGGTGCCGGAGGGGTCGACCGCGCCGGGGCGGCCGCCGGACTCGCAGGTGGCGAGGCCGTGCCAGTTGAGCTGGTCGGCGCCCTGTACCGAGGTGGGCATCGGTTTGGTGCCGACCTTGACCAGCTGGGAGCGGGGCTCTCGGACCAGTTCCTCGTCGATGCGGCGGGGCTTCTCCTTGACGCCGTTGACCGTCCGGAGGGCGTAGGTGGCGCGGCGCAGGCCCGGACGGCCGGCCCGTTCGACGACCTCCGTGCCCTTGAAGAGGGTGGGGTCGTCGGTGCGTTCCACCTCGAAGGGGATCGCCTCCTCGCGGACCTCGCGGGTGCCGGTGATCCGCAGGATCGTGATCGTCTGGCCGTCGCGGGGGAAGCTCCCCGGCGGGACCGAGGTGGTGTCCTCGCCGTGCAGACTGATGCCTGCCTCCTGGACCGCCTCGCCGACCGTCGCCGCGTTGGTGCGGATCGTGCGGGCGCGGCCGTCGGCCATGATCGTGACGGTGCGTTCGGTGCGCACGTCGAGCGCGAGTCCGGCGCGGCCGATGGCCTGGGAGCGGGAGGTCGAGATGTACGCGCCCTCCGCGCGGACGCCGAGTTGTTCGAGAGCGCCGTCGACTGTTCGGGCCGTGGTCCACACCTCGCGCCGGTGCCCGTCGAGAGTGAGGCGCACGGGGCGGCCGTAGCGGACCGCGACCTCGTCGCCGCTGGTGAGGGCCGCGTCCCGGCCGGGGGCCACCACGTCGTGCTCGCCGACCTCGACGCCCTGCTGGGCGAGGAGTTCGGTGACGTCGTCGGCGAAGGTGTGCAGGGTGCGCGGGCTGCCGTCGACGCTCAGCTCGATCGCCTTGTCCTTGGCGACGAACGCGGTGGTGCCGCCGGCGAGGAAGGCGACGACCAGCGCCTGCGGGACCAGGCGGCGCACGGTGGCGGCCGTGGAGCCGGTGCGGTCTGCTCTTCGTCTGCGGTCCGCGCGCCCCGGCGCGGTGTTCTGCGCCGCGCTCACCGCCTGGCGGGGGAAGACCGGTTCAGGCGCCTCGTAGGCCGGCCGGTACGTGTCCTCGTACACCTGGGTCGCGTCGGTGTACACATCGGCGCGCACACCGCGGTCGTACGTCTCGTAGGTCTCGTAGTTGCTCACGCCGACACGCTCCAGAAGGCCAGAAGGGTCCGGATCGGGCCAACAGAACCTAGCGGAGCGGCCGTCACTCTCCAAAGCGACGCGGCTACCCAGGGTTGTGTTCGAAAGGGGCGCCGGGCATCGGCGGAGCCTCAGTAGCCGAAGGCTCGGGCCGTGTTCGCCGCGAGGGCCGTCGACAGGGCGTCCTCGTCGATGCCCCGGACGGCGGCCATGGCGCGGACCGTGACCGGAATGAGATAGGGCGCGTTCGGCCGTCCGCGGTACGGGGCGGGCGTGAGGAACGGGGCGTCGGTCTCGACGAGGACCAGTTCGAGGGGGGCGACAACGAGCGCGTCCCGCAGGTTCCGGGCGTTCTTGAAGGTGACGGTGCCGGCGAACGACATGAAGTACCCGGCGCTCGCGCAGAGTTCGGCCATCTCGGCGTCACCGGAGTAGCAGTGGAAGACGGTCCGCTCGGGGGCGCCCTCCTCCTTGAGGACGCGCAGGACGTCGGCGTGGGCGTCGCGGTCGTGGATGACCAGGGCCTTGCCGTGCCGCTTGGCGATCTCGATGTGGGCGCGGAACGACCTCTCCTGCGCGGCCTTGCCCTCGGGTCCGGTGCGGAAGAAGTCGAGGCCGGTCTCACCGACGCCCTTGACGTGGGGCAGTCCCGCCAGCCGGTCGATCTCCGCGAGGGCCTCGTCGAGGGCCGTGTCGCCGCCAGGGGTCCTGGCACCCTGCCGGGACCAGCCGTCGGGGTCGCCGTGCACGATGCGCGGGGCCTCGTTCGGGTGGAGGGCGACCGTCGCGTGGATCGCGTCGTACCGGGCGGCCGTCTCGGCGGCCCAGCGCGAGCCCTTCACGTCGCAGCCGACCTGCACGAGCGTCGTGACACCGGCCGAGGCCGCCTTGGCGAGCGCCTCCTCCACCGTGCCGGACTGCATGTCGAGGTGGGTGTGGGAGTCGGCGACGGGCACCCGGAGGGGCTCCGGGAGCGGAGGCGCCGCGTTCTTGTCGCTGGAGGCAGGCATGCCCCGATCCTACGAAAGGGGCATGCCCACCCGGTCGCCGGAGGCGGTCAGCTCGCCTTGCGGTGCTGGAAGGGGTGCAGCAGGTCGGACAGGTGCCAGTGGTGTTCCCCGGTCTCCGGCAGCGGGGTCACGGTCTCGTCCGTGGCATCCGTACCGTCCTCCGTCGCCGCTGCCGCCCGGGGCCGGGGCGCCTGGTACTGCCGCTGCGCCGCGTCCCGTACCGACGACACCTGGCCCGCCCGCATGATGCGCACGACATGCCCGTCGCAGTTGTGGCACGCGGGGCGGCTCAGGGGCGACGGCACGACCTGGCCGTCCGCCACGTACATCACGAACTGGTGGCCGTCGGTGTCGACGTGGTGCTCTATCTCGTATGCCTGCTCCCAGCCGTGCCCGCACCGCATGCAGGCGAAGGAGTACGACTCGTTCACCACGGCGGTGGCAGCGCCCCGGAGGCCGGTCTGCCCTGCGATCTCACTCATGCCAGCTCCTGCTTGACTTCCGCTGGACAAGCGCCCCCTGCGAGGGGATTCCCCCCGGAATCCCGTTGGAGGCGAGGGACGGGTGCGCCCCTCAGTCCAGTGGACGCCTCCGGCAGGGCGAACGCACCAGTCCTGTCGACTGTTGGAGGCGATTTGGACTTTCCTTGTCGAATCGCCCCTGCGACCCGGTCGGGACTTTGCATTCGGCGACCGCGCTTTGCCCCGCCATGGGGCGCCCGCTCATGGGAGGAGCGCCCTGCTCAGAGGGGCTTCCGCCCCAGCTCAGAGGGGTTTTTGCGCAGTCTTCGCCGCCACCACGGCATCGAACACCTCGCGCTTGGGAACGCCTGCTTCGACCGCGACCGCGGCGATCGCTTCCTTTCGCCGCTCCCCCGCCTCCTCACGCACCCGGACCCGCCGCACCAGCTCGTCCGCGCCGAGCTCCTCGGCCTGCTCCGGCGCCCCCTCCACCACGACGGTGATCTCGCCGCGCACGCCCTCCGCCGCCCACTCGGCCAGCTCGCCGACCGGGCCGCGCTTGATCTCCTCGTACGTCTTGGTCAGCTCCCGGCAGACGGCGGCCCGCCGCTCGGCGCCGAACGCCTCGGCCATCGCGGCGAGGGTGTCGTCGAGCCGGTGCGGCGCCTCGAAGTAGACGAGGGTGCGCCGCTCACCGGCCACCTCCCGCAGCCGCGACAGCCGCTCGCCAGCCTTCCGCGGCAGGAACCCCTCGAAGCAGAACCGGTCCACCGGCAGCCCCGACAGCGCGAGCGCGGTAAGCACCGCGGACGGCCCCGGTACGGCGGTGACCTTGATGTCCTTCTCCACCGCGGCGGCGACCAGCCGGTACCCCGGGTCGGACACGGACGGCATCCCCGCGTCGGTCACCAGCAGCACCCGCGCACCGCCCACCAGGGCCTCGACCAGCTCCGGGGTCCGCGCCGACTCGTTGCCCTCGAAGTACGACACGACCCGCCCCTTGGGCTGCACCCCGAGCGCCTGGGTCAGCCGGCGCAGCCGCCGGGTGTCCTCGGCGGCGACCACGTCGGCCCCGGCCAGCTCCTCCGCGAGCCGGGGAGGGGCGTCCTGAACGTCGCCGATGGGGGTGCCCGCCAAAACAAGGGTTCCAGTCACGTTCCCATCCTCGCAGGGCCGACAGATCCGGACGCATCCGGACCGAGACCGCCCATGCACGGGACTCACACAGCGCTGTTCCCTACGATGGCGCGGTGACCAGTACCGCGTCCTCCACGGACACCCGGCAAGGGCAGGCCCCACAAGAGCAGCGGCCGTCGTGGCAGCAGCGGCTGCGCCGTTTCGGCTACACGGCGGGGCCCAGAAGCGACGTACGGGACCGGCTGACGCCGCCGTACGCGGAGCCCAGCCCCCGGCTGTGGGCGACGCTCGGCTTCTCGCCGACGCTCGTCGACCGACTCACCCGCTGGTCGGGCTGGGGCGGCCCGCTGCTGGTCACGCTGATGGCCGGCGTGATGCGCTTCTACCACCTGGGCAGCCCGAAGGCGGTGATATTCGACGAGACGTACTACGCCAAGGACGCGTGGGCGCTGGTCCACCGCGGCTTCGAGGTCAATTGGGACAAGAACGCCAACGACCTCATTCTGAAAACCGGTGGGCACGTCGGCATCCCGACGGACGCGGCCTACGTCGTGCACCCGCCGGTCGGCAAGTACGTCATCGGCATCGGCGAGCTGATCTTCGGCTTCAACCCCTTCGGCTGGCGCTTCATGACGGCGCTGCTGGGCACGCTGGCCGTCCTGATGGTCTGCCGCATCGGCCGCCGCCTCTTCCGCTCCACCTTCCTGGGCTGTGTCGCCGGCGTCCTGATGTCGCTGGACGGCCTGGCCTTCGTGATGGCCCGCACCTCGCTGCTCGACGGCGTGCTGATGTTCTTCGTGGTGGCCGCGTTCGGCTGTCTGCTGATCGACCGCGACAAGGCCAGGGAGAAACTCGCGGCGGCGCTGCCGGTCGACGCCGACGGCCGGGTCCGGCCCGACGCACACACCGCCGACACCCTGTTCCTCGGCTGGCGCCCCTGGCGCTGGATGGCGGGCCTGCTGCTCGGCCTCGCGATCGGCACCAAGTGGAACGGCCTCTACATCACGGCCGCCTTCTTCGTCCTGATGCTGCTGTGGGACGTCGGCTCCCGCAAGGTCGCGGGCGCCCGCAACGCCTACGTGGCCGTCCTGAAGTACGACCTCGGGCTGGGCTTCGTGGCCACCATCCCGGTCGCCGTCGCCGTCTACCTCACCTCCTGGCTCGGCTGGATCCTCTCCCCCGCCAACGGCACGGGCGGCTACTTCCGCAACTGGGCCGCGACCGACGGCAAGGGCGGCACCTGGAGCCATGTCCTGCCGGACTGGCTGCGCAGCCTGTGGCACTACGAGCACGAGGTCTACGAGTTCAACGTCGGCCTGCACTCGCCGCACACGTACATGTCCAACCCCTGGAGCTGGCTGGTCGACGGCCGCCCGGTCTCCTACTTCTACGAGTCCCCCTCGCCCGGTGCGGACGGCTGCCCGGTGAACGCCGGCGACAAGTGCGCCCGCGAGGTCCTCGCCATCGGCACCCCGCTGCTGTGGTGGGCCGCCTGCTTCGCGATCCTCTACGTCCTGTGGCGCTGGGCGTTCCGCCGCGACTGGCGCGCGGGCGCGATCGCCTGCGGGGTCGCGGCCGGCTACCTCCCCTGGTTCCTGTACCAGGACCGCACGATCTTCTTCTTCTACTCCATCGTCTTCCTCCCCTTCCTCTGCCTCGCGGTCGCGATGCTCATCGGCGCGATCATCGGCCCACCGGGCTCCAGCGACACCCGCCGGGTCACGGGCGCGGTCGGCGCGGGCGTCCTGGTCCTGCTGATCACCTGGAACTTCATCTACTTCTGGCCGCTGTACACGGGGACGTCGATTCCTATTGATCAGTGGCGGTCTCGGATGTGGCTGGACACCTGGGTCTAGCCAACCCGGGACCCTCAGCCCCGCACCTCGCACCACACCACCTTCCCGGACACCACCTGCTCCACCCCCCACCGCACCGCCACCGCGTCCAGCAACAACAACCCGCGCCCCGACTCGGCCCCGAGCCCGGTGTCCGTGGTGGCGTCCAGGAGGATGGGCAGGGCGCGTGGGTCGGGGTCGGTCACCTCGACCCGGATCCGGTCGTCGTCCGGGCCGACCCGCCTGACCCGTACCCGTACCGGCGTGCCCTCGCCCACGTGCCGGATGACGTTGCTCACCAACTCGCTGACGCACAGCTCCACTTCGGGGTGCGGGCCGCCGCCGCCCAGGTAACCGCGCACCGCGTGCCGTAGTTCGGGGACCGCCTTCGGTACGGCGAGCAAGGCTGCCTCGAAGTGCGTCGCGTTCACCGTCCCGCCGCCTCACGGAGTACGGCGGCCAGCCGACGGGCCGTGTCGAGGTTGCAGTTGCCCAGCGCGACCAGCCCCGCGGAGCCGCCGGTGGCTCCCGCGAAGCTGGGCAGGTCCGCGCGGAGCGACGGGAGCGTGATGCCGTGGGCGGCGAGTGCGTCGCGGAGTTCCTCCGCGCAGAGGACCATGTCGTAGGGGTCGGCGGGAGTGGCATGGCCGGGAGTGCGGTGTGGGGGCATCTCGACGTGCGCCTTCCTGTGCTCTCTGTGACGAATCACTCACACAGTGACGTGACAGGCCCTACCGTGAAAGGAGTTCGAGTTACGCCTGTCAACGAGCAAATGGCGGTGGTGAGTGGTGCCCCCTCGCAAGGACACCGACGCGTCGGCGAACGTCCCCTCCTTCTACGGTGCGGAGTTGCGCTTCAAGAGGGAACTCGCGGGGCTGACGCTGGAGCAGTTGGCGGAGGGGAGTTATCGGGGGGTGCCGTTCCTGAGCCAGATCGAGCACGGGGAGCGGCGGATGCCGCTGGATCTGGCCCGGCATGTGGACAAGGCCCTCGGGACGGACGGGTTTTTCGAGCGCCGCTGTGAAGACGCGCGGAAAGCGAAGCAGTCGGGGCACGCGGAGTACTTCGCGGATGTGGCGGAGATGGAGCAGCATGCGGACACCATTGAGGAATGGGCGCCGACGCTGGTGCCAGGGCTGCTCCAGACATCGGCGTATGCGCATGCCGTCGTGCGCACCTCGCTCCCATGGCTGCGCCCTGAGACCGTCAAGAAGCAGGTGAGCGCCCGCCTGGATCGGGCCAAGCTCTGGAAGCGCGAAGACCCCCCGGCGTTCTGGGTCGTCCTGCACGAGGAGTTGATCAGCAAGCCGCTGCTGCCGCCCGAGGAGATGGCCGAGCAGTTGCACCACATGGCGAGCGTGGTCCGATCAGCGCAAGGTGTTTTGCAGATCCTTCCGGAAACGACAGCGGCCCACCCGATGATGATGGGCATGATCAAAGTCATGACGTTCCCGGACGCGCCACCCGTGGTCTACACGGAGGGTCTCCACAGTGGCCAACTGATCGACTATCCAGCTCTCGTGAAGGACTACCGCAGGTCGTACGATCTACTCAGGGCCACGGCATTGTCCCCAGAAGCGTCTCTGGCCATGATCGATCAAGCGGCGAAGGACTATCGAAATGGCAAGCACCGAACGTGACTTGAGCACCGCACGCTGGCGCAAGAGCAGCTACAGCAACGGCAGCGGCGGCGACTGTGTCGAGGTAGCCGAAGCCTTCCCCGGCGCCGCCCGCTGGCGTAAGAGCACCTACAGCAACAGCAGCGGCGGCGAATGCCTAGAGGTCGCCGACGGAGTCACCGGCATCGTCCCCGTCCGTGACTCCAAAGTCCCGAACGGCCCCGTGCTGCTGCTCCCCGCGTCCACCTGGTCCTCCTTCGTCACCGGCGTCGTCACCGGTCTCCGTTAGGACAACAAAAGGCAACACCCCTCACAGCTTTCCCTCACGCCCCATACAGTCGAGGGACTGATAACGGGGAGGGGAACGACCCATGCGCAAGGGGGTAAAAGCCACCGTCATCGGCAGTGTGTTCGCCGTGATGGTGTCGGGGGCGGGGTACGGGGCGTACAACCTCGTGTCCGCGTTGGGTGGAAGTTCGGGTGTGGGGGGTTCCGGTGGGCCCGCGCCCGTGAAGACCGGGCCGCCGAGCTCGTCGGAGGTCAAGGAGACGACGGCGAAGTTCTTCGCGGCCTGGGAGAAGGGGCAGGCGGTGACGGCGGCGTCGTACACGAACGACGACGCGGCGGCCGACCCCGTGCTGGAGTCCTACAGCGGGGCCGGGCACATCACCGGGGTGCGGATCACCCCCGGTACGACGACCGGGGCGACCGTGCCGTTCACGGTGAAGGCAACGGTGTCGTACGACGGGAAGTCGAAGCCGCTCAGCTACCGAAGCCAACTGACCGTCGTGCGCGGCAAAACCACCGGGCGGGCCCTCGTCGACTGGCAACCGGCCGTCGTTCACCCGGAGTTGAAGACCGGCGACACCTTCGTCACCGGGGAGTCCGCGAGCCCGGCGATCGAGGCCGTGGACCGGAACGGGACCGTGCTGACCAAGGAGAAGTATCCGTCGCTCGGGCCGATCCTGGACGAGCTGCGTTCCAAGTACGGTGACCAGGCGGGCGGTTCGCCCGGGATCGAGTTGGCGATCAAGCACCAGGCCGAGGGCTCGGCCGACACCACGCTGCTGACCCTGGAGAAGGGCAAGGCCGGCAAGGTGCGCACGACGCTCAGCGCGGGCGCGCAGGCCGCCGCCGAGAAGGCCGTGACGAAGTACTCGGAGTCGTCGGTCGTGGCGCTCCAGCCGAGCACCGGGCAGGTGCTGGCGATCGCCAACCACCGCGACGACGGCTTCAACGCCGCGTTCCTGGGGCAGTTGGCGCCGGGGTCGACCATGAAGATCATCAGTGCCGCCACGCTCATAGACAACGGGCTGACCACGATGAGCGGACCGGCGCCCTGTCCGACCACCGCCGTCTGGCAGGAGCAGACCTTCAAGAACCTGACCGGCCTCAAGCCGAACGAGAACGCCACGCTCGCCGACAGTTTCGCCCGGTCCTGCAACACGGCGTTCGTGAAGTTCGCCGACTCGGTCAAGGTGGACTCGCTGACGCAGGAGGCCGAGGACCGCTTCGGACTCGGCCGGGACAACTGGAAGACCGGCATCCCGTCCTTCGACGGCTCGGTGCCCGCGTCCGGCGGCCCGGACACCGCGGCCAACCTGATCGGCCAGGGCCAGGTGCAGATGAGCCCGCTGAACATGGCGTCGGTGACTGCGACCGCGAAGACGGGCACGTTCCGCCAGCCGGTCCTGGTCGCGCAGAGCCTCGACGACCGCCAACTGGCCACCGCGCGGGGCCTGTCGGCGAGTACGTCGGCCCAGCTGCGGGCGATGATGTACCGCACCGCGACCAGCGGCACCGCCGCCGGCATCATGGCCGGGCTCGGTCCGAACATCGGCGCCAAGACGGGTTCCGCCGAGGTGGACGGGCAGTCGAAGTCCAACAGCTGGTTCACCGGCTACCGGGGCGACGTCGCCGCGGCGGCCATGACACAGGACGGCGGCCACGGCATCGACGCCGCCGGCCCGATCGTCCGGGCGGTACTGGCGGCAAGTGGCTGAACTCACTCCCCGGGGAAAGTGAACTACCCGCACAGGACGGGACTCTAGGGTGGGCGTGGTCGTTGGGGTGTGTGAGGGCCGAGGGCGACGGGGGCCCAAGGGGATTCGCGGAGGATCGGGAACTGTGGGCACGAGGGGCAAGAAGAAGGTCGCCGCCGAGCGACGGAAGGCGAGACCCGCCATGGTCGGCGGGTTCATCGCCGTGGCCGTCGTCGGCGCGGGCGTCGGCGCCTACGCGCTGTACGACGGCGGGGCGTCGGCCGAGGCGCGCACGTCGACCACCGCCGACCACAAGGCCGTCAAGAAGGGCCCGTTGACGGCGGCCGAGGTGCAGACCACCGCGAAGCGGTACCTGGCCGACTGGCAGCAGGGCAAGGTCGCCCAGGCCGCCGCCGCGACCGACAAGTCGACGGCCGCCGCCGCGCTGCTCACCGGCTACACCAAGAACGCCCACATGACGGGCGTCACCGTCACCGAGGGCACCCCCACCGGCGCCAAGGTCCCCTTCTCCGTGAAGTGCACGGTGTCGTACAAGGGCCTCACCAAGCCGATGACGTACGCCACTTCGCTCACCGTCGTGCGCAGCGCGAAGGACGGCAAGCCGTACGTGCAGTGGCACGCGTCCGTCGTCCACCCGGATCTCGCGGACGGCGACACCCTGGTGACGGGCGAGTCCGGCACCCCGCCAATCAAGGCCTACGACCGGGACGGCGGTGAGCTGACGACGGCCAAGTACCCGTCGCTGGGGCCGGTGTTGGACGGGCTGCGGGAGAAGTTCGGCAAGAAGGCGGGCGGCAAGGCGGGCATCGAGCTGCGGGTGGTCCGCGGCAAGACGTCCAAGGAGTCCGACAAGACGCTCGTCGAGCTGAGCAAGGGCACACCGGGCAAGGTGAAGACGACGCTCAGCCCGACCCTCCAGGCGGCGGCCGAGACGCAGGTGAGCAAGCAGAAGAACGCCTCGGTCGTGATGATGCGCCCGTCGACCGGCGAGATCCTGGCCGTCGCGAACGCCTCGCACGGCTTCAACGTGGCCTTCCAGGGCTCGCTGGCCCCCGGCTCCACGATGAAGATCGTGACGTCGACGATGCTCTTCGAGAAGAACCTCATCACCCCGGACGCGTCCCACCCCTGCCCCAAGACGTACAAGCTGGCGGGCTGGACCTTCCACAACGACGACGACTCGGAGATCAAGAAGGGCACGTTCAAGATGGCCTTCGGGGCGTCCTGCAACAACGCCTTCATCAACTTCGCGCCCAAGCTGTCCAACAGCGATCTGACGACGGAGGCACAGCAGGTCTACGGCCTCGGCATGAACAACTGGGCCATCGGCGTCCCCACCTTCGACGGCTCGGTCCCGGTGCAGAGCGGCGCGCAGATGGGCGCCTCGCTGATCGGCCAGGGCGGCGTCCGCATGAACCCGCTGAACATGGCGTCGGTCGCCTCGACGGTCGACACGGGCACCTTCCACCAGCCGTACCTGGTCTCCCCGACCGTCGACAACCGCACGATCGCCAAGGCCTCGCGCACGATGTCGTCGACGACGCAGGCCGAGCTGAAGGAAGTCATGAAGTACACCGCCGACTACGGCACGGCGGCCAAGGCGATGGCCGGGCTCGGCCCCGACTACGGCGCGAAGACCGGCTCGGCGGAGGTCGACGGCCAGAAGAAGCCCAACGGCTGGTTCACGGCGTACAAGGGCGACCTCGTGGCCGCCGGTGTGGTCCAGGCGGGCGGCCACGGCGGCGACACGGCGGGGCCGATCGTGGCGGCGCTGCTGAAGCTGGGCGCCAGCCTCGGCGGCTGAGGTTCAGGTGCCGACGGGTGCGGCGGCCGTATAGGTCCGCCGCAGGAACCTCATGATCGTCTTCGTCTCGAACTGGACGACGGAGACGCCCTGTTCGGAGTGGAACTCGACCACTGCCTGCACCCGCCCGCACGGCCACACGCGCACCTCGCCGCTGCCGGCGGGGGCACGCAGCCCCTCTTCCAGCAGCTCCCGGTCGAAGGTCCATGCATGCGGTCCGGGCAGGTCGATACGGACGGTTCGCGGATCGGATTCGGGGTCGTACCGCAGGACGACGGGTACGGCGGCGGGGTCCAGCCGGTCCACGTCCTCGTCGGTGACGATATGGGCTCGCGCGTACTGTTCGACTACGGACATCGGGCGGCCCCTTACGCTGAGTGACCTGTGTGAAAGCTGTGCATCCGCTTCCACTACCCCAATGTCGCATATTTTCCCGGGAGCGCCCCTCGGGGCGACAGATCTCACAATCCGGCGTGAGACCCTCTCGCTCTTGCAAAGAACTCGCAACAGCCATCTAAAATCATCCCGTGCATGTCCCTGACGGATTCATAGACGCCCCTGTGTCCGCCGCGACCGGAGTGGTCGCCGCCGGCGCCATCGCCGTGAGCCTGCGCGGCGCGCGCCGCGAACTTGGGGGCACCTCCCGCGCGAGCGAAGCCGAGCGTGGGGGAGAGCGGACGGCGCCGCTGGCGGGCCTGGTCGCCGCCTTCATCTTCGCCGTGCAGATGCTGAACTTCCCCGTCGCGGCCGGCACCAGCGGCCACCTGCTCGGCGGCGCCCTGGCCGCGATCCTGGTCGGTCCCTGCACCGGCGTCCTCTGCGTCTCGGTCGTCCTGCTCATGCAGGGCATCCTCTTCGCGGACGGCGGGCTGACCGCGCTCGGCGTGAACATCACCGACATGGCGATCACCACGACGGTCGTGGCCTACGGCGTCTTCCGCGCCCTGGTGAAGATCCTCCCGCGCGGCCGCCGCTCGATCACGGCCGCGTCCTTCACCGCGGCCCTGCTCTCCGTCCCCGCCGCCGCCCTCGTCTTCACCCTCCTCTACGCCCTCGGCGGCACCACCGACGTCTCCCTCGGCAAGGTCGCCACCGCGATGATCGGCGTGCACGTCCTCATCGGCATCGGCGAGGCCGCGATCACCGCGCTGACGGTCGGCGCCGTGATCGCCGTACGCCCGGATCTCGTCCACGGCGCACGCGGCCTGGAGCAGCGGCTGAAGCTGCGCGTGAACGGTGAACTCGTGGACGCCGCTCCCCAGTTGGCTCCTGTGGCCCCCGCGCGCACCACGCACCGCAAGGTGTGGATCGCCGGCCTGGCCGCTTCCCTCCTCCTCGCCGGCTTCGTCAGTTTCTACGCCTCCTCGAACCCCGACGGCCTGGAGAAGGTCGCCGCCGACCACGGCATCGACCGGGCAGCGACGGAGCACGCCTCGGCCGACTCGCCGCTCGCCGACTACGGTGTGCGCGATGTCGAGGACGCCCGGCTCTCCGGCGGCCTCGCGGGCGTGATCGGGGTGGGCGTCACGGTCGTGGCGGGTACGGGCGTCTTCTGGGCGGTCCGCAGGCGCCGTAGCACCTCGCAGGCGGCCTGAGATGGGCGCGGGCCACGCCCACCGGCTCTACCGGCACGGCCACTCGCGGGTCCACGCGCTGCCGCCGCACACCAAGCTCGCCGCGGTTTTCGCGTTCGTGGTGGTCGTGGTGTCGACCCCGCGCGAGGCGATGTGGGCGTTCGGCCTCTACGCCGTACTGCTGGGGCTGGTCGCGTACGCGGCCCGCGTGCCCGCCGGCTTCCTGCTCCGCCGCCTGCTGATCGAGATCCCCTTCGTCGCGTTCGCGGTCCTCATGCCCTTCGTGGCGGAGGGCGAGCAAGTGACCGTCCTGGGGCTGGAGTTGAGCGTGAACGGCCTCTGGGGCGCCTGGAACGTCCTCGCCAGGGGCACCCTGGGCGTCGCCGCCTCCGTCCTCCTCGCCGCCACCACCGAACTCCGCGAACTCCTCCTGGGACTCCAGCGGTTGAAACTCCCGCCGCTCCTCGTCCAGATCGCGTCCTTCATGATCCGCTACGGCGATGTCATCACGGACGAGATGCGCCGGATGCGGATCGCCCGCGAGTCACGGGGTTTCGAGGCCCGGGGTGTACGCCAGTGGGGTGTGCTCGCGAAGTCGGCGGGCGCGCTGTTCATCCGCTCCTACGAACGCGGGGAGCGGGTCCATCTGGCCATGGTGAGCCGGGGATACACGGGCTCCATGCCGGTGATCGACGAGGTGACCGCCGACCGGGCGCAGTGGTCGTACGCCCTCGCACTGCCCTGTGCCGCCCTTGTCGTATGTCTGTTGGGATGGACGCTGTGACCGATTACCTTTCCTTGGAGGTCTCCGGGCTGGCCTTCGCCTACCCCGACGGCCATCAGGCCCTGTTCGGCGTGGACTTCGGTGTCGCGCGCGGTGAACGGGTCGCGCTGCTCGGCCCGAACGGCGCCGGCAAGACCACCCTCGTGCTGCATCTCAACGGCATCCTCACCGGCGGCGCCGGGACGGTGACGGTGGCCGGACTCCCGGTCGGCAAGCGGCACATGGCGGAGATCCGGCGCCGGGTCGGGATCGTCTTCCAGGACCCCGACGACCAGCTCTTCATGCCGACGGTCCGCGAGGACGTGGCGTTCGGCCCGGCGGCGGCCGGGACGAAGGGCGCCGAGCTGGAGCAACGGGTGCGCACAGCACTGGAGTCGGTGGGGATGGCGGACTTCGCGGACCGTCCCCCGCACCATCTGTCGTTCGGGCAGCGCCGCAGGGTGGCCGTGGCAACCGTCCTGGCGATGGAACCGGAGATCCTCGTCCTCGACGAGCCCTCCTCCAACCTCGACCCCGCCTCCCGGCGCGAACTGGCCGACATCCTGCGGTCGCTGGACGTGACGGTCCTCATGGTCACGCACGACCTGCCGTACGCCCTGGAGCTGTGCCCGCGCTCGCTGATCCTCAGCGACGGGGTGATCGCGGCGGACGGAAAGACCGGCGAACTCCTCGCCGACGACACGCTGATGCGGGCCCATCGTCTGGAGTTGCCCTTCGGGTTCGACCCGCGGTCCGTGACAATGGGCGCGTGACGAACGAGGACCATACGGTTGCCGGGTCGCTGCTCCTCGACGAGCAGCTGTGCTTCGCGCTGTACGCGGCCCAGCGCGCGCTGACGGCCGCGTACCGCCCGCTCCTTGAGGAGCTGGAGCTGACCTACCCGCAGTACCTCGTCCTGCTCGTCCTGTGGGAGCGCGGCGAGAGCACGGTCAAGGACCTCTCGAACGCCCTGCGTCTCGACTACGGCACTCTCTCGCCGCTCCTGAAACGACTGGAGGCGGCCGGACTCGTCCACCGCGAGCGCGCCGCCCACGACGAGCGCTCGGTGCTGGTCGCCTGCACGGAACGCGGCAGTGCGCTGAGAGAACGCGCGGCCCGGGTGCCGGGCGCGCTGCTCGCGGCGACGGAGCTGGAGATGCCGGAGGTGGTCCGCCTGCGCGGGGAGCTGTGGCGGCTGGCGGAGCGCGCGGAGGCGGCGGCGGAACGGGCCCGCTGACCTCGGGTTACCGGCGGTTGCCACCCCCTGGTAGCCACCAGCGCCGTACCGGCCAGTACCTTGTGCACGATGTAGTTGCACACTCTTGTATTTCCGTCCTGTGTTTCCGTTCTGGGGGAGGTCCCGCCATGGCCGACGACACCGCCGTCGACACCCGCCCGACGAAGATCATGTACGTCGCCGAGGCCACCGCCCACGGCGGCCGGGACGGCCATGTCAGCAGCCAGGACGGTCAGCTCGCCCTCCAGGTCGCGATGCCCCCGGCACTGGGCGGCGACGGCAACGGCACCAACCCCGAGCAGCTCTTCGCGGCCGGCTACAGCTCCTGCTTCCACAACGCGCTGGTGCTTGTCGGCCGCAGGGCGGGCTTCGACCTGGCCGGATCCACGGTCGCCGCGAAGGTCGGCATCGGCCCCAACAAACAGCGCGGCTACGGCCTCGCGGTCGCCCTCAGCGTCTCCCTCCCGGTGCTCGACCCGGACATCGCGGCGAAGCTGGTGGACGCGGCCCACGAGGTCTGCCCCTACTCCAACGCGACCCGCGGGAACATCGACGTCACGATCCTGCTTGGTTGAGGTAGGACAGCGGATCGGCAGGACCAGGAGTGCGCACGTGGACGTGAACGGCGTGGTGGCCGAGGGCTTCGAGCCGGTCAGGGAGGCGTTCGCGGCCAACTTCGAGGTGCGCGGGGACCGGGGCGCGGCCGTGACGGTGTACCGGGACGGACACCGGGTCGTCGACCTGTGGGCCGGCACCAAGGACGTCGACGGCACCGAGCCCTGGCAGCGGGACACCGCCCAGATCGTCCGCTCGGCGACGAAGGGCGTCGCGGCCGCAGCGCTGCTCCTGCTCGCGCAGCGCGGGGAACTGGACCTGGACGCTCCGGTGGGCGAGTACTGGCCGGAGTACAAGACGGCCGGCAAGGAACGCACCCTCGTGTGGCATCTGCTCGCACACCGTGCGGGCGTACCGGTGCTGGACCACCCGCTGACCCCGGCGCAGGCCGCCGACCCGGTGCGGGGCGCCGCGGCGGTGGCCGCGCAGGCGCCGGCGTGGGAGCCGGGCACGGACCACGGCTATCACGCGCAGACCTACGGCTGGCTGACCGGTGAGCTGGTGCGGCGGGTGACCGGCCGGTCGATCGGCGAGTGGATCGCGGAGGAGATCGCGGGCCCGGTCGGCGCGGACCTGTGGGTCGGCCTGCCTTCCGGTGAGACCGGCCGGGTGGGCCGGGTCGCACAGGCCGAGGCGGCCCCGGCGGACGCGAACGCCCCGCGCCTGCGCCCCAAGCGCTCGGTCTCCGAGGCGTACGCCAACCCCGACTCCCTCACCCGGCGCGCGTTCGGGGCGATCACCCCGATGCCGGACGAGAACGACCCGGCGTACCGGGCCGCCGTACTCCCCGCGTCGAACGGCATCGCGACGGCGGACGGCCTGGCCCGCGTCTACGCGTCCCTGCTCGGCGAAGTGGACGGCGGGACACGGCTGTTCACCCCCGAGACGTCCGAGCTGGCCCGCACCGAACGCTCCTCGGGTCCCGACCGCGTCCTGGTCGTCAACACCCGTTTCGGCCTCGGTTACATGCTGCACGGCAGCGCGTCCCCGCTCCTCTCCGACAGCTCCTTCGGCCACCCGGGCCGAGGCGGCGCCCTGGGCTTCGCGGACCCGGATTCAGGCATCGCGTTCGGGTATGTGACGAATTCGTTCCGCAAGAGCGTGACAGCCGATCCACGAGCGCAGGCGCTGGTCAGGGCGTTGCGCACCGCCCTGTCGTAGCGCACTGGTACGGCTACGGCTGTCGGCGTCACAGCCGGCGTTCACGACCCTGGGGCAACAATGGGGTATGCGCTGCTGCTTCTCGGCTCCCCTCGCGGCCCTCGCCGCGCTCCCCACTCCCTACGACGTCCTGCGCTCCGGCACGCTCCTCGCCCCGGCGCTCCTGCGTGCCGCCCAGGCCCGTCCCGGGCGCGGCGGATACCGCCAACTGGCCGCCGTCCACCTGGAGTTGGTCACCCTCACCGAGGACAGCGCCATCATCACCTGGCACACCCGGATACCCGGCACCGACGACGGCTTCGGCCACCCGCTCCCCGCGGTCACCGAGGGCGAGGTCGTCTACGGCACCCACCCGGCCCGGCTCAACCGCGTCGCGGCCGAGGACCGGCCCACCGCGCACCACCAGGTGGAGCTGACCGGCCTGGAACCCGGGCAGACCTACTACTACCGGGCCCGCTCCCGGGGCGTGACCGCCGTACCGACGCCGTTGCAGCACGTGCGCGGGAACGCCGTCGGCACCTCGCGGCACGGCCTCGGCTCCCTGACCGGCACCTACTCCTTCACCACGCCCCAGCCCCCGCCGGGCAGGCATCTGCTGTCCATCGCCCTCTGCAACGACCTGCACCTCGGCGAGACCACCGCGGGCCGCATGGCGGGCTTCCCGCTGCTGCGCGGGGTGTCGCAGGCGGCGGGCCTCGCCGCCTATCCGGAGATCATGACCCGGGCCCTGGTCGAGGAGGCCAAGCGGCGCGGGGCGGACGTCCTCCTCGCCGCCGGGGACATCTCGGCGGGCGGGTCGCCGCAGGACCTGGCCGAGGCCAGACGCATCCTGGACGGCTTCGGCACGCTCGGCCGGGACTACCTCGTCGTACGCGGCAACCACGACCGGGCGGGGAGCTCCGCCGACACGTTCCACGAGGGGTTCCGGGAGGGCTTCGGTGACGGGCCCGGGTACTTCGCGCATGATCTGGGCGGGCTGCGGATCATCGGGCTCGACACATACGCCAAGACCGGCAACGGCGGTGACGCGGGCGGGCTCGGCGAGGAGCAGCTGTCCTGGTTCCGGGCGCGGCTCAGGGCCGAACCGGACCGGCCGACCGTCGTTTTCGGTCACCATCCGCTGACGGTACGGGACTCTGTGTTTCCGGTGACTCGGGGGCAGCAGCTGGATCGGCGGCAGGCTCGGGCGATCGTCGACGCGTATGCCTCGGCGCCGGGGGTCTTTCTTCATCACGCGGGGCACACCCACCGCAACAAGAGGACGACCCTGGTGCGGGCGCCGCATGTCGTGCAGCAGGAGGTCACCGCCGCGAAGGACTATCCCGGCGGGTTTCTGCTGCTGCGCGTGTACTCCGGGGGGTATGCCCTCAACCACTACAAGGCCGGTGGGATCGAGGCGCGGGAGTGGGGGGAGCGGTCTCGGCGGGTGGCTGGGGGGTTGTGGCCGCACCATGCGCTGGGGCGGGCGGCCACGGACCGTAACAGCGTTCGGGCCCATGACCTGTCCGGTGTGGGCTCGTTGGGGGTGTCCGTTGCCTGAGTCGATCGGGTAGTCGGTCGGCTGCTGCGCCGTTGGGGCTGGGCGCGCCCACGCGGCGGAGCCGCATATTGATACAGCCCCGCGCCCCTGAAGAAGGCCCTGCGGGCCTTCTTCAGGGGCGCCGCGGGTGTCAGCCGTCGTTCTCCGGGGACGGGAGGTAGGCGCCGGGGACGTCGTTCGGGGCATAGAGCTTCTTGTCGCCGGGGTAGGGCTTGGTCCAGTTGTGGGTCTGGTACCAGGTGTAGCGGTTCATCTGGGTCGGGTTGGCGTAGTCGGGGACCGCGTGGGGGCCTGTCAGGCGTTGGTGGGACGCCCAGGTCTTCCACTGGGCCGCGAGTGCCTTCTCGGCCGCCGGCACGGAGACCGTCGTCGGTGCCGCTGCCGCCTTGGTGTCCTGGGGCGCCGGGGTGTCCGAGCCGCAGGACGGCTGGGGGCTCACGCCGAGGGTGAGGGAGGTCCGGTTGGGGACCGCCGTGAACGGGGTGTCGTCGGCCTTGCTCGTGAACGCGCCGTACATCGGGGTGGCCGCGCTGTCGAGCTGGTTCATCGGGTGGATGCCGAGGATCTGCTCGATCGTGCGGACCATGGTGATCTGCGAGTAGTAGTGGTCGTCGACCGTGTCGTGGTTGGCGTACGGGCTGATGACCTGGACCGGGGCGCGGTGGCCGTCGACGTGGTCGAGGCCGGCCTGGGAGTCGTCCTCGACGACGAAGATCGCCGAGTCCTTCCAGTAGCTGCTGTGGGTGATCCTGTCGACCATCCGGCCGACCGCGAGGTCGTTGTCGGCGACCTCGGCGGCGGCGTTCGCCGGGCCGCCGGTGTGGTCGTTGGAGAACCAGAACATGTTCAGGTTCGCCGGGCCGTTCTTGTCGAAGTCCTGCTGCCAGATCTGCTCTTTGTAGATGTCCGGCACGTCGAGGTCGAACAGCGGGAAGCCCTGCACCGACACGTCGTTGAGAGAGGGGATCGCCGAGCCCGTCTTGATGGGGTAGGCGGTCCGCGCTCCGGTCGCGGCCATGTTCTTGCTGTCGCAGTACAGGTTCTGCCAGGTCGCGCCCGCCGGTTTGGTCTCCAGTGACTGGAACTCGCCGAAGTCCTTGACGGACTTGCCGGCCGCCTGCGCGCCGGTCCAGATGAACCCGGACTTCTGGTGGCCCAGGACGTCGTTCTCGGTGTCGTAGCTGCGCGTGTACTCGCCGGCCGAGGACTCGGTGTACTCCGGGTTGTCCGACTGCATCAGCCAGTTGTGGCCCTCGGCGGAGTTGGTGCCGATGTCGTAGAAGTTGTCGTAGAGCCCGAACTGCTCGGCCAGCGCGTGCTGGTTGGGCGTCACGTTCTCGCCGAACTGGGTGAGCGAGGCGTTGCCGTTGCCCTGCGGGAGGTCGCCGAAGACCTGGTCGTAGGTGCGGTTCTCCTTGACGAGCAGGAAGACGTGCTTGATCGTCGAGGGGTCGCCGAGGCGGGCGGGGACCGGCACGGCCTTCGCGCGGCTCTTGCCCTTGGCCGTGGTGACCGAGCCGGGCGTCCAGCCGTTCTGCTTGAAGACCTTGGCCGTCTGGGACCTGACGGTGAGGTCGCCGGGCAGCGTGAACTGCGTCAGGCTCGACGTCGTGTCGTGCGTGTTGTGGCCGGCGGCGTCGGGGCGGAGCGCGTCCACGCCACGGGTGTTGGCGACGACGACCTGCTTGCCGATGGCCGTGATTCCCGAGGGGAAGTAGTCGGTGGGGAGCAGGCCGACGTAGCGGGCGGGCTGCTGCGGGGAGCTGTAGCGGTAGACGGCGACCGCGTTGGCGCGGCCGAGCGTCACCAGCAGCCGGCCGTCGTCGGTGAGCGTCACCGCGTTCGGCTCGTAGCCGACGGACGCCTCGGGCCACGGCTGGGTGGCGATCGTCTGGACGACCTTGTCCTTGCGGGTGTCGATGACCGAGACGCTGTTGTCGGCGGTGTTGGTGACGAACACCGCGCCCTTCTTGGCGTACACGGCGGTCGGGTGCAGTCCTACGGCGATGGTGCCGACGGCAGCGGACGGGTCGGCGGTGTCGATGACGCTGACCGTGCCGGTGGTGCTGGCGCCCGTCTTGGGGTTGGCCGGCACGTCGGTGCCGTAGGAGTTGATGGTGGTGTCGCCGGCCTTCGCCGGGCGCCCGCCCTCGTTGCTGACGTACAACTTGCCGTCGACCATGGCGATTCCGCGCGGGGCGGTACCGACCGACCAGGTCTGCTCGATGGTTCCGGTGGCCGCGTCGATGGCTACGACCTTGTTCTGGCCGTTGACCGCCGAGTAGACGGTGGAGCCGTCGGCGGAGAACACGGCCGCGCCCACGAGTGCCTGCTTGGTGCCGTCGGCCGCGATCGGGACGGCCGTGGGAGCGGAGAGGGTTCCGTCGTCGTTGACGGTGAACTTGGTGTAGCCGCCTGCCTGGCCCAGCCACAGCTGCTTGCCGTCGGGCGAGTAGGTCGGGCCTTCCTGGCCGACGGCGCCGCTGCTGATGCGCAGGTCGTCCGCCGTGCTGGTGCCGATCTTCTGCTTGATCTGACCGGTAGTCAGGTCCATGACCACCAGAGAGGCGTCGCCGTCCGCGATCGAGGCCGCGAGGTGGGTGCCGTCGGGGCTGACCGTCGACGACATGATCTTGCCGTCGTTGATGACGGTGCGGTTGCCGTACGGCTTGATGTACTGGTCGCTGGAGATGACCTGGCCGTTGGCCGTGGTCTGGCCGACCTGCTGGGTGCCGAACTGGTATGTCGAGGCGACCGCCGTGCCCGTGACACCGAGGGCGACGGCGATACCCGTCGTCACCAGCAGTGCCCGGCGGCCGACGTGTCTGCCGAAGAGGTTGACCTGTTTCTTCTCGCTGATCCGACGCTGGCGGATTACCTGCACGGAACTGTTCCCTTCACTGGGTGTCGAGCAGCTCGACGTTGCCGTCGAACTGCCACAGCGGATTCGGGGCGTCACCGGTCGAAGTCCGCACCAGGAAGTAGCCGTTGACTTCCTTGGGACCGTCGCCGTCCGCCACGAACCGCCCGTCCGAGGTGATGTCGAGCTGATAGATCGCCGATCCCGTGACCGCGACCCCGGGGAGGTGCCAGCTCACGACGCAGCGCCAGTCGTTGCCCGCCCCCTCCTGGGCGGCCTGGCCGTCGCTCTTGGTGCACGCCGCCGAGGTCCGCAACCGGGCCTCGGTGACGGCGGGCCGGTGGAGTTGGCGCGTCTGGAGGCGGTAGAGGTGGGCGAAGACGGTGGCGAGGGACTTCTGCACCTTCGCCTGCTCGACCCCGGAGCCCGTCGACGGCGTCGCCACGGCGACCACCCCCACGGTGACGGCGGTCAGCGCGGCCAGCGGCAGCAGACCGAAGGTGAACGCGCGGCGCCCGGAGCCGTCGTAGGCCGGGTTGGTGAAGTCCCGCCGTACGAACAGGAGATGGGCGAGGACGGTGGCGAGCACCGCCCACGCCAGGCTGACCGCGACGGCGATCAGGAGCGGGGCGAGCTGGGCCGGGCCGGTGAACAGTCCGTTCCAGGCGATGAAGGCGTAGCCGGGCAGCGCGAGGCGCACGGCGACGGGCAGCGGCAGCATCTGCGCGACCTGCATCGCGAGCGCGACCAGCACGGGCAGCAGCAGCCCCGTGGAGGACCGGCCGAGCGCGACCGACCCGAGGAGTCCGATCGCGGCGAGAGCCAGGGTCGGGGCGAGGGCGCAGAGCCAGGCGAGCAGGACCTTGCCGGCCGCGTCCCCCGGTGCCAGCAGACGGCCGTCGAGGCCGACCAGCGGCTGGTTGCCGACCGCGAGGAGCCCGCCGACCGTACTGGAGACGGCAAGCCCCGTCACCAGCGCCAGGATGACGGTGACGCTGGCCAGCGCCTTCGCCACGAAGATCCGCGCCGGCGAACGGACCGCGACCAGCAGATGCCGCCAGGTGCCGAGCCGGTCCTCGGCCGCGAACACGTCACCGGCGACGAGCGAGGTCAGCAGCGGGAGCGCCCAACTGCCCGCGAACCCCAGCATGACCAGCGGCCCGGCCCACCCCGTGGCGTGCATCCAGCGGCCGAAGAGAGTGTCCGAGGGGAGGGTGCTCTGCCCGCTCACCCCGGCGACGAAGAGCGCGGGCGCGACCCAACAGGCGAGGACCAGCAGCCGGATCCGCCATTGCGAGACCAGCTTGACGAGTTCGAAGCGGTAGCCGCGGGCGACGGAGACGCGGGGGGCCGCGGCGGTGTGTTCCGCGACGGCGGTTGCGGTGCTCATCGGTCGGCCTCCTGCTGCTCGGTGAGCGCGAGGAACGCGGCCTCCAACGGCGATACCACAGGGGCGAGTTCGCGGACCGCGACGCCCGACCGCACAAGCTGGGCCACCAGTTCGTCGAGGGCGGGTGTCAGTGCGCGTACGACGAGCACCTCGGCGTCCTGCCGGACGACGCTGTCGTCGACGATCCGGATGCCGGCGGTGTCGGCGGCGAGCCGGCGCGCGGCCCCGGGGTCGGACGTCCGCAGCCGGTAGTCGAGTTCACGGCTCTCGGCGGCCAGCTTGCTCAACGGCCCGGAGAACACGACCCGTCCGGTGGCGAGGATGGTGACCTCCGAGCACAACGCCTCCAGGTCGTCCATACGGTGGCTGGAGAGCACCACACCGGTTCCGTCGGCGGCGAGTCTGCCGAGCACCCCGTGCACATGTCTCTTGCCCGCCGGATCAAGGCCGTTGGACGGTTCGTCGAGCACGAGCAGCCGGGGTCTGGTGAGCAGTGCGGCGGCGAGCCCGAGCCGCTGACGCATCCCGAGCGAGAACCCGCGGGCCCGGTCGTCGGCGACATCGGTGAGCCCGACCTGGTCGAGCACGTCGTCGATTCCCGCCGTCCGCGCGTCATGGCCGCGCAGCGCGGCCAGCGCGGCGAGGTTCTGCCGGGCGGTGAGCGAAGGGTAGAGACCGGGGCCGTCCACGAAACCGGCGACACCGTCGGGGGCGGCGAACGCCCGCCCGACCTGCTGACCGAGGATCTCCAGTCGCCCGCTGTCGGCGACGGCCAGCCCCAGCAGCAGACCGAGCAGGGTGGTCTTGCCCGCCCCGTTCGGCCCGACCAGACCGTGGATCTGTCCCTGCGTCACGTCGAGGTCGACGCCGTCGAGCGCGACGACATCGCCGAAGCACTTGGTGATCCCGCCGGCCCGGACCGCGTGGAGTGTCTCCATGAGCCCCTTCTCTCCCGAATCCTCAGGGACCCTAGGGGCACCACACACCACACACACAGACAGCCGTCTGAACGCCCATGGAACGGATCGTCAAGTCGTCGGCAAGCCCGGTGAAGAAACGGTCAACCCGCCCGCAGCATCAGCCCGATCCCGGCCACCAGCACCACGGCGGCGGCGATCCTGGGCGCCCCGAACCGCTCCTTGAAGAAGACCGCGCCGATGGCCGCCCCGACGATGATCGACGACTCTCGCAGGGCGGCGATGGGTGCGAGGTCCGCGCGGGTCTGGGCCCACAGGACGAGTCCGTACGCCACCACGGACAAGGCGGCTCCGAGAAACCCGACGGCGGCGAACGGCCGTAGCTCCGAGAGGAGTTGACCGCGTCGGAGGTAGAGGGCGTAGGCCGGGATCATCCACCCCTCCGCCGCCATCAACCAGGCGATGTACCCCAGCGACGACCCCGAGGCGCGTACCCCGAGCCCGTCCACGACGGTGTACGTGGCGATCGACAGCCCCGTCGCCAACGCGGCCCCGATCGCCGCCCAGTTGGGTCGCCGCCCGCGCATCCCCCACAGCGCGACACCGGTCAGCCCTGTGCACGACAGCGCGATACCCGCCGCCGCCCACCCGTCGGGCACCTCGTGCGCGAAGACGGCGGCGAAGACCGTGACGACGAGGGGCGCGGTGCCGCGCGCGATCGGATAGGCCTGCCCGAAGTCCCCGAGCCGGAACGACTTCATCAGCAGCAGTGTGTAGGCGAGATGGATGAGCGCGGAGGCCCCGATGTACGGCCACGCGCCCGCGTCCGGAAAGGCCGTGAACGGCACGAGGGCGAGCCCGATGACCGTCCCACCGCCCGTGATGAGCGTGAACCCGACCAGCTTGTCGGTGATTTGGTGCGCGAGGGCGTTCCAGCAGGCGTGGGTGACGGCGGCGAGCAGGACGGCGGCGGCGACCAGTGGGGTCACGAGATCTGCTCGCGCACGTCCACCAAGGTGGCGCCGGCGTACGCGACAAGTTCCTTCGGTTCCATGGGAAACACGGCATGCGGATTGCCTGCCGCGGCCCACACGACGTCGTGCGCGAGCAGCGAGCGATCGGCGAGGACGCGGGTCTTCGTACGGTGTCCGAAGGGCGGCACGCCTCCGATGGCATAGCCGGTCGTCTCCCGTACGACATCCGCCTTGGCCCGGGTGACTTTCTCGACGCCGAGCTCCTCCCGAACCCGCTCCACGTCGACCCTCGATGCCCCGTCCATCAGCACCAGCACCGGTACCCCGTCCGCTGCGAAGATCAGGGACTTGCAGATCTCACTCAACTCGCACCCGATCGCGGCGGCGGCCTCTGCGGCGGTGCGGGTCGCGTCCGGGAAGCGCCGGATGCTGCTGAGGAGTTCCCCGACTCCCAACTCCCGCAGGGCTTCGGCGAAACGAGGGTTGGCGCCCGAGTCTGGGTCCTGGGTGTTTTCGCTGGCGTTCGTGGTCATGTACGGCACGCTAGCGGGGGGTGTACTGGGCCTGCGACTGAGTTCTGCGTCCGCAACCAGCGGAGCGGAAGCGCGTCCGCGTCTCGCCGGCACGCCGCGTCGGCTCAGCGGCCAACCGCGATTGGGTGGACCCCCAGGGGGCTGGTGGCGGGTCTGAAAAAGTGTGTCACTTTGGGTGGAAAGTGACACACTTGTCCAGACCCGCAGCTCCGTGCACTCGGCAGCCACCGCACGGGAACCTCTCCCGCCAGCCGGTCCTCCACCGACCGCTGGGCCGAGGTCAGGTTGTGAGGTCGACGTCCTTCGTCGTGTCGACTCCTGCCGTGCGGCCGGGGCCGGTGTGGTACTTCCAGTAGAGGTTCGTGTGGGCTATGACCTGCTCCGGCGGCGGCGCACCCCACTGGCTGAGGTCGGTCGTGGTGTGGGCGTCGCCGACGAGTGTCACGTCGTAGCCGCGCGTGAACGCGCTGTGGAGTGTGGAGCGGATGCACTGGTCGGTGGACGCGCCTGCCACGACGAGGCGTCCGACCTGGGCGGCGGCCAGTACCTCTTCCAGGGTGGTGTCGTCGAAGGAGTCCGGGTAGAGCTTGTGGATCAGGGGTTCCTGGTCGCCGGGGGTCAGTTCTGGGACGAGCTGCCAGCCCTCGCTGCCCTTCGGTACGTTCTCGTCGGAGTGCTGGACCCAGATGACCGGGACGTCTTCCTCGCGTGCCCGGTCGGCGAGTGCGGCGATGTTGGCGACGACCGCGTCGCGCTCGTACGCGTCGCCCACGACGGCGACCTGGACGTCGATCAGCAGGAGTGCGGTGTGGGGCCGTTCTGCGAGTGTGGTCATGCTCAACACGCTAGTCCGGCCCACTGACATCGGCCCGGTTCAGATCGGCCTGAAGCTCGGTTCCACGGATTCCGGTTCATCCGGTTCATCGAGTTCATCCGGATCGAACTCGTCGTCCGGGTCCACGTCCCGCAGTCGCTCGACGAAGTCGAGGACGAACGCGGTGAACGGCCCCTCGAAGACCTCCAGTTCCAGGGCGTGGCTGTCGGTGACGACCTTCCACCGGTCGGGGTCGGGGTCGCAGGGCCAGAAGAAGTGCTCGTTGCCGGAGTGGTCGTAGCCCCAGGAGATCAGGCCGCCGGGTTCCGGGTGGACGGGGAAGGTGTGCAGGTCCGGGGCGCGGCGCCGGGCCGCGGCGCGCCTCTCGTGGATCTGGCGCATCCGGTCCAGGAGCGGGCTGTTGCCGCGTGGGTGGAAGACCACCAACTCGTCGCAGATGACGCCCGTGCCGTAGGTGTCGAGGAACGTCTTGAAGTCGGTGGGCAGTGGTGAGGCGACGTACGCCTCGGTCTCGGTCCAGTCGTCGGCGGACGGATTCCTTGTCTCTGGCGACGGGCCGAGCAGCCGCACCAGTTCGTCCAGTGCTGTCACGGCCGTAACCCTGTCACCGACGCGATCTGCCGCGCCACCCGAACTCGGTGGCGCGGCAGATCAGTTGTCCGGCGCCTCAGTGCCTCGCGGCAGCCGCCTCAGGCCCGGACCAACTCCCGGTCCTCGTCGGGATCCGAGTCCTTGGAGTCGAGGGCGCGCAGGCCCTCGCCCTCGACATCGACGTTGGGCAGTACCCGGTCCAGCCACTTCGGCAGCCACCAGGCCCGCTTGCCGAGCAGTGCCAGTACCGCCGGGACGATCGCCATGCGGACGACGAACGCGTCGAAGAGGACCGCGACCGCCAGGCCGAAGCCGATCATCTTGACCATGGACTCGCTGGAGGTGATGAAGCCTGAGAAGACCGCCATCATGATGACCGCCGCGGCCGTGACGACCCGGGCGCCGTGCTTGAACCCGGTGACGACGGCCTGGCTGGGCCTCTCTCCGTGGACGTACGCCTCGCGCATCCGGGTCACGAGGAACACCTCGTAGTCCATCGCCAGGCCGAAGACCACGCCCACCAGGAAGATCGGCATCATCGACATGACCGGGCCGGTCTCCTCCACGCCGATCAGGCTCGCCAGCCAGCCCCACTGGAAGACGGCGACGACCGCGCCGAGCGAGGCGAGCACGCTGAGCAGGAAGCCGAGGGCCGCCTTCAGCGGGACCAGGATCGAGCGGAAGACCACGATCAGGAGGAGGAAGGCGAGGCCGACGACCAGGGCCAGGTACGGGATCAGGGCGTCGTTGAGCTTCTGCGAGAAGTCGATGTTCATCGCCGTGGTGCCGGTGACCAGCACCTGCGCGTCCGTGTCGGCCTTGATGCCGGCGCCCTCGCCCCGGATGGAGTGCACAAGGTCCTCGGTGGTGACCGACGACGGCTTGGAGTCGGGCACGACGGTGATCGTCGCGGTGTCGCCGGCCTTGTTGAACATGGCCGGACTCACCGAGACCACGTCGTCGAGCTTCTTGATCTTGTCGGTCACCTCGGTGGCGGCGGCCTTGGGGGCGTCGCTGTTCTTGGCGTCCACGACGATCATCAGCGGGCCGTTGAACCCGGGACCGAAGCCCTCCGCGAGGAGGTCGTAGGCCCGTCGCTGGGTGGTGGACGTAGGCTGCGAGCTGTCGTCGGGCAGGCCCAGCTGGAGCTGGCCGGCGGGCAGCGCGATCGCGCCGAGGCCGAGCACGCCGAGGATCAGGACGGCGGCCGGACGCCGTACGACGAAGCTCGCCCAGCGGGTGCCCATGTTGGGCCTGGCCGCCTTGGCCGCCTCCTTGGCGCTGCCGCCGCCCAGCCACTTGGCCTTCTCGCCGGTGGGCCTGATCCTGCGGCCCGCGTAGCCGAGCAGGGCCGGGATCATGGTCAGTGCGATGAGCACCGCGACCACGACCGTGCCCGCGGCCGCCACGCCCATCTTGGTGAGCATCGGCACGTTGACGACCGCGAGTCCGGCCAGGGCGATGACGACCGTCAGACCGGCGAAGACCACCGCCGAGCCTGCCGTGCCCACGGCCCGGCCGGCCGCCTCCTCGCGTTCGCGGCCCTCGGCCAGCTCGGCCCGGTAGCGGGACACGATGAACAGCGCGTAGTCGATGCCGACGGCGAGGCCGATCATCAACGCCAGCGTCGACGTCGTCGAGCCCAGGTCCAGCGTCTTCGCGAGGGCGGTGATCGTCGAGACGCCGATGCCGACCCCGATGATCGCCGTCAGCAGCGGCAGACCGGCCGAGACCAGCGAGCCCAGGGTGATCAGGAGGACGACGGCGGCCAGCGCGATACCGATGATCTCGCCGACGCCCATCTCCGCGGCGGCCTGGAGCGCGTCACCGCCGACGTCCACGGTCAGCCCGGCGGCCCGGGCCCGGGCCGCGGTTTCCTCCAGGGCGTCCTTGCTGGAGTCCTTGAGTTCCATGCCGGCGACGTCGTACTTCACCGAGGTGTAGGCGACCGTCCCGTCCTTGCTGACGGCGTTCGTGGTGAACGGGTCGCTGACGGAGACGACCTCGGAACCGTCGGCCAGCTCCTTCACCGTCTTCTCGACGGTCGCCTTGTTGGCGGCGTCGGTCATCTTCTCGCCGCTCGGCGCCTTGAAGACGACGCGCGCGGTGGCGCCGTCCGAACTGGAGCCGGGGAAGCGCTGGTCCAGCAGGTCGAAGGCCTTCTGGGCCTCGGTGCCGGGGATGGAGAAGGAGGTGGAGCCCGCGGCGGGCGCGCTGGCCGCGCCGACTCCCGCGAGCGTCAGCAGAGCGATCCATATGAGGGCGACGAAATGCCGTCGCCTGAAGGCGAGCCGGCCGGCTTTGTAGAGGAACGTGGCCACGAGGGCGTACTCCAGGTCAGGTCGTGGGGTTCTTCGGGGCAGGTGTGACCGGCCGGTTGGGGACACGGCTGATCGGCCCGACGACGTGAGCGGTTACGTCAGGTGGGCTTGCTGGGTGTTGTGGGGTGTGTCAGGTGGTGGGTGCGCCCAGTGCGGGGAGCACTACGGCGTCGATGTACGAGGTCAGATAGGCCTTGGTCGGCGGCAGATCCTCGATCACCGTGCGGGTGGCGAAGGCGCCGATCATCATGTGCACCACGAAATCCAGCGCGGGGCAGTCCGCGCGGACCTCGCCCCGGTCGACTGCGCGCTGCATGACGACGCGGAACTCTTCCATCTCCGGTTCGACGAGCAGTTCCCGGAAGGCCTGCAGCAGGTCCGGGTTGTTGTGCGTCGCCATGGCCAGACCCCGCATGAGCGCGGAGTTCTGCTCGATCCGGCAGTCGTCCTCGCGGGCCACCATGGCGTGCATGTCGCCCCGGAGTGTTCCGGTGTCGACATCGGTGGGCCGGCCCGGCTTGCTGTGCCGCACCGCTTTGGCCACCAGCTCGGCCTTGCCGCCCCACTGGCGGTAGAGGGTCGCCTTGCTGGAACGGGTGCGGGCGGCCACGGCGTCCATGGTGAGGGCGTCGTAGCCGACTTCACGGAGCAGGTCGAGCACGGCCTCGTACAACTCGGCCTCGCGCTCGGGTGTGATGCGACTGCGACGCGCCGTTGCGACTTCAGTCATGCGACTCACCTTCCAGCTCCGAACGACACGGTTTCGTACATGACGAATGTAGCGCACCCTTCTGCGAAACGAAACCGTTTCGTACGTGTACTGGGTCACCAGCCGGGTCACCTCGGTGATTTTTCACAAGTTGCTCCGGTCCGTCCCGCGGAAAAGCATAGGGACGTGAGCTATCTGCGCCTGCCGCACCTCAACGGAGACCTGCTGAGCTTCGTGGCCGAGGACGACCTCTGGCTGGCCCCTCTCGACGGCGGGGGCCGCGCCTGGCGCCTCACCGTCGACCGCACCAAGGTCGGCCACCCCCGCTTCTCCCCCGACGGCCGCCACCTCGCGTACACGACCTGGCGGAGCCTGGTCCCGGAGATCCATCTCGTCCCGGTCGACGGCGGACCGGGCCGCAGACTCACCTACTGGGGCAGCGCCGACACCCAGGTCTGCGGCTGGACGCCCCCCGACAGGGAAGGAAACTCCGACATCCTCGCGGTGGCCTCGCACGGCGAGCCGTTCTCCTATTTCACCTGGGCCCACAAGGTCCCCACCGACGGCGACCCCGGCGGCCGGCTCCCCTGGGGCCCGGTCTCCGACATCCAGCTCGCCGACATCGACGGCGAACACCGGACCCTCCTCCTGACCGGCACCCCACCCCACGAACCGGCCGCCTGGAAGCGCTACCGGGGCGGCGCCATGGGCCGCCTCTGGCTGCACGGCCGCCGTCTCCTCGCCGACCTCGAAGGCCATCTGCACTCCCCGATGTTCGTCGACGGCCGCATCGCCTTCCTCTCCGACCACGAGGGCATCGGCAACCTCTACTCCTGTTCCTACGACGGCTCCGACCTGCGCCGCCACACCGACCACGACGCCTTCTACGCCCGGCACGCGGCCGGCGACGGCACCCGGGTCGTGTACCAGTGCGCCGGTGACCTGTGGATCGTCGACGACCTGTCGGCGGCCTCCGTCCCGCGCAAGCTCGACGTCCGCCTGAGCGGCCCGCGCGCCGGCCGCCGTACGTACCAGGTCCCCGCCGCCCAGCACGTCGACGGCATCTCGGTCGACGAGACGGGCCGGGCGAGCGCCGTCGTCGTCCGCGGCAGCCTGTACTGGCTGACCCACCGCGACGGCCCGGCCCGCACCATCACCGACACCCCGGGCGTACGGGTCCGGCTCCCCGAGATGCTCGGCTCGGGCGGACAGGTCGCCTACGTCACCGACGCGGACGGCGAGGACGCGATCGAGATCGCCTACCTCCCCCGCGCCACCGGCGACCGCGCGCCCCGCCGGCTCGCCTCCGGCGAGGTGGGCCGGGTACTGGAGCTGGTCTCGGACCCGGCGGGCGAACGCCTCGCGATCGCGGCGCATGACGGACGGCTCCTGCTCCTCGACGCGACGGAGGACTCCAACGGCGAGGTCACAGAGCTCATTTGCTCCATCAACGGGCCGGTACGGGACCTCGCCTTCTCCCCCGACGGCAGCTGGCTGACCTGGTCCCACCCGGGCATCGGCCGCTCGCTCCGCCAGATCAAGATGGCCCGGATGAAGGACCGTCTGATCGTCGACGTCACCAACGGCCGCTTCGAGGACGAGAATCCGGTCTTCACCAGGGACGGCCGCTACCTCGCCTTCCTCTCCTGGCGCGGCTTCGACCCGGTCTACGACGTCCACACCGGCGACCTGTCCTTCCCGCTCGGCTGCCGCCCCTACCTCGTGCCCCTCTCCTCCGCCACGCCCTCCCCCTTCGCACTGACCCCGGAGGGCCGCCCGGCCGCCGGTGGCCTCGACGCCGCGGAGGACGACGAGGGCGCGGACGGCGCGGTGACGGTGGAGGTGGAAGGGCTGGAGAGCAGGGTCACCCCCTTCCCGGTCTCGGCCTCCAAGTACTCGGCGCTGTACCCGGTTTCGGGCGGCGGCCTGGTCTGGCTGCGCTGGCCGATCTCGGGCGCGCTGGGCGAGACCTTCGCGAATCCGGACGACACCAGCGGCCGCCCGACCCTGGAGTACTTCAACATCAGCAAGGCGAAGAAGTCCGAACTCGTCGACCACCTGGACTGGTTCGCGGTGAGCGGCGACGGCTCCCGGCTCGTCGTGGTCGACGAGGACGAGCTGCGAGCGGTCCCCTCGACGGAGTCCGGCGACGGCGACTCGACCGTGTGGATCGATCTGCGCCGCATCCTGCACGAGGCCGACCCGCCCGCCGAATGGCGCCAGTCCTACGAGGAGGCGGGCCGCCTGATCCGCGCCCACTACTGGGACCCGCAGATGTGCGGCATCGACTGGGACGCGGTCCTCGACCAGTACCGCCCCCTGGTCGAACGCGTCGCGACCCCCGACGACTTCGCGGACCTCCTCCGCGAAGTCCTGGGCGAGCTGGGCACCTCGCACGCCTACGTCACCCCGTCCCGCCGCAACGAGGGCCCGCCCCACTACCAGCGCCGCCAGGGCCTGCTGGGCGCCAACCTGGTCCGCAGGGAGGGGGGTTGGACGGTGGCCCGCATCCTCCCCGGCGAGTCCTCCGACTCAAAGGCCCGCTCCCCGCTGGCCGGCACCGGCATCCGCGAGGGCGCGGTCCTGACACACGTGGACGGCCGCCCGGTGGACCAACTCACGGGCCCCTACCCCCTGTTGGCGGGCGCGGGCGGTACGACGGTGGAGCTGACCTTCACTCCGGCGGAGGACGAGGGCAGAGCGCGCCGCGTCGCCGTGGTCCCCCTCATCGACGAACGCCCCCTCCGCTACCAGGACTGGGTGGCCAAACGCCGGGCGGTGGTACGGGAGTTGAGTGGCGGCCACTGCGGCTACCTCCACATCCCCGACATGGGCGGCTCCGGCTGGGCGCAGTTCAACCGCGACCTGCGCCTGGAGGTCTCCCGCCCCGCCCTCATCGTCGACGTACGCGGCAACGCGGGCGGCCACATCAGCGAACTGGTCGTGGAGAAACTCACCCGCACGATCCTCGGCTGGGACCTGACCCGCAACGCCCAGCCGGTGTCGTACGCCTCGAATGCCCCGAGGGGCCCGGTGGTTGCGCTGGCCGACGAGGCGACTTCGTCGGACGGCGACATGATCACAGCGGCCTTCAAACTGCTCAAGCTCGGTCCGGTGGTCGGCCAACGCACCTGGGGCGGAGTGGTCGGCATGACCGGCCGCCACCAACTCGGCGACGGCACGGTGATCACGGTCCCGATGAACGCGGCCTGGTTCGACGCCTACGGCTGGTCGGTGGAGAACAGGGGCGTGACTCCGGACCTGGAGATCCTCCGCACGCCGTTGGACTGGGCAGAGGGCCGCCACGCCCAGTTGGACGACGCGATCAAGCTGGCGCTGGACCTACTGGCCATCCACCCGGCGGCAACACCGCCGGACCACTCAGCCGTCCCGGACCGCTCCCGCCCCAAACTCCCGCCCCGTTCCTGAGGAACGGAGGGGCGAATTCCTTAAGGGGCGCGGGGAACTGCGCGCCCAGCCCCCACCGACCCGCACCCAACAAACAACGAAACGTGGGGCGCCCCAAACACAGGGCGCCCCACGCAATCAGGCCTCGACTAAACGTCGTAGTCCTGATCCATCCGGTCCTCTTCACGCTGCATGCGCTCGGAGGTCTCGTCCCGCTGCTGACCCCGCTCAGGCATCTCGTCCCGCTGCGCGCCGCGCTCCCCGCGCTCGCGCCCCTGGCCCGCCTTCTCCTTGGCCTTGTTCGCGAGCTCTTCGGCCTTGTCCTGGAACTGGTCCTTCATACCCATGTGGGTTCACTCCCGTAGTGGGGGGAAACGGCCCTTGACCGGGCCTCGACCAGATTCACACGACTGATCACCCCCCGCATCTCGATCAGTCACCCTCCGTGACACGAGCCGCCTCATCGGCCGCCCCACCTGCACCGACAAGCCCGGACCGCATCCCTTCCAGCCGCGCCCCGAACCGCCGCATCTCCCGCTGCCCCACCGCCCCGATGATCCCCGGGAGATACCCGCGCACGCCCTGCGTACTCCGCAGCCACCCCTGCCCGTACACATGGCTCGACCGCCGCTCGATCCCTGCGACGATCCGGTCCACGGCCGGCCCCAGCGGATACGTCTTGTTGGCCGGCCACGGCAACCGCTGCCGCAACTCCCGCATGACGTCGTCCTGATCGGCCCCGCGCACCATGTCCGTGTCGGTCCACGACAGATAGCCGACGCCGACCCGTACGCCCTTGTGGCCGACCTCCGCGCGCAGACTGTGCGCGTACGCCTCGACGCCCGCCTTGGAGGCGCAGTACGCGGTCATCATCGGCGCGGGCGTGATCGCGGCCAGCGAGGCGATCTGCAGCAGATACCCGCGGCTCTCCATCAGCACCGGCAGGAACGCCCGCGCGGTCACGGCCGATCCGATCAGGTTGACCTCGATCACCCGCCGCCACGCGCCCGGGTCGGAGTCGACGAAGGGCCCGCCGCTGGCGACACCCGCGTTGGCGACGACGATGTCGACCTTCCCGAACCGCTCCTTGACCTCGGCGGCCACCCGCACCATCGCCTCGTGGTCCGTCACATCGGCGTACCAGTGGCCGCTGTCGGTGTGCAGCCGCTCGGCGACCTGCTTGAGCACGTCCGGCTCCAGCCCGACCAGCGCCACCTTCGCGCCGCGCGCGGAGAGCTTGCGGGCGAGCAGCTCGCCGACGCCCCGCGCGGCCCCGGTCACGACCGCGACCTGCCCCTCCAGGCTCACCCTGTTGCTCATGCGCCCTCCTTGACCTGATCGCTGGGGTCCAACTCGACGTAGGTGGCGGCCAGTTCGCGGATCTTCCCGCTGACCAGCTCGGGCGCCTCGACGGGGGTCATGTGCCCGAGCCCCGTCAGCTCGGTGCTCCCGACGCACTGCGGCAGCGCGGCGATCAGCGCCCGCGCGTGCACCGGCGGTGTCATCCGGTCCGCCGTACCGACGACGACGGCCGTGGGTATCGCCAACTCCCGTACGCCGTGGTCGAGATCGAGGGAGTCGAGAACCTGCGACCACGCGTGCCGCACGGTCCTCGGACACGCGTGCACGATCCGCGCGCACGCCTCGACCATGTGCGGCGCGGAACCGGGTCCCATCGTCCCGTACTTCAGGATCCGGCGCGCGGCGGGCGTGACCGGCCCGAGCGGCGCCCGTGTCCCGAGGACCTTCCGGGTCAGCCAGGTCCGGGTCCGCCCGGCCCGCATCGGCACCACGAGCGACTCGTCGACCAGCCGCGAACTGCCCGTACTGCACAGCAGCACGGCCACCGCGTGCTCCCGGAACCGCGCCCGCCCGGCCGCCGCCAGCACGGTCATCCCGCCCATGGAGTGCCCCACGATCACGGCCTTCTCACCGGGGGTGAGAGTCGCTTCGAGTACGGCTTCCAGGTCGTCGGCGAGCGCGTCGGTGCTGTAGGTGAGGGCTGCCGGGCTGCGCCCGTGCCCGCGCTGGTCGTAGACGACGACCCGGTGGTCGACCGCCAAGTCCCTTGTCTGCGCGGCCCAGAAGGCCGTGGAGCAGGACCAGCCGTGCGCGAGGACGACGGCCGGTGCGCCCTCGGGGCCGTGCACCTCGACGTGCAGCCGTGAGCCGTCGGCCGAGGTGACGGTGAGTTCGCGGACGGGGACGGGCGGGGCGTAGGGCCCGGACGTGACGTGCAGGAGACGGCTCATACGGCGGCCTCGGCCTTCTTCTCGGCGGGCGCCCGTACGACCTCGTACTCCGCGAGGTGCACGCGCCGGGTGGCCGTGCGGAACTCGGTGGTCGTGCCGGGCCAGATGGTGGTGTTGCGGCCGTTGGCGTCGAGGTACCAGCTGGTGCAGCCGCCGGTGTTCCACACGGTCCGCTTCATGCGTTCCTGCACACGCTGGTTCCAGTCGTCCACGGCGGCGGGCCGGGCGTCGAGGGCGACGCGTCCGCCGAGGACGTCCAACTGCCGTACGTAGTCGGCGAGATAGTTCAGCTGGGACTCGATCATCAGGATCATGGAGGAGTTCCCGAGGCCGGTGTTGGGCCCGATGATGGTCATCCAGTTGGGGAACCCGGCCGCCGAGGCGCCGCGCAGCGCCTGCATTCCGCCCTGCCAGGCCTCGGCCAGCGTCTGTCCGTCCGCGCCGACGACCCGGTCGGCGATCGGCATGTCCGTGACGTGGAAGCCCGTACCGAACACGATCGCGTCGACCTCGGCCGTACTGCCGTCGGCACCGACCACGGTCGAGCCGCGCACCTCGCTCAGCCCGCTGGTCACGACGTCGACATTGGGCTGGGCGAGGGCCGGGTAGTAGGCGCTGGAGAGCAGGATGCGTTTGCAGCCGATGCGGTAGTCGGGGGTGAGTCTGGCGCGCAGGGCGGGGTCCTTGATGGAGCGGGCCATGTTGCGTTTGGCCAACTGCTCCACCATTCCCAGCTCGTTGGGCCGCTTGGTGAACGCCTGGACCTGCAACTCCCGCAATCCCCACAGGAGTCCGCGGCGGGCCTGGGTGGTGAAGGGCAGCGCGCGGTGCAGGGCGCGTTCGGCGCCGCTGATGGCGCGGTCGACACGGGGCATCACCCAGGGCGGGGTGCGCTGGAAGAGGGTGAGGCGGGCCACCTCGGGCTGGATCGACGGCACGATCTGGATCGCGGAGGCGCCGGTGCCGACCATGGCGACGCGCTTGCCGCGCAGGTCGTAGTCGTGGTCCCAGCGGGCGGAGTGGAAGACCTTGCCGGGGAAGGAGTCGAGGCCCGGGATGTCCGGGATCCTGGGGTCGGAGAGCGGTCCGGTCGCGGAGACGACGAGGTCGGCCGAGTACGAACCGCTGCTCGTCTCGATGTCCCAGCGCAGCCGCTCCGCGTCCCAGGTCATCATCTTCACTTCGGAGTTGAAGCGGATGTGGGGGCGCAGCCGGAAGACGTCCGTGACGTGCTCCAGGTAGCCGCGGATGTGCTCCTGCCCGGAGAAGGTGCGCGGCCAGTCGGGGTTGGGCGCGAAGGAGAACGAGTACAGATGGGACGGTACGTCGCAGGCGCACCCGGGGTAGCTGTTGTCCCGCCAGGTCCCGCCGACGCTGTCGGCGCGCTCCAGGACGACGAAGTCGGTGACGCCCTCGCGCCGCAGCCGCACCGCGGCCCCCAGCCCGCCGAACCCGGACCCGATCACCGCCACCCGCACATGCTCGTGTTCGGTCATCCCTGCCCCTCCATACGACCCACCGACCGCGCCAGTGAACACTGGCGCAATCGGAGCGTAGAGCAGCTCCGTACTCATGGGTAGGGGTCGGTACGAGGACGTTTACATCTGCGGCTGCCGCCGCGGGTACCTGGGGTACGACGTAGGGTGCGTGCGTGGCGGAGAAGGCAGACCAGAAGCGCGAGTACCGCATGGAGGAACTGGCCGAGCGGGCCGGCATCACGGTGCGCACCCTGCGCTTCTACCGCGAGCGCAAACTCATCCCCCCGCCGCGCCGGGAGGGCCGTATCGCCTGGTACGACGAGACGCACCTGGCCCGCCTGCGCACGATCTCGGCGCTCCTGGAGCGCGGCCACACCCTCAACGGCATCGCGGAACTGGCCGAGGCCTTCGACCACGGCCGCAACGTCGGCGAGCTGCTGGGCCTGGGCGCGCCCACCGAGGAGACCCCGGTCCGGCTCACCCCGGAGGCCCTCGCCGACTACTTCGGCGACCAGGCGACCCCGGAGAACTTCGCCGCCTCGCTCGAACTCGGCTACCTCGGCACCGACGGCAGCGAGATCGTCCACATCAGCCGCCGCCTCCTCGACGTCACGGCCGCGCTGGTCCGCGAGGGCATCCCCCTCGCCGACGTCCTCGACGCGGGCCGCCGCGTCCGCGAGCACACGGAGTCCCTCGCCGAACTCTTCGCCGACCTGGTCCTCGCGCAGGGCGGCACACCGGAGGACCTGCAACGGCTGCGGCCGCTGGCGAAGAGCGTGGTGGAGGCGGAACTGTCGATGGCGATGGACCGGCGACTGCAAGGCGGTCGCCACCAGGGTCCTCAGAGGCCGTAGCCGACCGTCACAAGGTCAGAGGTCGTAGACCACGGTCACCGGCGCGTGGTCCGACCACCGCTCGTCATGCGTGGCCGCCCGCTCGACATACCCCTTGACCGCCTTGGCGGCGAGCCCCGGCGTCGTCACGTGGTAGTCGATGCGCCATCCGCTGTCGTTGTCGAAGGCCCGCCCCCGGTACGACCACCACGAGTACGGCCCCTCCACGTCCGGATGCAGCGCCCGTACGACATCGACGTACGCCCCGTCCGCCGCGTCGAAGACCCGGCTCAGCCACTCCCGCTCCTCCGGCAGGAACCCGGAGTTCTTCTGGTTGGCGCGCCAGTTCTTGAGGTCGGCGGGCTGGTGGGCGATGTTCCAGTCGCCGCAGACGAGGACCTCGCGGCCGTCGGCGGCGGCCCGCTCGCGCAGGTCCTTCAGATGGGCGAGGAACTCGTCCATGAAGCGGATCTTCTCGTCCTGCCGCTCGGTGCCGACCTCGCCGGAGGGCAGGTAGAGGCTCGCGACCGTGACACCCGGGAGGTCTGCCTCGACGTACCGGCCACTGCCGTCGAACTCGGCCGATCCGAAGCCGACCCGGACGCGGTCGGGCTCGCGGCGGGTGTAGAGGGAGACGCCCGCGCGGCCCTTGGCGGCGGCCGGCGCGTGCACGACGTGCCAGCCCTCGGGGGTGCGGACGTGCTCGGGCAGCTGCTGCGGCTCGGCTCGCACCTCCTGGAGGCAGAGGACATCGGCGGAGGTCCCGGCGAGCCACTCCACGAAGCCCTTCTTCGCGGCGGCCCGCAGTCCGTTGACGTTTGCTGAGGTCACAGTGAGCACTCCGGCACGATACCGGCACACTGGGCGGAGTCCGGATCCCCCTTTCGATTAGGTATACGATTTTTCGCATGAATATCCGCACCGTTCCTTTCGACCACCCCGACGCCGTGAAGCTGAACGACGAGGTCCAGGCGGAGTACCACGTCCGCTACGGCGACGGCGGCGACTCCACCCCGCTCGCCCCGACGGACTTCGAACCGCCGCGCGGCGTGTACTTCATCGCGTACGACGCCAACGACGACCCCGTCGCCACCGGCGGCTGGCGCTCCCAGGACGCCAACGGCGAGGGCCACGAGGACGGCGACGCCGAGCTCAAGCGGATGTTCGTGATCGAGCAGGCGCGGGGCCGGGGCCTCGCCCGCCACATGCTGGCCGCCCTGGAGGAGAACGCCCGCGCCGCCGGCCGCACCCGCATGGTCCTGGAAACCGGCACCAAGCAGCCCGAGGCCATCGCCCTCTACACGTCCAGCGGCTACGAGCCCTGCGTGAAGTTCGGCTACTACCGCCACTTCGACGACAGCCGGTGCTTCGCCAAGGCACTGTGACCGGGGACGCCGGTCGGCTGCTCGGGCAGGTGACCACCAGTTCGCCGGCTGTCGTGCCCTTGGACCGGCCCTACAGGACCCGCCCCGGCACCTCCCGCTCACACGGGGTCCCGGCGTCCGCCACGGGGCCGTACCTCACGGGGTGGGACGGGACTACGGCCGGCTCCCGGTGAGCGGCAGTGCGAGAACTCCGCGGCCGTGTCCGACGATCAGGTCCGAACCCGCGGCGGCCAGCGAGGTGAGCGCCACCTCCAGGGTGATGTGCCGCACTGTTCCGGTCTCCGGTTCCCACACCCGCAGGGCGCTCAGGAGTCTGCTGCCGGTGACCAGGACCGAGCGTCCGCCGTCCAGTGTGGTGGCGGCAATGAGCGGCAGGCCGGCGGTACCCGTCGAGGACGGCAGGGCGTCGCCGACCGGATCACCGGTCACGAGGTCCCACAGGATGACCACACCCTGGTCGTCCCCGCTGGCCAGCACGGTACGGCCCTGTGCCGTCACGGCCGCCACCGTCACCGCCCGGTGGTCGGCATCGCTGAGGGCGTGTTTGCCCAACTGCACGGCCGCGCCTCGTTCCCAGGGGTCGTGGACGGCCGGATCCCACACGTGCACGCGGCCCCCGGTGTCCGCGGCGGCGATCAGCGTATGGCCGTCGGAGATCGGGACGGCGGCGATCGAACGGATCGGACTGCCATAGGGGTTGAGGCTCCCGACGGATTCTCCGGTGGCCGGGTCCCACAGGCGGACCGCGCCCCGGGAGGTGGCGGTGACGAGCAGGGTCCGGCCGTCGGGGACGGTCGCGACGCACATCCCGATCACCTCGCCGCGCCGGTCGCCTCCGGCGGCGAGTTCACGGAACTGCCGGCCGGTGGCCGGATCCCACAGGGTGATCGCCCCTGTCCCGCCTCCGGTCGCCAGAAGGACACGGCCGTCGGACAGGGGCAGGGCCGTCATCGACCGGACGCGGTCCGGACGGGCCGCCAGCGGGTCGTGGACGGGCCGGCCGTCCGCCGGATTCCAGAGGCAGACCCCACCCTGTTTGCCGGCACCGGCGACGAGCGTCGGCCGACCGGGGCCGGCCACGACCGCAAGTGAGTCGACGCCGGCGACGGCAGGGGGCGGGGAATCAGTGAACTCGGTATCGGAGAACGCGGCATCCGAGAACGCGGGATCAGAGAACACCACCAGCCGGCCCCACGGTCTGCCCTCGGCCGCGAGCAGGGCACTCCCGTCCTGCCGGAGCCGGGCCGGCACCTCGCCGGTACGGTCGGCCGCCGCCGACGTCACCGTGGAAGCCGGTCCGCCGGCAGCCGTCGGCTCCCCGCTCTGCTGGTTCTGCGGCTGCGCGCCGTCCGGGTTCTCCGCCAGGCCGTCGGCGATCGTCCAGGTCCGCTCGCAGTTCCAGCACCGGAACTGTCCGGTGAGCAGCATCAGTTGACGGGCCCGTTCCGCCCCGGCCCCCTGCGGGGTGCCCGTGGCCGCGACCATGCCGGCGACCAGGGACAGGACGGCGGGTCCCGGCGTCTCGGCGGGTACCCCGGCCGCCGCGACGTCACGTGCCACCCGCAGAAAGGGCTCCCATCCCTCTCCCAGGGCGTCCTCCCGCAATACCGCGGCGACCTCGCCCCAGGGGTGTTCCCCCGGTCGGGCGAGGACCGGATCGGACAGCCCCGGTGCTTCAAGAGGCGGACGCTCCGAGTCCACGAAGAACTCGGGGATCTCGGTATCGCCGCCGCACCCGGGACACACCACCCCGAGGTGCCCTTCCTGCGGCGCAAGAGACCACAACGCCGTGGCGATGTGGTGGCCGGCGAAGGCGACGCAGGACAGCGCGAGGAAGACGCAGACCTCGGCCGGGGCACCGACGGCGAGGAGGCTCCGCAGGGCCGACTCCTCGGCCAGCCGGAGCGCGGCGCCGAACCCCGCTTCCAGATCGGCCGGGACGGGGGGCCGGTCCTCCGCGGTCACGATGCATCCCAGGTCCACCCAGAAATCCGCGGTCTGTCCCGGCGGCAGGGCCGCTGCCGCCTCGACGAGATACGGCAGGGCCGCATAGGCCCCGTCGGATACGGTCCCGTCGTCCAGCAGACCTCCGGCCAGGTCGGTCCAGGTCTGCCGCCACGCATCGCCGGTCCCGGTGACAGAGGGGGAGGCGGAGGTGGAGGCAGCGCTGGAGGCCGTGTCGAAGACAGCGCTGGAGGCCATCTGCTGCAGGAGTACCTCCACCTCCTCGGCGGTCACACCGTCGAGCTCACGCCAACGAGGGCTGTGCAAGGGCAGTTTGGGAATCATCGAGTGGGGCTCGCAATCAGCGCCGGCGGTAGGGGGCGAGGGTCTGGCGACTGCCGCTTCCGGCAAGCCGGCCGGTGCGTACGTCGGTTGGGATGCCGTGGCCGGGCGGACGAGGTGGCGTGTGGTTCGGCAGGACGTCACACCCCTTCACGGTTCGTCATCTGATCGACGACAACTGCCACTGAACGGGGCACGATCGGCTCGAGCACCGGCAGGACCGCGTCCCAGCCGTCGAGAACCACGGCCTGTGCGGCAAGCCTGCGCGCGCGGGACGGCTCGGCCACCTCCGCGAGGGCGGTCAGTGCGCGGGCCCGTGTCGCACGGTGGGCGATCGAGTGGGCCAGTGCCTCGGCCTGTTCCGGGTCGCCGTGCCGGGCCCACTCCTGGACGACGGCCACCAGCGCCTCGTCTCGCGCCCAGCGGTCGGTGATCACACGGGCGAGCGCCTCGGCCCGGCCCGGATCACCGTGCCGGGCCAGTTCCCGGACGACTTCGATCAGGGCCCTGGCCTGTGCCCGGCTGTCGGTGATCCCATGGGCGAGGGCCTCGGCCGCGTCCGTGTCGCCGTAGCGGGCGAGTTCGCCCACGATCTCCGCCTGCCGCCCGGCGCGCAGTTCGGGCTCGATCCCGTCGGCGAGGACCATGGCACGCTGGACCTGCCCGCGCCGCGCCAGCAGGAGTGTCAGGGCCCTCAGCAGGATGTCGTGATCGGGACCGTCTCCGGTGTCGAGCAGGGCCTCGGCCCGGTCGGCCAGGGCGAGGGCCACGTCCAGGCCGGCGGTTTCCGCGACGGCGTCCAGCACACCTGCCAGGTCCCGGGCGCCGAGGAAGGACCGGGGCGGGAGCGGGCGGGCGTCGCTCCCGTCAACGTCTCCGTCCAGCGGCATGTCCTGGTCGGTGGCTCCGGTGAGCGCCCACCCGCACACTCCGCCCCCGGCACCGACGGGAGGTCTGGGTGGGGGACGCAGCAGGGCGTCGACCCGGGCCAGGTCTCCTCCCAGGACCTCACGGGCCAGTACCGCCACCAGGGGCCCGGTCCGGGACCATGGTGACCGGTCGTGGGACTGGGATCGGGTGAAGTCCTCCACGCGGTCGGCGAACGCGGCGGCCCGGGCATGATCGCCGGTGGCGGCGGCCACCTCCATGAGAAGAACGAGCACGTGCCCCGTCCCGTCGAAGACGAACGCGTCGACCTCGTCGTCGGCGCGAGCGGCAAACCCGAGCGTCGCATGGGTGTCGCCGTCGTCCGCCACCGCTTTCGCCAGTACGGCCCAGGCCCTGGCCCAGTTGTGCGGGTAGCGAATCGTTTCTGCCAGCGCTGCGGCCCGGTCACGTTCACCCGCAGCGGCCCACGCCGATACGAGGGCGACCAGCGCTTCGTCCCGCAGCTGCCGCAGGGGGATCGACTCGGCCAGCGCCTGGGCACCGCACAGGTCTCCCGCACCGGCTGCGGCCTTCACCAGCGTCAACAGCTCCTCGCCCTGCCGGAGTTCGTCGCCGATCGTGTAGGCCGGCTCAGCCGCGCGGACGAGATGGCCGGTACGGGCGAGCGCCCCCGGGAACCACCCCCTGGTGAGTCCGGTCCCGGCGTCCCCGCCCACCGACAACCGGAGCAGTGCCAGCAGGCACGGCTCGAACCCCCTTCGTACGATGCCCTGTCCCGCGCGGCCCTCCGGCGCCGGGCCTCGACGCCGCTCCCGTTCGCGCCTCAGGAACAGCTCTTGCCCCCACTGGGCCAACCCCTCCGGCATGCCCGCACCACTCCCTTGGTGAAGCCATTCCCCCGGCGCAGCATCCCCCACCGGCCTCCGACGCGACGCTCCGGCCCGCCCGCCAACTCCCCCGGACAGGCTCGAACAGCTCCGGAAACGACAAAGATCCCGCCCGATCTTCCGATCGGACGGGATCTCGTTGCTGTGTGTGGACCTGTGGGGATTTGAACCCCAGACCCCCTCGATGCGAACGAGGTGCGCTACCAGACTGCGCCACAGGCCCTTGCAACGAGTGAAACTCTAGCATCCCCCTCAGGGTGCTTGGAAATCCGTTCCTTGCCTGGTCACTCGTTGGCCGCGCGGGGCCGCTCGCCGTCCTCGTACTGGTCGAACAGCGGGGTGCGCCCGCGCTCACGGGCGCGGCGGGCGGAGGCGGCGCGGCGGGCGTCGGTGCGGCCCTCCGCCGTCGCTTTGTCGTCGTCCGACAAGTCCTCCGCCTCTTCCTCGTCCCGGGCCGCCGGCTGCGCTTCCTGCTCCGGCGCCACCGAGCTGGAGCGCGCGGAGCTCCACGCGTCGGGCGCCCCGAGGTCCACGTCGGAGGTGGCGCGCGGGGCGACCGGTGCGGTGACGTACGTCGGCAGCGGTACGGGTACCGGGTCCCAGCTGTCGCCCTGGCCCGGCCGGCGCTGCCGTTCACGTTGCTGGTCGACCCACTCGGCGTGGTCGGTCTGTTCGACGAGGGCGCGGCGGTCGGCGGCGAGGGCGGACATCCCGGGGTCCGTCTCCGGTTCGGGTCCCTCCTCGGCGTCGTCGATCCCGGCGTCCACGGACGCGCGCCGGCGCGGCTGGCGCTCACGCAGCCGCTGCGCGGCGACCTCGGCCTGGCGGCGGTCCATCTGGTAGGCGAAGCGGCGGCGTTCCTGGGAGCGCAGGTAGGCGATGTATCCGCTGAGCAGGATCGCCGGCACGCCGGGCGCCCACAGGAGGGTGAGTCCACCGACGGCCGCGACGACCGCGCCGAGCGTGAAGGCGAGGAACAGCATCACGGTGGTACGCCTGCGCCGTGCGAGCACCTTCACGCGCCGGGCGCGCGCTGCGGCGGCCTCCTCGGCGGGAGTGCGTCGGGCGATCGGGACGCGTCTGCGCACGGGCGCGGGCTTCGACTTGGGCGCGGACTTGGGCGTCTGGGCGGGGGTCTGTTGGGCCGCCGGTTTGGCCGTTTGTTCGCGCGCCGGTTCGCGAACCGGCTCACGGACGGGCTCGTGCGCCGATTCGCGCGCGTGCTCGCGCTCCGGTTCCCGCGCCGCTTCCGGCCGGTCCGGGCCCGGTCGGCGGACCTGTGCATGCACCTGGGGACGGGCCGGGGGCATGGCGAAGGCCCGGACGTCCACCGAGTCGGTGACGGCGTCCGGCACGACGGCGCTGGGCTCCCCCTCCTCGGTGGAGCGCGCCCGCAGGTCCTTGGCGTACCGGCGCTCCATTCCCGCCCGTCCGGACAGCAGCCGGATGGCGGTGCTGAAGCGTTCCGTCGGACGGGCCTCGTTCAGCTCGTCCTGCCTACGGAGCCACATCGGCACCAAGTAGGCGGCCCAGGCCCCGACAATGACTGCGTAGATGAGGCCGCTGCTGCTCACGCCTCACACGGTAGAGGGGTTTGCGTGAGGCCATCTGCCAATTGAGCCGGTGTGTCGCACGATCTGGCTGATATTTCGAGCTTTTTTTGTGACCGATGCGATCAGCAGGCCGCCGAGTTGGCGAATTCATTGCCCCAAGACGGTCATCCGTCGATCAATTTCGAACACTTATTCCATTTCCGGGGTTCTGGGCTTCCGGGCCCAACAGGCTCCCCGTTACGCGGGATTGTCGTGCGGTGCGCTCTGGGAGCGTGCCCGCTGCCAGCGGGCCAGCAACCCTTCGGGGACCTCTTCCGCGGTGAGCGCGAAGACGAGGTGGTCGCGCCAGGCGCCGTCGATGTGGAGATATCGGGGCCGAAGCCCCTCCTCCCGGAATCCGAGTTTCTCGACGACCCGGCGGCTGGGGCCGTTCTCGGGGCGAATGCAGACCTCGATGCGGTGCAGTCCCACGGCCCGGAAACAGTGGTCGACGACGAGTGCCACGGACGTCGGCATCACTCCGCGTCCGGCCACCGACTCGTCCACCCAGTAGCCGATGTGGCCCGAGCACATCGAGCCCCAGGTGATCCCGGCGACCGTCAACTGCCCGACCAGGCGCCCCTGGTACTCGATGACGAACGGCAGCATCCGGCCCGCGTTCGCCTCGGAGCGCAGGTGTCTGACCATCTGGCGGTAGGTGGGCCGGTGCGCGATCGGCCCGCTGGGCGTGGGCGGCGGGATGGTCGCCTCCCAGGGGCGCAGCCAGTCCCGGTTGCGCCGGTTGACCTCACGCCAGTCCCGCTGGTCGCGGAGTTTTATCGGCCTCAGGACGATGTCGCCGTCCGCCAGTACGGCGGGCCAGGATGGGCTGTTCAGCTCGCACCCCCACTGGTGTCGGCGGGTCTGGGGTGATCGCCGCCTCGGATCTGGTCGACGGCGTGCGCCAGCAGGAGTTCCAGTACGGCGAGGCCGTCCTTCACCCCGCCGGTGGAACCCGGCAGGTTGACGATCAGTGTGCGCCCGGCGACCCCGGCCAGGCCCCGGGAGAGCGCCGCGGTGGGCACCTTCTCCCGGCCGAACGCCCGGATGGCCTCGGCGATGCCCGGCACCTCGTAGTCGATGACCGCGCGGGTGGCCTCGGGGGTGCGGTCGGTGGGCGAGACTCCGGTGCCGCCGGTGGTGACGACCGCGTCGTAACCGGCGTCCACGGCGGCGCGCAGGGCTGCCTCGACCGGGCGGCCGTCGGGCACCACCTGCGGTCCCTCGACCGCGAAGCCGAAGCCCTTGAGGCCGGCGGCGATCAAGGGGCCGCCCCTGTCCTCATAGACCCCGGAGGCGGCCCGGTTCGAGGCGGTGACCACCAGTGCCCGGTACGGCGCGGGCGGCACGCCGCCGGCCGGATCGTCGGGGCTCATGTCCGGCTCCAGTCCCCCGACTTGCCGCCCGTCTTCTCCTCCACGCGTACGTCCGTGATGACCGCTCCCTTGTCGACCGCCTTGACCATGTCGATCACGGTGAGCGCGGCAACGGAGACCGCGGTGAGGGCCTCCATCTCGACGCCCGTGCGGTCCGTCGTCTTCACGGTGGCCCGGATCCGTACCGAGTCGTCCGCGACCGACAGATCCAGTTTCACACCCGACACCGACAACGGGTGACAGAGCGGGATCAGATCGGGAGTGCGTTTGGCGCCCATGATCCCCGCGATGCGCGCGGTGGCCAGGGCGTCGCCCTTGGGGACCCCCTCGCCGCGCAGGAGTTCGACCACGCGGGGCGAGACGAGGACGCGTCCGCTGGCGGTGGCGGTACGCGCGGTCACGTCCTTGCCGGACACGTCGACCATCCGGGCGGCGCCCGCGTCGTCGATGTGCGTGAGGCGGTCTTGCTCAAGGGGTCCGGGGGTGTCCCCCCGGAAAGGCTCAGTCATGCTGTGTGGCGCTCCCGGTCCGGGCGTGTTGTGCGCGACACGGTACCGCCAACCAGGAGTGCTCAGCCGAGCAGGACCACCTCGACCTCGGTGCCGGGCTCGACGGACTCGACGTCCTCGGGGACGACGATCAGCGCGTCAGCCAGCGCGAGTGCCGCGACCAGGTGCGATCCGGCGCCCCCGACGGGCGTCACTTCGCCGTCGGCGTACATCCCGCGGAGGAACTGCCGGCGGCCCTTGGGCGAGGTCAGCGCCTTGTCGGTGGTCAGGGTGGCGCGGGTTCTCGGGCGGTGGACGTCGTCAAGGCCCATCAGGGTGCGGATCGCGGGGCGGGCGAACAGCTCGAAGGAGACGTACGACGACACCGGGTTGCCGGGGAGGGCGAGCAGCGGGATGTGGTCGGGGCCGATGGAGCCGAAGCCCTGGGGTTTGCCGGGCTGCATGGCGAGCCTGCGGAAGTCGATCCCGGCTCCCTCCTCGTCCTCGTCCCCCACGGACGACAGGGCTTCCTTGACGACGTCGTACGCCCCGACGCTCACGCCGCCGGTGGTGACCAGGAGGTCGGCGCGGACGAGCTGGTCCTCGATGGTGGAACGGAGCGTGTCGGCGTCGTCGGCCACGGCGCCGACCCGGTAGGCGATGGCGCCCGCGTCGCGGGCGGCGGCGGTGAGGGCGAAGCTGTTGGAGTCGTAGATCTGGCCGGGGCCCAACTGCTCGTCGGGCTGGACGAGTTCGCTGCCGGTGGACATGACGACCACGCGCGGGCGTGGCCGTACGCGGACCGTGCCGCGGCCGATGGCGGCGAGCAGGGCGATCTGCGGCGGGCCGAGGATCGTGCCGGCGTCGAGGGCACGGTCACCGGCCTTCACGTCGCTGCCCTTCGCGCGTACGTGCGCGCGTGCCTCGGCCGAGCGGTACACCTGCACGTGTCCGCCGGCCGCCTCGGGGGCCCGGCTGCGGGCGCGCATGCCGGTGACCGGTCCTTCGCCGAGGCCTCCGTCGGTCCACTCCACGGGGACGACGGCCTCCGCGCCGGGCGGCAGCGGGGCGCCGGTCATGATGCGGGCGGCCTGGCCGGGGCCCACATGGAGGGGTTCGGCCTGGCCCGCCGCGACGTCGCCGACGACCGCGAGGACGGCCGGGAACTCCTCGCCGGCGCCCGCCACGTCCGTGACCCGCACCGCGTAGCCGTCCATCGAGCTGTTGTCGAAGGGCGGGAGCGAGACCGGCACCGTGATGTCCTCGACCAGGACGCAGCCCTGGGCGTCGAGCAGTTGCAGCTCGATGGGTTCCAGGGGGCGGACGGTCGCGAGGATGTCCTCCAGGTGCTCGTCCACCGTCCAGAGGTGGTCGGGTCCTGTGGTGCGGGTCGCGGCGGTGCTCAACGTTGCTACATCTCCTCGGCTACGTAACTGCGAAGCCAGGCGCGGAAGTCCGGGCCCAGGTCTTCACGTTCGCACGCGAGTCTGACAATGGCACGCAGATAGTCGCCCCGGTCGCCGGTGTCATAGCGGCGGCCCTTGAAGACGACGCCGTGCACGGGGCCGCCGACCTTCTCGTCGGTGGCCAACTGCTGTAGGGCGTCGGTGAGTTGGATCTCCCCGCCGCGGCCGGGCTCCGTCTTGCGCAGTATGCCGAAGATGTGGGGGTCGAGGACGTAGCGGCCGATGATCGCGTAGTTCGACGGGGCGTCGGCCGCCTCCGGCTTCTCGACCAGGCCGGTGACCTTGACGACGTCGCCGTCCGCGGTGGCCTCCACGGCCGCGCAGCCGTAGAGGTGGATCTGCTCGGGCGCGACCTCCATGAGGGCGACGACGCTGCCGCCGTGCAGCTCCTGGACCTCGACCATGCGCGCGAGGAGGGGGTCCCGGGGGTCGATCAGGTCGTCCCCGAGGAGGACGGCGAAGGGCTCGTGGCCGACGTGCGGGGCCGCGCACAGGACCGCGTGACCGAGGCCCTTGGGGTCGCCCTGGCGGACGTAGTGCATGGTCGCGAGGTCGCTCGACTCCTGGACTTTGGCCAGCCGGCTCGCGTCGCCCTTCTTCTGGAGGGCCGATTCGAGTTCGTAGTTGCGGTCGAAGTGGTCCTCGAGAGGGCGCTTGTTGCGTCCGGTGATCATGAGAACGTCGTCGAGCCCCGCCGACGCGGCCTCTTCGACCACGTACTGGATCGCGGGCTTGTCCACGACCGGCAGCATCTCCTTGGGAGTTGCTTTCGTGGCCGGCAGGAACCTGGTGCCGAGACCGGCTGCGGGAATGACAGCCTTGCTGATCCTGGGGTGCGACTGAGTCATGCCCGAACCTTATCCGGTGCCTTTGTGCTGAATCTGTGGCTCCGGTTAATACGCTCTCATATGATCACATTGGAAAGGATACGGGTGGGACCTGTGCGTCACCCAGAACATGAAGCCGAGCCTGACAAGCGAATGTTGCGACAAGAGTTCCTCGCGGTGAGGAACAGGTTGACGGCCGATGACGTGCGGGAAGCCGCCGCGGCACTCGCCGGCCGCGCGCTGGAGCTGCCCGAGCTGGCGCACGCGCGCACGGTGGCGGCGTACGTCTCCGTGGGGGGCGAACCGGGAACGCTCGCCCTGCTGGACGCACTCCGCGCGCGGGACGTCGACGTCCTGCTCCCCGTGCTCCTCCCGGACAACGACCTGGACTGGGGCGCCTACGACGGCGAGGGCTCGCTCGCCCGGGTCCAACACGGCGGAAGGATGACCCTGTTCGAGCCGTCCGGGCAACGGCTCGGCCGGGACGCCGTGACGGCCGCCGACGTCGTCCTGCTGCCCGGTCTGGCGGTCGACGGGCGCGGGATGCGGCTGGGGCGCGGCGGGGGGTCGTACGACCGGGTGCTGGCGCGGCTGGAGCGGGCGGGCGCGCATCCCGCGCTGGTGGTGCTGCTCTACGACTCCGAAGTCGTCGCGCGCGTCCCCGCGGAGGCGCACGACCGGCCGGTGCGGGCGGCGGTGACACCGAGCGGCGTGCACCGGTTCCCCGGGAACTGAAACGGCCCTCCACGCGCGCGTGGAGGGCCGTTTCGGATGTCATCTGCTCACGGTTTCAGCACCAGGGTGTCGCTCGTGCTGTCGTCGACCGCCTTGGACGAGAAGGACCACGGCAGCAGTTCGCCGTTGACCCACTTGCCCGTCTGGTCGGTGTAGTGCGCGCTGAAGGCGTGCCCGGAGGCCCCGGTGAGGTTGATCCACTTGGACTTGTCGAAGTTGTCCAGGTTGACCACCATGCGCATCGACGGCACCCAGACCACTCCGTAGCCGCCGGCCGCGTTCCAGCCGGTGGCGTCGACCGTGGCCTCGCCGCCGCTGAGCTTCCAGGGGCCACGGTTGAGGACGTACTGGACGATGGCGGGGCCCTCGGTGCCCAGGGTCTGGTTCTTCAGGAACAGGCGGTGCAGCCGGCCCCAGCTCCAGGTGTCGATGTCCTTGCCGAGCTTGGCGGTCAGCTCCCAGCGGGCGTCGATCATGGCGCGCTTGAATAGCTGGTTCATGTTGCTCGCGCCCGGCCGGGTGCCCGACTTGGGAGTCGTCCACCAGTCGCTCGTGGGGTCGTCCATCAGCTTGCGGACGACCTCGAACCAGCGGTCGCCGCCGTCCGGCTGCGCCTGGTCCGCGTCGCGCTCGCCGCACTCGCGCACCTTCTGGTTGGTCTCGTCGGCGGGACCGGTCGTGTCGACCGGCGAGACGAAGATGCACTGGCCCTTGACCCGCAGTTCCTTCGGCAGTTTGTTGCCGAAGGCGAGCTTGAGGATGTTGCGCCAGACCGAGTTGAAGTAGGCGGCGGCCGCCGAGTCGGCGTCCTGGGTGTAGTCCCAGCCCTCCAGGAGCTTCTGCGCCTGGCGCACGTCCGGGTCCGGCTCGTCGATCTTCAGCAGCTTGGGCACCAGCAGCTTGGCGATCTCGCTGCTGTCGTCGAGCTGCATCTGCCGCATGTCGTCGGTGGAGATCTTGCCTCCACCGCCGATCTTCGACTCGATCAGATCGGTGATGCGCTGGCTGCGGGTGCCATAGCCCCAGTCCGTGGTGAGCGTGTACGGGTACTTGTCCTTGTCGATCACCGCCTGGTTCGCGGTGACGATGTAGCCGCGCTTCGGGTTGTACTCGTACGGCAGCGCAGCCTGCGGAATGTAGCCGGTCCAGTCGTACTTGGAGTCCCAGCCGGGCACCGGCAGCGAGCCGTCGCCCTTCCCGCGCACGGGGATCTTTCCGGGCAGCGTGTAGCCGATGTTGTTCTTGGTGTCGGCGTAGACGAGGTTCTGCGAGGGCACGTCGAACTTCGTGGACGCCGCGCGGAACTCGCTCCAGTCGGACGCCTTGTCGATGGCGAAGACGGCGTCCATGGTGGTGCCCGGGTCCTCGGCGGTCCAGCGCAGAGAGATGGCGTAGCCGTCGCCTCTGTCCGGGGCCGCGGTGTCGACGGTGGCCTTCTTGCCGACCTGCACGAGTTCGTCGTTGCGGTCGGACAGCAGGGGACCGTTGTTGGTCTCCCGGACGACGATCTTCTTGGAGGCGCCGCCGGCGACCTTGATGGTCTCCGTGCGGCTGGTGAAGGGCTTCGTCGTGCCGTCGTACAGGTAGCCGTCTCCGGAGAGCTTCTCCAGGTAGAGGTCGGTGGTGTCGACCCCGGAGTTGGTCATGCCCCAGGCGATGTCCTGGTTGTGGCCGATGACGACGCCGGGCATGCCCGCGAAGGTGTACCCGGTGACGTCGTACTGGCACTTGCTGGAGACCGTGCGGCAGTGCAGGCCCATCTGGTACCAGACGGACGGCAGCGATGCCTCCAGGTGCGGGTCGTTGGCCAGCAGGGGCTTGCCGGTGATGGTGTGCTCGCCGCCTACGACCCACGAGTTGGAGCCGATGCCCTGGCCGTTCACGCCGACGGCCGTCGGGAGGTCGTCCAGGACGTTCGAGAGGCCTGCGAGCTGGCTCGTGAGGGCCGAACCGGACGAGGACGACGTGGAACCCGTCGTGCCGCTCGTGGACGTGCTGGAGGAGCCGTCACCGCCGTTGAACGTCTTGGTGTACTCGTCGTACTCGCCCACGGTGACGATCGGCTTGTTGCGGCTGTACGGATAATCCGGGTACAGGTCCGCGATCTGCTGGGGGCCGAGGCGGGTGGTCATCAGCGCTCGGTCGATCTCGTCCTGCATGTTGCCGCGCAGGTCCCAGGCCATCGCCTTGAGCCACGAGACGGAGTCGACCGGGGTCCACTTCTCGGGCTTGTAGTCGTTGGTGAAACCAAGGGCCGCGTACTCCAGGGAGATCTCTTTCCCGTCCTTGCCCTGGAGATAGGCGTTGACCCCCTTGGCGTAGGCCTGGAGGTACTTCTTCGTGGAGGCCGACAGCGTGGTGTCGTACTCCTTCTTGGCGACCCGGTCCCAGCCCAGGGTGCGCAGGAACTCGTCGTCCTTGACCTGGCTCTTGCCGAACATCTCGGACAGCCGCCCGGACGTCATGTGGCGGCGTACGTCCATCTCGTAGAACCGGTCCTGCGCCTGGACGTAGCCCTGCGCCATGAACAGGTCCGCGTCGGAGGACGCGTAGATCTGCGGGATGCCGTAGCTGTCGCGCTTCACATCGACGGGCCCCGACAGGCCGTCGAGGGTGATCGAACCCGTGGTCTGCGGCAGGGAGGCCCGGACCGTGCTGACGGACCAGTAGGCGCCGTAGGCGATGCCCCCGATGATGGCCATTACCAGGACGAGAACCAATAGACGGGCTTTGCGCCCCTTTTTCCTGCCGGACTTGCCGGGCTTATGACCCGATGAGGCGGTGGTGTTGGGGGGCATCGCTGTCCTTGCTGTCCTAACGCGAGCGGCAGGGCGGGCTGTGCTTTTGACTGAGCGCTGGAGCAACCATAGGCGCAGGCTTCCGTGCGACTTGACGCGGAGTCGGGTACCGGCGCGGACGGGCGTTCGATCTTGCCTCGGGAAGTGTCAAGAAAGCGTCAAGAGTTAGGTAAGGTAACGAAGTACTTGGATGCGTGGCGCCGCAGCCTCGCGTCCCCTGTACATGTGCTGCCGCCCCGGACGCGCGTCAGCCGAGGAAGGGAAGCCTTCTGACTGTCCACCACCTCGACCAGCTCCTGCTCGTCTGCTCGCTCGTCCTGCTCGTCGCCGTAGCGGCGGTCCGGATCTCCTCGCGCAGCGGGCTCCCCAGCCTGCTCGTCTACCTGGGGATCGGCATCGCCATGGGCCAGGACGGCATCGGCGACATCCACTTCGACAACACCGAGCTGACCCAGGTCATCGGATACGCGGCCCTGGTCGTGATCCTGGCCGAGGGCGGCCTCGGCACGAAGTGGACAGAGGTCAGGCCGGTCCTGTCGTCGGCCGCCACGCTGGCGCTGGCAGGGGTGGCGGTGAGCGTCGGGGTCACGGCCGCGGGCGCGCACTACCTGGTCGGACTGGAGTGGCGGCAGGCGTTCATCATCGGGGCGGTGGTGTCCTCGACGGACGCGGCGGCGGTCTTCTCCGTGCTGCGCAGAATCCCCCTCCCCGCGCGCGTGACGGGCACGTTGGAGGCCGAGTCCGGCTTCAACGACGCCCCGGTGGTCATTCTGGTCGTCGCCTTCTCCACGGCGGGCCCGGTCGAGCACTGGTACGCGCTGGTGGGCGAGATAGCCCTGGAGCTGGCCATCGGCGCGGCCATCGGTCTCGCGGTGGGCTGGCTCGGCTCCTGGGGGCTGCGGCACGTGGCGCTGCCCGCCTCCGGCCTCTACCCGATCGCCGTGCTGGCGATCGCGGTCACCGCGTACGCCGCGGGCGCCCTGGCACACGGCAGCGGCTTCCTCGCGGTCTATCTCGCCGCGATGGTGCTCGGCAACGCCAAGCTGCCCCACTGGCCCGCGACGCGCGGCTTCGCCGACGGGCTCGGCTGGATCGCCCAGATCGGCATGTTCGTCCTCCTCGGCCTGCTGGTCACCCCGCACGAACTCGGGGATGACGTCTGGCCGGCGCTGATCATCGGCCTAGTGCTGACGATGGTCGCCCGGCCGCTGAGCGTGGTGCTCAGCCTCACGCCGTTCCGGGTGCCCTGGCAGGAGCAGACGCTGATGTCCTGGGCCGGGCTGCGCGGCGCCGTGCCCATCATCCTGGCGACCATCCCCATGGTGAACGGCGTCACCGGCAGCCGCCGTGTCTTCAACATCGTCTTCGTCCTGGTCGTCGTCTACACCCTGGTCCAGGGGCCGACGCTGCCCTGGCTGGCGCGCACGCTGAAGCTGGGCGGGGGGCCCGAGGCCGCCGACCTCGGCATCGAATCGGCGCCCCTGGAGCGGCTGCGCGGGCATCTGCTGTCCGTCGCGATCCCCGCGGAGTCCAAGATGCACGGCGTCGAGGTCAACGAGCTCAGGCTGCCGGCCGGAGCCGCGGTCACCCTGGTCGTACGCGACGGAAAATCGTTTGTTCCGTTGCCCTCGACGGTCCTGAGGCGCGGCGACGAACTCCTGGTCGTGGCGACGGATCCGGTCCGGGACGCGGCCGAGCGGCGGCTGCGGGCGGTGGGCCGCGGCGGGAAGCTGGCCGGGTGGCTGGGCACGGACAATGCCGCGTCCGGCCATTAGGGGCATGTTTCGCACGGTTCACACCTTCACCGATCGCAGGTGAACGCGCGCGTGGTGCCCGTTTTCACAGGCCCCCGGGCTTTGCTCCCTGTATGATGAAGGCACATTCTGATCGAACCAAATCTGCCTGACGCAGTGCTGGCGCGACCGTATGGCGGCCGAATCCCTCCTCCGCAGTGGGCACCGGTATCTACCGCAGTTCCGCGCAAGAGGACAGTGCTCGGCGCCGCCTCGACAAAGAGGTGCCGCGCTACCAGGTGGCAGAAAGGCACGGGCCGTGGCATCCACGGTCACCTCCAGGACGGGATCCCGTCCTGGATACGGACAGCTGCTGCGCACGCGCGGCGCCTGGACGTTCCTGGTTCCCGGCTTCGCGGCCCGCCAGCCGTTCGCGATGCTCACCATCTCCATCGTGCTGCTCGTGCAGCACACCACCGGCTCCTACGGCGCTGCGGGCGCCGCCGCGGCCGTCACCGGCGTCTCCATGGCCCTGTTCGCGCCCTACAGCGGACGCCTGGCCGACCGCCACGGGCAGCGGGCCGTACTGATCCCCGGCGTCCTGATGCACTCCCTGTCGGGCCTGACGTTCACCGCGCTCGCGCTCGGCCACGCACCCCTGTGGGCACTGTTCGTGGCCGCCGTGCCGACCGGCGCCTCGGTGCCGCAGATCGGGCCCATGGTGCGCGCCCGCTGGGGCGTGAAGCTCCAGGACTCGCCCCTCATGACGACCGCCGCGGCCTTCGAGTCCGTCACCGACGAACTGACCTTCGTCTTCGGCCCGTTGCTCGCGACCGCCCTGTGCACCACCGTGAACCCGGCGGCCGGACTGGTCACGGAGGCCGGGCTCACGCTGGCCGGCGGCCTGATCTTCGCCGCCCAGAAGGGCACCCAGCCCACGGCGACCGCCGACGGGCACGCGCGCGTGGAGCACGTTTCCGCACTGCGCGTCCCCGGAGTGCGTGTGCTGATCATGACCTTCCTGGGCATCGGTTCCGTCTTCGGCGGCATGCAGGTCTCCCTGGCCGCCTTCACCGAGTCGATCGGCGAACCCGGCCTGAACGGCGTCCTCTACGGCACCTTCGCCGCCGGCAACATGCTCTCCGGACTCGTGTGCGGTGCCGTCGCCTGGAAAGTCGCCCCGCAGCGCCGCCTCCTGGTCGGCTACGCGGCCCTCGCGCTGACCGCGTCCGCCCTGTGGACCGCCCACTCGGTGCTGCTCCTGGCCGCCCTCGGTCTTCTGGTCGGCATGTGCATCGCGCCCGCCCTGATCACCGGCTACACCCTGGTCGAGGGGCTCGTCCCGGCCGGCGCCCGCACCGAGGCCTTCACCTGGCTGACCGGCGCGGTCGCCCTCGGCCAGGCCGCTGCCGTCACCGTCGCCGGACAGCTGGAGGACCGCCTGTGGGGCGGCGCCGGTTTCCTGGTGCCGATGGCCGGTACGGTGCTCGCCCTGGGCGCCCTGATCGCGCTCCGGTCCCGCCTCACGACCCGGCCCCGCAGCCGCACCGTGGCACGTGGCGTCGGTCACCGCGTGCCGGTGGCAGTGGACTGATCCCCGGGAATAGGTCACTATGGACGCTCGTTAGCACTCATTGAGTGAGAGTGCCAGGAGGAAGACACAGTGCCGACCTACCAGTACCAGTGCACCGAGTGCGGCGAGGGCCTTGAAGCGGTCCAGAAGTTCACCGACGACGCGCTGACCGAGTGCCCCAATTGCGGTGGCCGCCTGAAGAAGGTGTTCTCCGCGGTCGGCATTGTCTTCAAGGGCTCCGGCTTCTACCGGAACGACAGCCGCGGCTCCTCGTCGAGCAGCTCGCCGGCCACCTCGAAGCCGTCGACGTCCTCGGACGCGAAGCCGTCCACCCCGTCGACCACTTCCTCGTCCTCGGACTCCAAGTCGAAGTCGTCGAGCTCGGGCTCCTCCACCGGCAGCAGCAGCTCCGCCGCGTAGACCGCCCGGGCCGCGCAGGACTTCTCGACCGCGGGACCCTGTCGTCGTACGACGACAGGGTCTTCGGTGCTTTCCGAGCCGGTCTCCACGCCCGTTCCCGGGCCGGATTCTGCGTCCTTTCGGCGGCGGCTAGTGTGCCGCTCATGGCGAACGCAGAGATCGGCGTAATCGGCGGCTCCGGCTTCTACTCGTTCCTGGACGACGTGACCGAGATCCAGGTGGACACGCCCTACGGACCGCCCAGTGACTCCCTCTTCCTCGGCGAGATCGCCGGCCGGCGGGTGGCGTTCCTGCCCCGGCACGGACGCGGCCACCATCTGCCGCCGCACCGCATCAACTACCGGGCCAACCTCTGGGCGTTGCGCTCCGTGGGAGTGCGCCAGGTTCTCGGTCCGTGCGCGGTGGGCGGGCTGCGCCCCGAGTACGGGCCGGGCACACTGCTGATGCCGGACCAGTTGGTGGACCGTACGAAGTCCCGGGCTGCGACGTACTTCGACGGACTGCCGCTGCCCGGCGGCACGGTGCCGAACGTGGTGCACGTGTCCCTGGCCGACCCCTACTGCCCGACCGGCCGGGCGGCAGCGTTGAAGGCCGCGCGCGGGCGGGACTGGGAACCGGTCGACGGCGGCACGCTCGTGGTGATCGAGGGGCCACGCTTCTCGACCCGCGCCGAATCCCTCTGGCACCAGGCCCAGGGCTGGTCCGTGGTCGGCATGACCGGCCATCCGGAGGCGACGCTCGCCCGCGAACTGGAGCTCTGCTACTCCTCGTTGACCCTGGTCACCGACCTCGACGCGGGCGCCGAGACCGGCGAGGGCGTCTCCCACGACGAGGTGCTGCGGGTGTTCGCGGCCAACGTGGACCGGCTGCGGGGCGTGCTGTTCGACACGGTGGCCGCGCTGCCGGAGAAGGGGGCACGGGACTGCCTGTGCGCGAACGCGCTGGGCGGGATGGATCCGGGGTTCGAGCTGCCGTAGCCGTGCAGGATCCGAGCGTACGGGAGGTGCGGAACTTCCCGTTCGGGTGAGGGAGTTGTCCACAACCTGCGGGTAGCCCACGGGCTCCGGCGGACCGCGGCGAATTCCCGCATCGTGGGCCCGCAAACCGATCCCTCGTCGCAGGTGGTGGTCCACATGTCCCTCTCCCCTCCCGGCTCCCCTCCCATCTCCCCTTCCTTTCCACGCCCGTTGGGCACCGACGCTCCGGCCACCTGCGAGGTGCCGCACTTCGCGCCGGTGCAGGTGCGCGGCGGGTGGTACCAACTGCGCCGACTGCTACGGCACCGGAGGCGGGCCGCGGCCGCCGGGCTCGCGGTGACGGCGGTCGCGCTCATCACGGCGGGCCCGCGTGACCTGGCGGAGGCGCGGCACGACGAGCGGCCCCGCGGGCATCCGGTGGCCGATCCGGTACGTCAGCGCCGGGCGGTCGAGTGGGTGTCTGCTCCGGTACGGATCGCCGACGCCGGCACGGTCCGGCTGCTGCGGTCCGGCGACCGGGTCGATGTGATCGCGGCACAGGACACGGCGGCGGGCGGTGACGCCGAAGTGGTCGCGCGCGGGGTGCGAGTCACGAAGGTGCCCGAGCCGATCGACGAGGCGGGCGGCAGCGGGGCGTTGGTGGTGCTGTCGGTGCCGCGTGCCACGGCGGCGCGGCTGGCGGGTGCGAGTGCCACGGCACGGCTGGCGGTGACGATGTGTTGAGCCGTGCTCTCCGTATCGTGAGCAGCGCCTTCCGGCGCCTGCGCGAATTCGTGTCAAGTCCCTCGTTCGAGCTACCGAATTGGACACGACGGCCACGCCTTGACGTAGGTTGCGGAGCTGTTCGTTCCACACCGTGCGCATGCGAGAAGAGGCTCCGAGTTGAGCGAGAAGAAGAAGGAACCGGGCGTCTGGCAGGGGTTCAAGACCTTCCTGATGCGCGGGAACGTCGTCGATCTGGCAGTCGCGGTGGTCATCGGCGCCGCCTTCACGAACATCGTCAACTCGGTGGTGAAGGGGCTCATCAACCCGCTCGTCGGCGCGATCGGCACGCAGAACCTCGACAGCTACAGCTCGTGCCTGAGCGACAGTTGCTCGGGCGAGAAGGGCATCCAGCTGATGTGGGGCTCCGTCCTGGGCGCCGCCCTCAGCTTCGTGATCACCGCGGCGGTGGTCTACTTCCTGATGGTCCTGCCGATGTCGAAGTACCTGGCCCGGGTGGAGGCCCAGCGCAGGGCCAAGGAGGGCACCCACGAGGTCATCGAGATCACCGAGCTGGAGATCCTCAAGGAGATCCGCGACGCGCTCGTCGCCCAGCGCGGCGACGGACACCGGGAGCCGTAGCCGACGGATCGGATGTGCCGACAGCTGAAGCCGACGGCTCAGATGTGGTGGGGCGGCTTCTCGTCGAGGAAACGCTTGAGGTCGGCGGCGCCGCCCTCGCCTTCGGCCCGCTCGCCCCACCCGCGATCAGTGTCGTCCGAGGAGGGCCGGCTCAACGGGTCGTCGAAGACCAGCGCGGGCTTCGGCTCGACCGGATTGCGCGGCTCGGGGGCGGGGGCGGTACTCATACCTCCAGGGTACGGCCGAAGGGGCGCCTGATGGCGCCGCGGGCCGACCGGTCGGTCCCGATCGGCCCGGCTGCTTCTGAAATCCCTCCCGGTATCTGCTGTCCTTGTCCGCATGACGTCCGAGATTCCGAGACCCCTGCGCCCGCTCACCGCCCGCGGCCGCGGCGAACCGTACCGGGTCGCCTCGCCGCTGGAGCTCTTCTTCGACCTGTGTTTCGTCGTGGCCATCGCGCAGGCGGGCGTCCAGCTGGCGCACGCCGTGGCCGAGGGCCACGCGGGACAGGGCGTCCTCAGCTACGCGATGCAGTTCTTCGCGATCTGGTGGGCCTGGATGAACTTCTCCTGGTTCGCCTCGGCGTACGACAACGACGACGTGCTCTACCGCGTCGTGACCCTGGTGCAGATCTCCGGCGTCCTGGTCCTCGCGGCCGGGGTCTCACGGGCCTTCGAACAACACGACTACCTGGCCGTCTGGCTCGGCTATGTGATCATGCGGCTGGCGATGGCCACGCAGTGGCTGCGGGCGGCACGGTCGGCCGCCGGGCCGGAGCGGACGATGGCATTGCGGTACGCGGGTGGCGTGCTGCTCTGCATGGTCGGCTGGACCGGCCTGGTGGTCCTGCCGGAACCGGCCCGCGGCTGGGTGTTCCTCGTGATGGTGATCGCCGAGCTGTGCGTGCCTCGCTACGCGGAGAAAGACTTCCCTACGCCGTGGCATCCGCACCACATCTCGGAACGGTACGGCCTGTTCACGATCATCGTGCTGGGCGAGACGATCGCGGCGGCCACGGTTGCTGTGAAGTCGGGGGTGGACGAGCACGACGCGCTGGGCGAGTTGCTGCCCATCGCGGCGGGCGGGCTGCTGATCGTGTTCGCCGCCTGGTGGATCTACTTCGTGGTGCCGATCCACGGCCATCTCCGGTCCAGCCAGCAGGCGTTCCTGTGGGGGTACGGCCACTATCTGATCTTCGCGTCGGCGGCCACGATCGGCGCCGGCCTGGAGGTGGCGGTCACGGAGGCCATCGGCAAGGCGCACATCTCCACGCTGGGCGCGTCCGCCGCGGTGACGGTGCCGACGGCGCTGTATCTGTTCAGCGTGTGGGCGCTGCACGCCCGTCACTACAAGGTGGGCGTCGCCCAGCAACTGGTGCTTCCGACCTCGGCGTTGCTGGTGATCTGCTGCACCTTCCTGGGCTCCTGGGCGGTGCTCGCGGCGGGCCTGGTGTCGGCGCTGACGGTGGTGGTCGGCACAACCCTGACCGCGCTCACGGCCGGCGCGGAAAGCAAGGCCGGGGCGACGGCGCCGGTGGGCTGACCGATACCCACAACTGGCCGAGCAGCAGCGGAACAACCCCCGGCACCCAGCCGACCGGCACCTCACCAACCGCCCCCACCGCGCCGCCGGTCCCCGAATCCGCCGCGCGCTGCGTGAGACTGAGCTCCATGACAGTTGACGCATTGACGGACGTGGCCGGGGTGCGGGTGGGCCATGCGACTCGGTCGGGGGACGGTTGGCTCACCGGTACGACCGTGGTGCTCGCGCCGGAGGGCGGGGCGGTCGCGGCCGTGGACGTGCGGGGCGGCGGACCCGGCACCAAGGAGACCGACGCGCTCGACCCGCGCAACGTGGTGCAGCGGGTCGACGCGATCGTGCTGACCGGCGGCAGCGCGTACGGGCTCGACGCCGCGTCCGGGGTGATGGCCTGGCTGGAGGAGCAGGGGCGCGGGGTGCGGGTCGGCGTAGATCCGACGCATGTGGTGCCGGTGGTGCCCGCGGCCTGTGTCTTCGACCTGGGGCGGGGCGGCGACTTCAGGGCCAGGCCGGGCGCGGCCACCGGGCGGGCCGCGGTGGAGGCCGCCGCGATCAGCGGGCCGGGGGTGCGGGTGCGCGAGGGGTGCGTGGGCGCCGGTACGGGCGCCGCGGTCGGGCCGATGAAGGGCGGTGTCGGGACCGCGAGCATCGTGCTGGAGTCGGGGATCACGGTGGCGGCGCTGGTGGTGGCCAACGCGGCGGGGTCGGTCGTGGATCCCGAAACGGGCGTCCTGTACGGGGAGTTGTTCCAGGGGCGCGTGACGTATCCGCAAGCGCACGTCCACGAGGCCGCGCGACGACGCCTCGCCGAGACCGCCGCGAAGCACATGCCTCCTCCGCTGAACACCACGCTCGCGGTGGTCGCCACCGACGCCGAACTCACCAAAGCCCAGGCGCAGAAGCTGGCCGGCACGGCGCACGACGGCATCGCGCGTGCAGTACGGCCGGTGCATCTGCTGCACGACGGGGACACGGTGTTCGCGCTGGCCACCGGGGCCCGGCCGTTGAACACCGAGAACCCCCTCGCCCTGAACGAGATCCTCGCGGCCGGCGCGGACGTGGTGACCCGGGCGATCGTGCGCGCGGTGCGCGCCGCCGAGCCGGTGGACGGGCCGGGCGGGGCGTGGCCGTCGTACGAGGAGCTGTACGGGAGGCAATAGTCGCCCTGTGGCGGTGGGCATCAGATGTTTCCGTGTATCCGTCCCGGTTTTTGCTGATCCATCGCGATGTTTGTCGCGGTTCTGTCACCGGATGGCGTTCGTGGGGAACGACGGGAACCCGTGTGGGGGCGGGGACCCTCTTTGTCCACGCATCGCAGCGGATCACGCACATCACACGAACCTGGAGCAGCCCGTGACAACGCCGGACATAGCAGCGCGGCGCGTACTGGGGGCCATCGCCGCCCTGGTGGTCGGCACCCTCACCCTCAGCGCGTGCGGCGGCAACGCCAGCGCGGATTCCGACACCAACAGCAAGGGCGGCGGCGGGACGTCCGCCAAGACGTCCACCGCGAAGATCGTCATCTCGGCGAAGGACGGTTCGACGAACGCGTCCATCAACGGGACCGGCGTGCAGGTCAGCAACGGCAGGCTGACCGACGTGAAGATGACGGTGGCCGGGTCGGGGCAGGCCGTGGAGGGCGTGGTCTCCGCGAACGGCGCGAGCTGGAAGCCCAAGGAGCAGTTGGAGCGCGGTACGAAGTACCAGATCTCGGCGACCGCGAAGGACGCGAACGGCAAGACCTCCGCGGCCAACTCCATCTTCACCACGGTCAGTTCGTCCAACAGCTTCATAGGGACGTACACGCCGGACAACGGGACGACGGTCGGTGTGGGGATGCCGGTGTCGTTCACCTTCGACAAGGTGATCGGGGACAAGAAGGCCGTGCAGTCGCACATCACGGTCACGTCCAGCAGCGGGCAGCAGGTCGTGGGGCACTGGTTCGGGGCGCAGCGGCTCGACTTCCGGCCGCAGGAGTACTGGAAGGCCGGTTCCAAGGTCACGATGAAGATCGACCTGGACGGCGTGGAGGGCGCGAACGGCGTCTACGGCGTGCAGAAGAAGACCGTGACCTTCACCGTCGGCCGTTCGCAGGTCTCCACGGTCGATGTGAACACGCAGACCATGACGGTGGTGCGGGACGGCCAGACCCTCAAGTCGCTGCCGATCTCCTCGGGCAGCCCGGAACACACCACGTACAACGGGCAGATGGTGATCTCCGAGAAGTTCACGCAGACGCGGATGAACAGCCGGACCGTCGGGTTGGGCGGCGAGTACGACATCCCGGACGTGCCGCACGCGATGCGGCTGACCTCGTCGGGGACGTTCATCCACGGCAACTACTGGTACAACAAGTCCAATCCGCCCTTCGGCCAGACCGGCACCAGTCACGGCTGTGTGGGTCTCGCCGACGTGCAGGGCGCGCAGGGCGCGACGAACGCCAAGTGGTTCTACGACAACTCGCTGATCGGGGACGTCGTGATCGTGAAGAACTCCCCCGACAAGACGGTCGCCCCGGACAACGGGCTCAACGGCTGGAACCTGGCGTGGAGCGAGTGGACCGCCGGAAGTGCCGCCTGACCGGCAGGTTTTGACTGATCTTCGGGCCGCGCGGGAACATCTCGCGCGGCCCGCGCGTTTTCCCGGCATACGTTTTCTCGGTTCGCGGGCATGATGTCCGACCGAGGGGCTACGGTATGCACCCACAAGGTGACATGCAGCAACGCCGGGAGAAGCCTTGAGCGTTCCGTACGACACGGCAGCGTACGAACCACCCGAGTCGCACGAGTCTCCGGAGGAGCACCTCGCGCGACTGCTCGGCCGTGCCCTGAACTCCTTCGAGTTGCCGGACGAGACGATACGGCTGGTCCTGGACTGCGCGCTGGCGTACGACAGTTCACTGCACTCGGCGCACCACAGCGCGGGCCTGCATCGGGAGACGTACCGGCACACGTGGCTGCTGACCGACGGTTCGGCGCTGACCCTGTGGGAGCTGGTCCACAACACGGTGCTGGGCCGTGAGGCGCAGCACGAGGTGTACGTGGACGAGGAGGAGTTGCGCACGGCGACGGCGCGGCTGCCGATGCCGCCGGACACGACGGACTTCGAGCTCCCGGTGCTGGTGCACCTGTCGCCGATCCCGGAGCCCCGGCACGCGTATCTGGCGGACAACTCGGCGGACCACGCGCGCCGTTTACTGCGCCGCGCGGAGAACGCGGACCAGCCGGACGAGAAGACGGCGGCGCTGCTGGCGACGGCGTTCGCGCACCAGATCATCCAGGCCTTCGGCCGCCCGTACCGAGCGGGTCGAGCGGCGGTGTGCTTCTCGCTCTACGAGCACGCGTTCCTGCTGCCCGACGGCGCGGAGATCTCCTTGTGGGAGGTCGAGCACACGGCTACGCCCGACGGCCGTCACATGTGCGAGGTGTACATCAGCGAGGACGCGGCCCGGGACGCGATGGAACGGCGGGCCGCGCAGGTCTCGTAGGACCCGGGCCCGGGTCAGCGCCCGTCGCTGAGCTGTCGTACGAGACCCGCGAAGGCGTCGCGCTCCGCGGGGGTCAGTTCGACGGACTCCAGGTGGGGGGCCGTGTCGCGCTGGCCCGGGAGGCCGTGGAGCGGGTGGGCCGCGTGCCAGACGGTGGGTTCGGCGAGGGCGCGGCGCAGGATGCGCGTCAGGCCGAGCACCCAGGCGACGGTCGCCAGGGCGAGAACGGCCACACCGGTCAGCTGGAGGATCGAGACGTGCTCAGGCATGCGTTCCAGTAGACACCACGGTCCGGGACCGTGGTCCCGTACCGTGACGAATCTCGCAGTTGCCGTGAACACCTCACGGTGACCCAAAAGCGGCTAGACGGCGATCGGTTGCTTGGCGTCCGTCGCCGGGGCGGATATGTCCTCCGGCGCTCCGGGGGCCGTGGTGCCGGCTGCCGGCTTGCGCATGCCCTTGAGTACGACGACCAGGGCGGTGGTGACGCACATGCCGACCGCGATGGCGATCAGGTAGAGGAACGGGCTGCCGATCAGCGGGACCACGAAGATGCCGCCGTGCGGGGCGCGCAGGGTCGCGCCGAAGGCCATCGACAGGGCGCCGGTGATCGCGCCGCCCACCATCGAGGACGGGATGACCCGCAGCGGGTCGGCCGCCGCGAACGGGATGGCGCCCTCGGAGATGAAGGAGGCACCCAGCACCCAGGCGGCCTTGCCGTTCTCGCGCTCGGTCTCGGTGAAGAGCTTGCCGCGCACGGTGGTGGCCAGGGCCATCGCCAGCGGCGGGACCATACCGGCCGCCATGACCGCGGCCATGATCTTCATCGCCGAGTCACTGGGGCTGGAGACCGCGATACCGGCAGTGGCGAAGGTGTACGCGACCTTGTTGACCGGGCCGCCGAGGTCGAAGCACATCATCAGGCCGAGCAGGGCGCCCAGCAGGATGGCGTTCGAGCCGCTGAGGCCGTTGAGCCAGTCGGTCATGCCCTTCTGCGCGGAGGCGATCGGTTTGCCGATCACAACGAACATCAGGAACCCGACGATCGCCGAGGAGATCAGTGGGATCACCACGACCGGCATGATCCCGCGCACCGCCTTCGGGATCTTCACCTTCTGGATCGCGAGCACCACACCACCGGCGATCAGACCGGCCGCCAGACCGCCGAGGAAGCCGGCGTTGATGGTGGAGGCGATCATGCCGCCGACGAAGCCGGGGACCAGACCCGGCCGGTCGGCCATGCCGTAGGCGATGTAGCCGGCCAGCACCGGGACGAGGAAGCCGAAGGCGACGGCGCCGATCTGGAACATCAGCGCGGCCCAGCTGTCGGTCTGCGTCCACACGAAGTGCTGCATGACCGAGGGCGCGGACTTGATCTCGTAGCCGCCGATCGCGAAGCCGAGGGCGATCAGCAGACCGCCGGCCGCGACGAACGGGACCATGTAACTGACACCGGACATCAGCCACTTGCGGAGCATCGTGCCGTAGCCCTCGCCCGGCTCACCGCCGCGCTCGACGGGGGTCGCGGCGCCCGCACCGGCGGTCACCTCACCGCGTTCGGCCTTGCCGCGGACCTCGGTGATGAGTTCGGCGGGGCGGTTGATGCCCGCCTTCACACCGACGTCGACGGTCGGCTTGCCGGCGAAGCGGGCCTTGTCGCGTACGGGCACGTCGTGGGCGAAGATCACGGCGTCCGCCGCCGCGATCACCGCCGGGTCGAGCCGGGTGAAACCGGCCGAGCCCTGCGGCTCCACGACGAGTTCGACACCGGCGTCGCGGCCGGCGTTCTCCAGTGCCTCGGCCGCCATGTAGGTGTGCGCGATACCGGTGGGGCAGGAGGTGACGGCGACGATCCGGAACGGACGGTCGCCCTCCTCCGCCGTGTCGGTGCTGCCCGCCGCGGCGCCGGCGGAGGCCGCCGCCGGCGTCGCGGCGGAGTCCGTGGAGCCCTCGGGCTCGTCGCCGCGGATCAGCGCCGCCGCGCTCTCCGCGTCGCCCACCGACCGCAGTGCGGAGGTGAACTCGGCGTTCATCAGCTGCCGGGCGAGCGCCGACAGGATGGTGAGGTGGGCGTCGTCGGCCCCTGCGGGCGCGGCGATCAGGAAGATCAGGTCGGCGGGGCCGTCCGGGGCGCCGAAGTCGACGCCCTCGGCGCTGCGCCCGAAGGCGAGCGACGGCTCGGTGACGTACTCGCTGCGGCAGTGCGGGATGCCGATGCCGCCGTCGAGGCCGGTCGGCATCTGCGCCTCGCGGGCGGCCACGTCGGCGAGGAAGCCGTCCAGGTCGGTGACCCGGCCCTGGGCGACCATGCGCTCGGCGAGGGCACGTGCCGCCGCCTCTTTGGTATCGGCGGACAGGTCGAGGTCGACCAGGTCCGCGGTGATCATCTCGCTCATCGCGGGCTCCTTCGCACGCGTATCGCCCGGGGGGTGTTGTGGGCGGGGGTGGGGACGGGGGTACAGCGGTGTGTCGCGGTGGGGGTGGCGGCAGCGCTTGACAGCGGGGAGTGCCGCCGCCCGGCGGCCGGTTCGAGGGGCGCCCTGGAAGCCGTGGAAACGTTCATGCGACCGGCTCCGTCAGTACGAGGTCCACCGGAACGTCGGCAGTGACCGTCACGGCGGCCGGGTCGAGGTCGGCCGGGGTGGGCATCACGCTGCCGGGGAGCCGGACGGCCGCCGCGCCGTGGGCGACGGCCGAGGCCAGTGCTTCGGGGCCGTGGCCGCCGGCGATCAGGAAGCCGGCCAGCGAGGAGTCCCCCGCGCCGACATTGCTGCGTACGACGTCGACGCGCGCGCTGCCGTACCAGGCACCGGAGGCGTCCACCAGTAGCTGCCCGTCCGCGCCGAGGCTGGCGAGGACAGCACCCGCGCCCAGCTCCAGCAGTTCCTCGGCCGCCTTGACCGCGTCACCGACGGTGGCGAGGGGGCGGGAGACGGCCTCCGCGAGTTCCTCGGCGTTGGGCTTGACGACGTCCGGGCGTTCGCGCAGGGCCTCGATGAGCGCGGGCCCGGAGGTGTCCAGAGCGATACGGACACCGACGGCGTGCGCGCGGGCGACCAACTCGGCGTACCAGGACGGCGCGAGGCCGCGCGGGAGGCTGCCGCAGCAGGCGATCCAGTCGGCGTCACGGGACTGCTGCCTGACCATCTCCAGGAGCAACTCCTGTTCGGCGGCGGTCAGTTCGGGGCCGGGGGCGTTGATCTTCGTGAGGACGCCGTCCGCCTCGGCCAGCGCGATGTTCGAGCGGGTGGCCCCGGCGACCGGGACCGGCGCGACCTCGATGCCCTGCGCGTCGAGCAGGCTGGCGACCAGCGCGCCCGGCGCACCGCCCAGCGGCAGCACCGCGACCGTGCGCTGCCCGGCGGCGGCGACCGCGCGGGAGACGTTGACGCCCTTGCCGCCCGGGTCCATCCGCTCGCCGGTGGCCCGTATGACCTCGCCGCGGTCCAGGGAGGGGACCTCGTAGGTGCGGTCGAGGGACGGGTTCGGGGTGACCGTGAGGATCATGCGCGCACTACTTCCATGCCGCCGCGCTCCATGGCGGTGGCGTCTTCTGGGCTCAGCCCGCTGTCGGTGATCAGGAGGTCCACGTCGCTCAGGGCGCCGAATCGGGCGAAGTGCTCCTGGCCGTGCTTCGCGGAGTCGGCGAGCAGCACCACGCGGCGGGCGGCACCCATCGCCGCGTGCTTGACCGCGGCCTCGGCGAGGTCGGGCGTGGTCAGCCCGTGCTCGGCGGAGAAGCCGTTGGCCGCCACGAACACGACGTCGGCGCGGATCTCGCCGTACGCGCGCAGCGCCCAGGCGTCCACGGCGGCGCGCGTACGGTGCCGCACGCGCCCCCCGACGAGGTGGAGCTGCATGCCCGGGTGGTCCGCGAGGCGGGCCGCGATGGGCAGCGAGTGGGTGACGACGGTGAGCTCGGCCTCCAGCGGGACGATGCCCGCGAGGCGGGCCACCGTCGTACCGGCGTCGAGGATCACCGTGCCCTGCATGGGCAGCTCGGCGAGTGCCGCCTTGGCGATGCGGTCCTTCTCGTCGGCCGCCGTCGACTCGCGTTCGGCGAGGTCCGGCTCGAAGTCGAGCCGTCCGGCCGGTATGGCCCCGCCGTGCACCCGGCGGAGCAGGCCCGCGCGGTCGAGGGCCTTCAGGTCGCGGCGGATCGTCTCCGCGGTGACCTGGAACTCCTCGGCCAGCGAGACCACGTCCACCCGGCCGCCGTCACGGGCCAGCCGGAGGATCTCCTGCTGCCGCTCCGGTGCGTACATGTCTGTTCGCCTCCGACCAGTGCCCGAACTTGTGGTTTCGCTCGGAGGCTACGCTCACATTTCCGGAAAGTAAACAGGTTCGGGCATGAGGTGGACATGAACGGGCAGAGGTGTCGCCGACAGGGGGTCAGAGGGCGGGATCAGCTGCGGCGCAGGTCCTTGATCTTCTTCTCGGCGGCGAGGACGGCGCGCACCAGTTCCCCCCGGGCGGTCTCCTGCCGCATGGCCTGGACGAGTTGTGCGCGGTGGTCCCGGACAGTGATGTGTACGGCCGCCGGGTCGGGCTCGGGCAGGGCGGTGGCCACGTAGTCCTTCACGCACTCGACGACCTTGCTCAGCCCGGGCCGGAGGGCCTCGGTGGTGTCGGCTATTCCCTCGATCATGTTGCCGGTCTGCGAGATCTCGGCGAAGTCGTCGGCGCCGCAGGGCTTCCGGGTGAGACGGCACTGGGCCTTGTAGAGATCGGCGAGCCACTCGGCGGGCTTGTCGTACTCGGCGTTCGTCTCGTCCTTGCGGCGGATCCTCCGCGTCCAGGCGAAGACCCGCCTCTGGTGCTGGTACATCAGAACGCCGACGAGAACCCCGCCGAGGGCGGAGGCGATGGGCACCAGGAGGGTGCTGGTCATCATGCTGTTGTCCGTTCAGGGGTGAGCGTCAGTTCCCGGCGGCGAGGTGACGCAGCGCGTCCACGTCGTGGACGACGAACCGGCGGTACCCGGCTTCGACGATCCCGTGGTAGCGCAGGGTCCTGATCGCGTTCTCCGTGGTGGAGACGGCGAGTTGGAGCGCGGCGGCGAGGTCCCTCTGACTCGGGCCCGTGATAGTGACGCGGTCCGCGCGCGGGCCGGCCCGGCCGGCGGTGTCGGCGAGGTGCGCGAGGAGCCTGCTGACCCGCTCCAGGGGCGGCCTGGTGGCCATGGTGTACACGAGTTCGTCGCTGCGACTGCGGTCCTCCAGGCTGCGCAACAGAGCGCGCTGCACCGCGGGCCGCTTGCGCAGCTGGAGGTTGAAGTCGTGGGCACGGCAGGGGATGACGACGGTCCCGGTCAGGCATTTGGTACGGACGGCGGAGTCGTCGGCGACGAGCTTGGCCTCGCCGACCAGCTGGCCGCGGCCCCGGAACCGCGTGACGGTGGGGACGCTGTCGCCCTCGCCCAGCGGGAAGCGGTCCTGTCGTACGACGCCGTCCCAGATGAGGTACACGTCCTGGTCGGCCGGTTCGATCGGCAGGTGCTCGTCGCGCGCGAAGGTGCGGCTGCGCAGGCCGGCCTGCAGCAGCGCGCCCCAGTCCTTGGCCGCCAGATACCGCAGGAAGCTCCCATCGGGCTGATTCTCGTGGTCCAGGAGGAGGTCGGCGGGGCGGGCGGTGTCGACGGTCGAGGGCACGCTCACTCCCCCGCTCCCGCGTACGCGTCATGCGGTACGCGGTGGTGGCGAGGTATCACGGTACGCATGGGGTCTGAATCCCTTTCCCTGTTTCTCTGTTCTGTTGAGGTTCTGGAACCCCGCTGGTGGGCGAGGTTCCGGAGTGACGGGTCCGGCCTCCCTCTCCGGGAGGTACGGCAACCGCCCGGTTGGTGAGTCCGGGCGGACGGAAACAGCAGCGGGACAGACCGTACCGCTCGTCGCGAGAGATAAGCCAGTCGTGATTCCCAAGGCGCCGCGACGGATAGCGATCATGGTCGAAACCCCCTCGCCACGGGGTTTTACGACAGGGGACCGTGCGCAATCCGAATGGAAAAGTAGCCACCCATTGCGCAATTACCAAACCGCTTATCTCCGTTGTTCGCATTGCCCCGGAGACGCGGCGGGGAGCTTCTCCGCCGAGCGACATACGACGTCCACACAAACGGGCGGCAAAGACGAGAGGCCCCGGGGCACCACCCCCAGGACCTCCCGGAAAGGTCCGGACCCGTCAGGATCAGACCGCTGCCCAGTAAACACCACGGACCGCCTTTGGGTCACTCCCCATCAGGCAGGAAGCGGCCCCCGGCGCCGGACGGCCAGCCCAGATCCCCAACCGCGGGGACGTCACGGACAGCACCCCTTTCCGCACACGCCGTCGAGACATCCCGCACGGCCGCACGCTTTACCCCTTTTGTGTATGCGCGAGCAAGACCGCCCCTATCCTGACCGGGGTGGGACGACTTCCCCACGTGACAGCAACCGATCAAGACCCAACAGATTCGGCCAGGAAACTCCCGCCCGGCCGACGCGCCGATCGGCCGACAGCACACCGGGAGAATTAACCGGCCGACACCTCCGCAATTCCTTTCCGAGAGGCAATCCAGGCCGACACGAAATACGGCGAAACCGCGCCCGGAACAGATTCCCGTCCGTGAATCGACGGTTCACCACAGCACATCACCAAATATCGACTAACCTCGATCTTTCGTGATTGGCCGTCAGCTTTCATTGGCGGCCGATTCGTGTTCGAGTCCGCGTTGTGGGGATGGTGGTGGCCCGGCTGTCGCGTC
>NZ_JBFAJD010000024.1:0-143418 GCF_040655035.1 Streptomyces sp. NPDC050549
CCAGGGCATCATCCACGACTTCGTGATGCTCAACGCCCTGCGCGAGACCCACGCCGCCGAAGCCGCCATCAGGCTGGCCGTCGACGTGCTGCGCACCGCGCTCCACGGCCACTGAGACACCAGAAGGAGAGCCTCCCATGTCCACCACTCCCACCGTCCTCCTCGTGCACGGAGCCTTCGCGGACGCCGGCAGCTGGTCCGGTGTCATCGCGGAGCTGCAGAGCCACGGCATCCCCGTGCTCGCGCCGTCGAACCCGCTGCGCGGCCTGGCATCGGACGCCTCGTACATCGCATCCGTGGCATCCCAGATCGACGGCCCGGTCGTCCTCGTCGGCCACTCCTACGGCGGTGCGCTGATCACCGTGGCCGGCACCACGCAGAACGTGGTCGGACTTGTCTATGTGGCGGCCTACGCCCTCGAAGAGGGCGAGAGCCTCGGCGAGCTGCAGGGTCGCTTCCCGCTCTCGTCGCTCGTCAGCAACCTCAAGCAGTGGACGTACCCGGTCCCGGGCGGCGCCCCGGCCGTCGAGGTCACCATCGCCGAGGACGCCTTCCCGTCGGTATTCGCCGCCGACGTGCCCGCGGACGTCACCAAGGTCCTCGCGGCGGCCCAACGCCCGCTGGCCGCCGCGGCGTTCGAGGAGACCGCGGTCGCGGCCGCGTGGAAGACGAAGCCCGCCTGGGCGCTCGTCGCCGGGGCGGACGAGGCGATCAATCCCGAGGTCGAACGCTTCGGCGCGAAGCGGGCCGGAGCCACCGTCGTCGAACTCGAAGGCGCCTCGCACGCCGTGGCGGTCTCCCGGCCCAAGGAGGTCGCCGACCTGATCCGGGACGCGGTGCGCGCGACGAGCTGACCCGGCGCGGGGCGGCGCGGCCGGACATCCGTACGGTGTCCGGCCGCGCCGTTCCCCATTCCCGGGTGACCGGCCCGGCCGACGCCGCAAGCAGCACTCCGGCGACGAGCGCGGGTGCCCGGCACCATGCAGCGGCAGAGATGCCGGCCACGGGAGACGGCAACCGTCCTGCCGTACGGCGATGGCGGGGTCGTAGACGCACCGCCCAGGCCGTGAGGCGGGACCCGGCCGCCGGGGCGGTGACCGCCACGCCCGCAGCCGCCGGTGTGCCCCATGACGTGGTCGGCGTAGGCCGCCAGGTCCGCTCTCGCCGCAGTGGCCGATGCGAAGATCAGGTAGTGGCCGGAGGCCGATCACCGACGCCGCCCGCACGCCGTTGGATCCTTTCCGGCCACCGCTCCGACCCGTACACCGGCTTGTGACGCGACTGCATCGGCCCGGCCTCCTGCCCGCGGTGACCGACCGACGTGCATTCCCCGCCGGGGGGACGGATCACCGCATCGGCGGTCGTCCACCGCCCGCCGGACGAGGAGCGCCGGTCGGCCAACTCGACAGCGCCCACGAAGCGTTCGGCTCTCGTTCCGGCTGAGATTGAAACCGTTCAATACCCTCACATCCACCTCGCTCGCCGATTCCGCCCGGAGCGATCGCGAAGTGGCCGCTTCACGAAAACAATTGCACGACGATTGACCCCGACCTCACCAGGCTCTACGTTACCCACGCCTCTCAAGTTTGAATCGATTCACACATTCCGTGCGAGTGAGGAGTCGTAGTGATCAGCAGGAGGAACATACTCGCCGGCGCGGTCGCCACGGTCGCGGCAGCGACCGTCGACGGCGTACCGGCGATGGCTGCGCCGGCATCCGGGCAGACACAGGCAGAGACGCAGACGCTGCGCGACGGACTGCGCGTCACGGCGCCGACCGTGGAATACGTCCGACACCCGCTGGGGATCGACGCACAACGGCCCCGGCTGAGCTGGCCGTTGGCCTCCGACAGAGTGGACATGCGCCAGAGCGCCTATCAGATCCGCGTTGCCACCACCGCGTCGGGCCTGTCCCGCCCGGACGTCTGGGACAGCGGAAAGGTCACGTCCGGCGAGTCCGCCCTCGTGTCCTACCGAGGTCCTGGACTCAAGCCCCGGACGCGCTACCACTGGTCCGTACGCGTGTGGGACGCCGACGGACAGGTCTCCGCCTGGAGCCCGCCCTCATGGTGGGAGACCGGACTGATGGACACCGGGCAGTGGACCGCCGACTGGATCTCCGCACCGGCAGGCCTCGTGGACGCACCGTCCTTCGAGGGCGGTTCCTGGATCTGGTTCGCCGAGGGCGATCCGGCCAACAGCGTTCCTGCGGCCACCCGTTGGTTCCGCCGTACCGCCCGGCTGCCCGACGGAATCACGGCGGCCACGCTCGCCATCACCGCCGACAACGTGTACACCGTCTCCCTGAACGGGGTCGAGGTCGCCCACACCGACCTCGACACGGACAACGAGGACTGGAAACGCCCGGCGGTGATCGACGTACTGGGTCGCGTACGGGCCGGCGACAACGTTATCGCCGTCACCGCCACCAACGCGACGGAAGGCCCGGCGGGGCTCATAGCAGTGCTTGTCGTCCGCACCGCCTCCGGCGAGCAGAAGGTGTTCACCGAGGCCTCCTGGAAGGCGACGGATCAGGAACCGGCCGACGGGTGGCGGGAGTCGGGGTTCGACGACGGGAGCTGGCCGGCGGTCCGGGTGGCAGCGGCCTGGGGTGGCGGACCATGGGGGCGAGTCGTCCCGGTGTCGTACGCCGTCACACAGCTGCGGCACGAATTCCGGCTGGCGCGCAGGAAAGTGGCCCGCGCGCGCCTGTACGCCACGGCACTCGGCCTGTACGAGAGCCACCTCAACGGCACCCGGGTGGGACTCGACCAACTCGCTCCCGGCTGGACGGACTACCGCACCCGCGTCCAGTACCAGACGTACGACGTCACCGAACTCCTGCGGCCCGGGGCCAACGCCATCGGGGCGTATCTGGCACCCGGCTGGTACGCCGGCAACGTGGGCATGTTCGGGCCCGGTCAGTACGGTCAAGTCCCGGCGCTCCTCGCCCAGTTGGAGGTGGAGTACGCAGACGGGACGAGCGAGCGCATCGCGTCGGGCGCCGACTGGCGGGCCACCGCAGGGCCGATCGTCGCCGCCGATCTACTCAACGGCGAGACGTACGACGCCCGCAAGGAGACCCCCGGCTGGACCTCGTCCGGCTTCGACGACACAAGCTGGCTCGGCGTACGAGGCATGGGGGGCGTCGGCGAGATCGGTCCCGACCTGATAACCGCGCAGGTGGACGGTCCGGTGCGGGTGGAGCGGGAGCTGACGCCGAAGGAGATCACCCAACCCAGGCCCGGCGTCTACGTGCTGGACCTGGGCCAGAACATGGTCGGCTCGGTGCGGCTGCGCGTGTCGGGCAACGCGGGGACGACCGTCCGGCTCAGACACGCCGAGGTGCTCAACCCCGACGGCACCGTGTACACCACGAACCTGCGGACCGCGGCGGCGACCGACACGTACACCCTCAAGGGAGGTGGGAAGGAGGAGATCTACGAGCCGCGCTTCACCTTCCACGGTTTCCGGTATGTCGAGGTGACCGGATTCCCCGGCACTCCCTCGGCGAGATCCGTCACCGGCCGGGTCATGCATACGTCCGCCCCCTTCACCCTCGACTTCGAGACCGACGTACCGATGCTCAACCAGCTGCACCACAACATCACTTGGGGCCAGCGCGGCAACTTCCTCTCCGTTCCGACCGACACACCCGCGCGCGACGAGCGCCTCGGATGGACGGGAGACATCAACGTCTTCGCGCCCACGGCCGCGTACACGATGGAGTCGGCGCGCTTCCTGTCCAAGTGGCTCGTCGACCTTCGGGACTCCCGGACCGCGGAAGGCGCGTTCACGGACGTGGCACCGATGGTCGGCACGATCGGCAACGGCACGGCAGGCTGGGGCGACGCGGGGGTCACGGTCCCGTGGTCCCTCTACCAGGCGTACGGCGACCGCCAAGTCCTCGCGGACGCCTGGCCGTCCGTCCAGACCTGGCTGACGTACCTGGAGAAGAACAGCGACCGGCTGCTGCGCCCGGACCAGGGATACGGCGACTGGCTGAACGTCGAGGACGAGACCCCCAAGGACGTCATCGCGACCGCGTACTTCGCACACAGCGCCGACCTCGCAGCCCGCATGGCCGGGGAACTCGGCACGGACACCGCCCCCTACCTGGATCTCTTCGAACGGATACGAACAGCCTTCCAGAACGCCTACGTCACCTCCGAGGGCAGGATCAAGGGCGATACCCAGACGGCCTACGTCCTGGCCCTGTCGATGAACCTGCTGCCGGACACGTCGCGGAAGGCCGCGGCCGACCGGCTCGTCGCCCTGATCGAGGCCAGGGAGTGGCATCTGTCGACAGGTTTCCTCGGCACTCCCCGGCTGCTGCCCGTCCTGACCGACACCGGCCACACCGACGTCGCCTACCGCCTCCTGCAACAGCGCTCGTTCCCCAGCTGGGGCTACCAGATCGACCGGGGCTCCACCACGATGTGGGAACGCTGGGACTCCGTCCGGCCCGACGGCAGCTTCCAGGACCCGGGCATGAACTCCTTCAACCACTACGCCTACGGCTCGGTGGGGGAATGGATGTACACGAACATCGCCGGCATCTCGGCGGGCCGGCCCGGCTACCGCGAGATCGTCATCCGCCCCCGCCCCGGCGGAGCCGTCACCACCGCCCAGGCCATGTTCACCTCGGTCTACGGCCCGGTCTCCACCCGTTGGCGGCAGCGGTCCGGCCGGTTCACGCTGACCTGTACCGTGCCGCCCAACACGACCGCCGAGGTGTGGATCCCCGCATCCACCCCGAACGCGGTGACCCACACGCACGGGACCTACCTGCGCCAGGAGGACGACAGCACGGTGTACCGGGTCGGCTCCGGCACCCACCGCTTCACCACCTGATCAAGGCGGTCGGCTGCCCGGAGCGGTCACCTGCCCGGGCAGCTCAACCTGAGGCGCGCCTTTCCTTCGAAGTGGCAACTACCGGAACAGTTTGAACAGTTGGGGCACTCCGCTCATCGCGCCCACGGGAATGGGTATCGGTCTCTGCAGTGCCTCGAACTGGAGGAGTGGTACGTGGCCGGAGGCCGGCCAGGTCGTACGCGGACCACTGTGGCCACGCGGCCATGTCCGTCACGGGCCCCGAACAAGGCGCGGGTCGTCCACCAGGCCTGTCCTTGAACCGGCCGGAGGACGTCCGGCCGCTGCCCGTGCCGAGGCCCTCAGCGCATGGGAATCCGTCGCACGAGACCACGCCCCCGGTCACCCCGGAAGCGAGCGAGGCGGTGTCGGACCAGCGCCTGCACCGGAAGTGCAGGTCCGGCGCCACGGCCGATGAACTCGTCACCGCCGGCAGCCTGTTCCACTGCACCGAGTCTACCGGTCCGGAAGTTGGTCGGCAGCCCTTCACGAGCCGCCACTCAGTAGGAACTCTCGCACGCGGAAAGGGAGTTGGGTGGCGCGGCGAGACCGTGGCGGGTCGGTTCCCGTCACCGCGCCGGGCAGTGCTCACTCCCCCGGCCCCTCCACCAGTCCCGCCAGTTCGGAGGCGAAGAGCTCGGCCGGGTCGAAGCCCATGCCGGTGAAGTGGCCTGCGAGTTCCAGGGAAAGAACGCCATGCAGGCGGGTCCACAAAGCCAGGGCCAGGCGGAGGGCTTCGGGTGGGGCGGGGTGGTCGCGCGCCCAGAGGCGATGGTCCGCGAGGTGCGTCTCGAACGGTGTCGCGGGACCGCCCGAGAGCCCCGCGGCGGCGCAGGCGTCCAGCAGGGTGGTCATGATCTCGGACGCGATGCCGGTGATGTCGTCGGGCGCGTGGTAGCCGGGGACGGGGGTGCCGTAGACGAGGAAGTACCGCTGGGGGTCGGCGAGGGCCCATGCCCTCAGGGTGTGGGCCAGTCCGGGCAGGTCGGCCCCGGTGTCGGCGGCCGTGCGGAAGGTGTCGGCGAGGCTGCGATATGCGTCCCGGACCAGCTCGGTGATCAGGTCGTCCCGGCTGGCGAAGTACCGGTAGAGCGCGGGACCGCTCATGCCCATCCGCTTGGCGATTCCGTTGAGGGAGAGCGCGGAGGCTCCCGCCGTGGCGATCTGCTCCCGTGCGTGGTCCTTGATCTCCGTACGCACCTGGTCGCGGTAGCGCTCGCGCGGAGTCCTCGTGCCCGTTTCCGCCATGACCGGCCGCCTTCCACACTCACGGGGACTACATAGTCAAGCTTCAGTTAGAAGCTATCACGATTACACTTGACGACCCCTTCTAGCATGCGTTAGAACTTATAACGAACACGAAAGTGCATAGCTCATCGCAGCTCACAGTGGAGGTCGCCGTGAACAACACCACCGACGCACTCGTCGAGGTCGTCCTGCCCGGCAAGGTCGAGCCCGAGGGCCTGGAGGTCCGGCACGGAGCCGTTCCCGTCGCGGGTCCCGGCCAGGTCGTGATCCGGATGGAGGCGACCGGTGTCTCCTTCGCCGAGCAGCAGATGCGCCGCGGCCGGTACTACGACCAGCCCCCGTTCCCCTTCGTCCCCGGCTACGACCTGGTCGGTACGGTCCAGAGCGCCGGCACCGGCGTGGACGCGGGCCTGGTCGGCACCCGGGTGGCCGCGCTGGTGAAGGTCGGCGGCTGGGCCAGCCATGTGCTGGTCGACGCGGCCGACGTGGTACCGGTGCCGGCCGGGGTCGGCGCGGCGGAGGCCGAGACCGTGGTCGTCAACGGGATCACCGCCTGGCAGATGCTGCATCGCAAGGCCCGCATCCGCACGGGCCAGACGATCCTGGTGCACGGCGCCAACGGCGGCGTCGGCACGGTCCTGGTCCAACTCGCCCGCGCGATGGGCGTGCACGTGATCGGGACGGCGTCACCGCGTCACCACGACGCACTGCGCGACCAGGGCGTCGAGCCCATCGACTACCGCACCCCGGACCTCGCCGCACGGGTCCGCGATCTCGCCCCGCGCGGGGTGGACGCCGTCTTCGACCACGTAGGCGCCGCGAGCACCGTCCGCTCCTGGCGCCTCCTCGCCCCCGGCGGCACCCTCGTCTCCTACGGCAGCGCCTCCACCCGGGACGACGAGGGCTCCAAGCAGCTGCCCGTGCTCAAGATCCTCGGCCGGGTCTGGATGTGGAACGCGCTGCCCAACGGCCGCCACGCCTACTTCTTCAACGTCTGGGCCGGGCGCGCCCTGAACAAGAACCGGTTCCGCGCCCAGCTGCGCACCGACCTCTCACAGGTCTTCGCGGCCGTCGAGCGCGGTGAGGTCACACCGCGGATCGCGGCCCGGCTGCCGCTCGCCCGTGTCTCCGACGCCCTGCGCCTCGCCGAGTCGGGCACGGTCGCCGGCAAGGTCGTACTGACGCCGTAGTACAACCTTCCAGCTAAGTACGGCCTTCCCGCGACAGTGGCCGTCAGGCGGCACCCCAGGCGTCGAGATGCCGGAGCACATGGTCGGCGAGCTCGGCCGGCTGGAGGTTGAGGGCCGCCACGGCGGGACGGCTCAGCGCCACCCGGACCGGTTCGAAGTCGCCCGTGTCGGGGTCGTCGAGCTCGGGACCGTGCCGGCGGGCCAGGTCCATGTCGAGCAGGTAGGCGAGGAAGTAGTGCTGTACGACGGTGGTCGTCCCGCCCGGTTCGGTCAGGGTGAGGAACTCGGTGGCGGGACCGATCGTGGCACCGATCTCCTCCATGGCCTCGCGGCGCAGGGCCGCTTCGAGGTCCGCGTCGGTGGGCTCGACGCTTCCGCCGACGGTCGTGCAGTAGGAGTCACCGCCCGGCCAGCCCCGCTTCAGGAACACCAGCCGACCGCGGTCGAGCAGCACGACCCGCACCTTGTGACGGACCTTCATGCCCCGAGAGCCTAGCGGGGAGGCGCCGCAGACGAGGCGCGGACGACGAGTTCGACCGGTGGGTCGGTCACCGGCAGCGGGGGTGCCAGCGGGTTCTCGATGGCGTGCACGAGAAGCTGGAGTCCGGTCCGCGCCATCGCGTCGAACGGCTGCCGTACGGTCGTCAGCGGCGGAGTCACATAGGCGGCGACCGGGGTGTCGTCGAAGCCGACCACGCTGATGTCCTCCGGCACCCGCCGGCCGGCCTCCGTCAGGGCGCGGATCAGGCCGATCGCCATGTCGTCGTTGGCGGCGAACACCGCGGTGACTTGGGGGTCGGCGGCCAGCGCGCGGCCGGCCGCGTAACCGGAGGCCGCCGACCAGTCGCCCTGTACGACCGGCGGTTCCGCCCGGCCGTGCGCGCCGAGCGCCGCCCGCCAGCCTTCGAGACGGTCCCGGGCCGAGTACCAACGCACGGGTCCCGCCAGGTGATGGACCGTGGTGTGGCCGAGCTCCAGCAGGTGTTCGGTGGCGGCCCGGGCCAGCCGGCTGGAGACGATCCCCGCCGTCACCACATGGGGCGCGACGAAGGGCGGCGGCGCCCCGAGGACGAGCACCGGCACGTCGACACGCGCGGACAGGTCGGCGCCTTCCTCCTCGTCGATCGGCTCGGAGATGACGATGCCGTCAACACCCTGGGCCAGGAGCGAGTCGACGGCACCGGCGATGCCCGCCGACTCGCCCTCCATCGTGTTGACCACACGGAGCGCGTAGCCGGTGTCGCGTACGGCTCGCTCGACGCCCATGAGCAGCGAGGCGGGGCCGTAGAGAGCGGTACCGAGCGTGACGACGCCGATGGACCGGGTGCGTCCGGAGGCCAGTGCGCGGGCCGCGTTGTTCGAGCGGTAGCCGAGTTCCTCGGCCGCCCCCAGGACCCGACGCCGTACGTCCGCGGAGACGTACGGCTCGTCGTTCATGACCCGGGACACCGTCTTCTGCGACACGCCCGCCAGACGCGCCACGTCCACACTGCGCGGTGCGGCTCCCGCGCCGCGTCCTGTCCCCGGTGCCATGGCGCCTCCCGATCTTCGGCAGCCGCATCCTAGCTCCCGCCCGATGCCCGCAGGCCTCGTGCTGTCGGGAAGCACGAGGCCTCAAGCTGCTTGTTCCCCCTTGCTACAGGCCGGGCAGGTGCGCGACACGGCCAAGGTGAAGCCGCCGGTGTCCAGCGCGAGCAGGGTGACCTCCGACCGGACGGTGGAGGCGCCCAGTCGGACCCCCTGACCGCCCGCGACCAGGCGGAGTCCGTTGTGGAAACAGGCGGCGTAGCCGGCGGCGCAGAGCTGCTCGGGGTGGGTCCTGTCGCCGCCGAAGCCGCCCATCCCCTTCGGACCGCGAGGACTTCGTCCAGCACACCGTCGAGGGAACGGACTTCGCCGTTGCGGCAGTCGCCGGCCGACAGGGCCTCGGTGGCATACAGCGCAGACATGGCGGTTCCCTTTTCATGAGTGCCGGGGCGTGATTGCTGCGACGTGAGTGTGTCGCCGTCGGCCGTTCGCCATGGCCGGTGCGACAAGGGCGGGCAAACCGTCAAGCATCACCACTGCACAGACATACGACTCTCGTTCATATCTACGAACTTGACTCCCAGCGGGTGCCGTCCCCGCCGAACCTCTGATAGTTAAGTTTCCTATCAGTTCGGCGGCATGACCAACTCCCGACCCCCCACCACCATTTGGAGTCCCAGTGGTCCACCCGTTCCGCGCCTCAGCGACCCCCGAGCCGGCGAGCCCCTCGCGCCGGACCCTCCTCGCGCTCCTCGGCGTGTCGCTCACGGCAGTACCCCTGCTGCGCACTCCGCAGGCCTCGGCAGCCTCCACGGCGGCCCGGGCGATCGGCCTCGACGACCCGGCGAAGAAGGAGATCGCCATGCAGCTCGTGTCGAGCGCGGAGAACTCCTCCCTCGACTGGAAGGCCCAGTACAAGTACATCGAGGACATAGGCGACGGCCGCGGCTACACCGCCGGAATCATCGGCTTCTGCTCCGGCACCGGCGACATGCTCGACCTCGTCCAGCTCTACGCGACCCGCAAGCCCGGCAACGTCCTCGCCAAGTACCTGCCCGCGCTCCGCTCGGTCAACGGCACCGACTCGCACTCCGGCCTCGACCCGAACTTCCCGAAGGACTGGCGCACGGCGGCACAGGACACGGCGTTCCAGCAGGCGCAGAACGACGAACGCGACCGTGTGTACTTCAACCCCGCCGTCAGCCAGGGCAAGACCGACGGACTGCGCGTCCTGGGCCAGTTCACGTACTACGACGCCATCGTCATGCACGGCGACGGCGACGACCCCACCAGTTTCCGCAACATCCGTGCCCGCGCCCTGCGTTCGGCCAAGCCGCCGGCCCAGGGCGGCAACGAGACGACGTATCTCAACGCCTTCCTCGACGCCCGCGTGTGGGCCATGCGGCAGGAGGAGGCCCACAGCGACACCACCCGCGTCGACACCGAACAGCGCGTCTTCCTCCGCAACCGCAATCTCGACCTCAACACGCCGCTGTCCTGGAAGGTCTACGGAGACAGCTACCACATCAACTGACCTGTGCCGTCGGCACGTCGAGGCACGCTGAACGGTCAAGGCCGTTCGTGACAGGTCGACGGAGCACGGGCGGACAGGAAGAGGCGGCGCCGGTACCCGAGGCCATGGGTCCCGGCGCCGCGGCCGTCTCGCGCCGTCCCCGCCGCCAGGGTCATGCCTGCCGCGTATCGCCGTATGCCGCACAGGCCTTGGACACCGGCAAGCCACCGTCCCTAACGTGGTCCGCGAGCCCGCCGCCCTCCGTCGGCGGGTCGAACCGGACCGATCCGAAGGATCTCCACTGTGCGTGTTTTCGTTGCGGGTGCGACGGGTTACATCGGATCCGCGGTCGTCCGCGAACTCCTCGGAGCGGGGCACCAGGTCGTCGGCCTCGCCCGTTCGGAGTCGGCCGCCGACGCGTTGACGCGGTCCGGCGGCGCCGTGCACCGCGGCGACATCACGGACGTCGACAGCCTGCGCGCCGGCGCCGCGGCGGCCGACGGTGTCGTCTACGCCGCGAACCAGCACATCTCCGAGACCACCGACCCGGCCGTCCGCGCGAAGGCCGAGCTGGCAGCTGTGGAGGCGATCGGCGCCGAACTGGCAGGCACGGACAAGCCGTTCGTGGTCACCTCGGGGGTCCTCGGCCGCACCCCGGGGCAACTGCTCACCGAGGAGACCCCCACTGTCCCGACCGTCGTCACGGCCCCACGGCTCCAGGTCGAACTGTCCGTCCTCGCGCTGAGCGAGCACGGGGTGCGCTCGTCCTCCGTACGGTTGGCACCGACCGTGCACGGCCGAGGCGACGGACGCGGATTCGTCCCGGCTCTCATCGACGTCGCTCGTACGACGGGTGTGTCCGCGTTCGTCGGCGACGGATCGAACCGGTGGCCGTCGGTGCATCGACGTGACGCGGCGACCCTGTACCGACTGGCCCTGGAATCCGCCCCGGCCGGCACCCGGCTCCACGCGGTCGCCGAGGAGGGCGTGCCGTTCCGCGAGGTCGCGCGGGCCATCGGCCGCCGGTTGCAGGTCCCGGCCGTCAGCCTCACGCCCGACGAGGCGAGTCTGCATTTCGCCGGTTTCCTTGCCGCGTTCGTCTCGCTCGACAACCCGGCGTCGAGTGCGCTCACCCGGCAACGCACCGGGTGGAAGCCGACTCACCCCGCGCTGGTCCCGGACATCGAAGAGGGTCATTACTTCGGGGAGTTCAGCACCCGGCAGTGAAGCGCACCCGTGAGACGCCGGTCCGGGCCGAGGTGGGGACCGTACATCCGTCGGCGGTGCCCAGAAGCTCACAGGCCTCGACGCGTCCCGCGCGGATCCGCTGTTCGGCGGGTTCGTGCGGAGTGTCCGCCGTGGCGGCGAGGGCGGTGGCCATCTTGGCGCGGCCCTGGCTCAGCCGGCTGCGCACGGTGCCGACCGGAATCCCGCAGGCGACCGCGGTCCGCTCGTACGAGGTGACCTCGGCGGCGAAGTAGCGGAGCAGCAGGGGGATCCGCAATGCCGGGGAGAGTTCCGCCAGAGCTTCCCAGATCCAGTCCCGCAGCGCGTTCCGCTCAAGCCACTGCTCCGGACCCAACTGCGTTGCCAACACGGGGAGTTCACTCGCCGGTCGGACCAGGACCGCTTCCCGCAGCACCAGTCGGCCGGCGTTGCGCACGATTATCCGCAGCCACGCCCCCACCGCCGCGGGATCGCGGACATCGCCGATGCGCAGCAGCGCCGTCAGCGCCGAGTCCTGCAGCACGTCCTCGGCATCCGCGCCCGGCCCAAGAATGCTCAGGGCCACCGCGCGCATCCCGTCCCGGTGCCGCTCCAACAGCAGCCCCAGCGCGGCGACTTCACCGGACTGGGCCGCACGCGTCAGCAGTACGTCCTCCAGGCGCGCCGCTTCGGCGTCCTCCCCCATCACACGATCCCTTTCGGCATCCGTCCGGCTCTTCGCGGCCCTTCGGCGGGAGCCGTCCTCCGCACACGCGGGCCCGGAGGACGGTTCACCGATCACGTGGGTCAGGCGTCCGCCAGCCGACTGCCGTGGAATCCGGCGGGCACCCGTCGGGTCAGGTGGACGGTGGCCACCGGCTCCCGTGCGAGGCTGTCGGCGTCAAGGATCACCAGGTCGCTCCGGTCGGTCGAGGCGTCGTAGACATAGGTCATGAGCCAGCCGGGGCCGCCGGGTCGGTTGTCGGCGGGGGCGAAGGCCGCCTCGCCCGGGAAGCGTCCCGGAGCGAAGCAGTGGCTGGCGACGCTCGACTTGCGGAGGTCGTACCGGTGGATCGCGGCACGCGACTCGTCCGGGTCGTACTGCGGAAGCTCCGGTACGGGCGCGGCGGTGGCGTGACCGAAGTCCGCGGGGAGGCCCGCGAGTCGGTCGTCGATGCGGGGGAACTCGCCCGGGTGGTCGTCGAGTTGTTCCTCCGCGACGGCACCGGTGTCGAGGTCGATGGTCCACCGCCACAGGTGGGCCGCCGTCGCCGCGGTGACGCCGTCCCGCAGCGACGGGCAGCGCATGCCCAGCAGGACGAGGCGCCGACCGTGGCGGCCCAAAACGCTTACTACCACCGCCCGTTGACGGATCCGATCGCATCGGACGAACCCGTCACCGGCCGCTGCCAGGCGATCGTCGGGCCCTGGACACACGGAGAACACGTCAACGAGGCGACATTGCAGGCCATTCGCCTGGAGTGGTTCGAGACCTGGCTCAAGGACGCGCCCACGGGCAAGGCCGACACCTCGACTCCCCTGCACCTGTTCGAGAACGGCGCGAGCGGCTGGGTCGACAGCGCCGCCCGGCCGCTGTCCTCCGACGCCCGCACCTACTACCTCGGCGACGGCTCCCTCACCACCGACAAGCCGGCCGACCGGGGGAGCGACACCCTCACCTGGAGCACGGCGACCGCGGCGAACACGCTGACCTGCACCACCGCCCCGCTCACCGAGCCGGCCCTTTTGGACGGCCCGACCGACGTCACCCTCTACGCCAGGTCGACGACACCGGAGACCGAACTCTCGGCCGAGTTGAGCATCGTCGCGCCGGACGGGACGGTGACCAAGCAGGCCGACGGAATCCTCCTGGGCAGTCAGCGCGCGCTGGACACCAAGGAGAGCTGGTACGGCGAAAACGGCACCCTGCTCAAACCGATCCACCCGTTCACCCAGGCGTCGCAGCGCCCGGTGCCCCCGGGAGAGACGACCAGGTACGACATCTCGCTGCTGTCCAACTTCACCAGGATTCCGGCCGGTTGCCACATCCGGATCAGCATCGACAGCCGGCCACCGGCGGACTTCCACTTCCCCGTCGCCCCGACCCCGCAAGGGTCGGCGGACCTGGCCGGCGGCGTCCACACGGTCGAACGCTCCGCGCAGGCCGCCTCATTCGTCAACCTGCCCCTGACTGCGCCGAGTTCCGCGACTCCCAGCCGTGAGGACCGGGGACCGTCCTCCTGACCACACGGATGGCAGGTCTGTTCGTACGGCAGACCTGCTACTCCTCTGTGGGGGCCGGCCGGACCACCCCCATCACCTGCTCCACCGTCTCGTTGCCCAGGCTCGGTGTCGTCAGGGGAAGGTTGTCGGGCCGCTGCCGGACGCCGTTCAGCAGAATCTCGATGCATCGCCGCCAGATGTCGGGCCGCCTGCCCTGCGTGAACTGACTGGCGGCGCTCAGCATCTCCACCATGACGGGGATGTCGGAGGGAGTGATCTCCGGGCGCAGGTCCCCGCTCTCCTGGGCCCGCCGGATCAGGGCCTCCAGAAAGGGGAGCATGCCGCCCCGCACGGTCTCCATGGGCTCTGAACTGTGACTCCCCAACATGATCACTTCGTGCAGGCCGCGATTCTCGGCGAGGTCGGCCCCCATCTCCGTGAGGAAATCGACGAACCCCTGCCACGGGTCCGGATGAGCCAGCGCCCGTTCGGCGGACTCCTGCCGGATCTCGAAATCCTGCTTGAACAGGGCCCGTACGAGAGAGTCCTTGTCGGGGAAGCGCCGATAAACGGTGCCGACCCCGACGCCGGCGTGCCGGGCCACGTCGTCGAGCGCGACCCCAAGCCCGTACTGACCGAAGACCTCCCGCGCGGCACGCAGGATCTTCTCCCGGTTGAGGGCGGCATCGCGCCTCAGCGGGCGGTCGCCCTCCATCGGACCGTCAGCCCCGACACCCTCGGCCATGCCGCCATGCTAGCCCCGTTGATCACGGCCGGGTTTGCGTTCGGAGTCCCGCACCCCGCGGAAAACGTTCCAAGACCCACCGAGGTAGACTTTCCGCGCCCATGAGGACCGTGTCGTGCCTGGTCGCACGGCTGTCAGAGCGAGGGGGGTGGACGTCATCCAGGTTCGCCCCGCCCGTATTCAGGATGTCGCGGCCGCCGCGGGAGTCTCGGTGTCCACGGTGTCGAACGTCCTGAACCGGCCGGAGCGGGTCAACGCCCGCACCGCCGAACGGGTCCGCGACGCGGTCGCCGCCCTCGACTACGTGCCGCACCCCGGAGCCGCCGGCCTGCGCACCGGGCACTCGTCCTCGATCGGGCTCGTGCTGCCCGACGTGGCCAACTCCTTCTACTCGCGCATCGCACGGGGCGCCGCCGACGCGGCCTACGACCACGGCTACTCGCTCGTGCTCTGCGACAGCGGAGACGATCCCGAGCGGGAGCAGGGCTACTTCACCATGCTGATCGAGCAACGGGCCGTCGGGGCGGTGGTGGTACCGCTCGGCGCCGATCCCACCCGGCTCACCCGGCTGCGCGAGCGCGGCATCCCACTGGTGCTCGCGGACCGCGCGCTGCCGGCCCAGGACGGCTGTTCCGTCTCCGTCGACGACATCGCAGGTGGCCGCGTCGCCGTGCAGCACCTGCTGGACCGCGGGGCGCGCGACATCCTCGTCGTGAACGGCGAGCGCGGGATCGTGCAGTGCGCGGACCGCCATCAGGGCGCCCGCCAGGCCGTCCGCACCCAGCGCGAGGCGCGGCTGCGCCAGATCGTCGCGGACGAGATGACGGTGGCGTACGGCCTGGAGATCGCCCGCGGCCTCGCCGAACTGCCCGACGGCGTCTTTTGCACCAATGACTTCCTCGCCGCCGGGCTCTGCCGTGGACTGGGCGAGCGGGGGGTGCGCATACCCGAGGAGGTTCAGGTGGTCGGTTATGGCGATCTCGACATAGCGAGCTTCGTGGGGACGACCCTGACGACGGTACGGCAGCCGGTCGAGGAACTGGGCCGGGCGGCCGTGGGGATGCTGCTCGACGAGGTGGAGGCCTGTGCCGAACACGCCCACGAGACAAGGGTGTTCGCCCCCGACCTCGTCCTGCGCGACTCCACGCGGCCCCCGTCAGACCGGAGTGCGTAGCGTCACGGGCCCCATCAGCCCGGACGGGAGCTGGGACGGGAAGGCCCAGGCGGTGGGGGTGGCTTCCGCCAGGTAGGGCGCGAGGGTGTTGTTGACCGTCACCTCCAGACGGACCGTCCGTCCCGCGGCGCCCAGGAGTGTGAAGCGGTACGGAGGACAGAACGCCTCGCCGACGCACTCCCCGTCGACGGCGACCGACACGCTGCCGCGCACCCGCCCCAGGTCCAGTACCGGATCCGCCCCGGCCGGTACCTCCACCTCCCGCGAGTACGTCACCCCACCACTCCAGCCGCCCAGACCGAGCAACTGCCAGTCCCCCAAGGGAAATCGCGCCGGTACGGTACGGACGCGCACCGGTCCGCGCCAGGCCGAGCCGCCCCGCAGGACGGCCGTGGGATCGGTGACGATCTCCAACTCCGTTGCCTGTGCCAGTGGTTGATCCAGCGTAAGCATCTCGCCGTCGAGCGGCCTCTCACCACCGTCATCGACCCGCACCCTGGCCGCCAACTCCAGTGGCAGGTCCAGCGATACGGTGCCCGGCGGCGCGGTGAAGCGGAAGCGCTGCGCGCGGGGGTGGAGGGTGTCCGTCGACCGCAGGGGCAGTACGGCGGCGCCGAGCACCGGTGCGCCGGTCAGCCACTCGGTCTCCGGCAGCGGGTGCGGTCGTACGGCCGCGTAGCAGTGCTGCAACTCCCCCCATCGGCCTTCGTGTTCGACGGTCCGGCCGCGCCACTCCCCTGTCTCGGCCTCCCAACCGGCTCCGCTGGTCAGGGAGTTCACCGCAGCCTCCGTTCGGGCCGCGCAGTCGACGAACACCGCCTCACGCGCGTGCTCGGCGCCGGCCACCACCTCCAGTACGTGTTCGCCTTCTTCCAGGGCGAGTTGATGGCGGAAGAACATCGGTACGGCGCCCCAGTCGGACTCGTAGTACTCCGCCTTCTCCTGGCGTGCGACCACCGACCCGTCGAGCAGCACGGTGACTCCCACCGCGGCCCCCACGACGAGTACCGCCTCCCCAGAGGCGTGGATACGGCCTCGATAGGTGACTCCGCCGTGCGGTCGTACGTCCTCGGGCAGGCACATGAACGTTGGGCGCGGGGCGAATCCATCTGGTCGGGTCAGGCAGAAGTAGCTGCCCAGGGGGGTGCCCGCGGTGCCGGAGATCAGCAGTGGCCTGTCCTGGGCGTCGGCCAGTTCGTATTCGAGGACGTTGCGGGGCCGTCCGACCGCCACGCGTGCGGTGGTGAGGTATCCGCCGGCGGTGTCGAGGAGTTCGCCGTTCCACCACACCCGCTTGACGGCCGCGGCGCCCACGTGCAGATCGGCCGGTCCGCGGTGGTCCGTCTCGACGATCGTCCGCACCCTGGCGACCGTCCCGGGGCCGGGCACGGGGACGCGCACGAACTCCTCGGTCACCAGCCCCTTGTTGCCGAGCAGGCCGTCCGGTTCCGGGATCCCTCGGCTCGACGAGTACAGCGAGACACGCCAGTCCTCGTCCGAGGGGGTGAGGGGAAGGCCGTCGGCGAGGACCCGTTCGACACCGGGGCCGTCCAGCGGTTCGGGGGCCCGGGCGGCCGGTGTCGGAGGCAGGACGCGGACCCGGTTGCCGTAAGTCGCCCGTACGGGTTGCCAGTTGGCGTCGGGGCCATCCGTCTCGGTCCAGTGCATGGTCCAGATCTGCGGTGCGGCGACGGACGAGCCCGCCGGGAGTGCCAGGTCGCCCCAGGTGTTGTCCATGGTGGGGACCAGGCGACCCTCCCAGCCGTCCGAGACGTCGGTCGTCCGCTCCGGGCTCGGTGGTGGTGCGGCCGTCCGGGTTGTCCGTGGGGTGCCTTCGCGCCATACGACGAGGACGGCGGGGGCGCCCTCCAGTGGCACCGCGATGGTCGAGCGGCCGTCGCGGACCGTGGTGTCCGCCCGCTGTCGGGTGCCGGTCGCCGGGTTCCAGATCTCGGCCTCGGCGACCTCGGCGTGCACGGTGACGGTCGAGTGGCGGGCGTAACGCGCGGGATCCGCCTCGTGGTCGGCGTCTCCCGGCAGCGTGCGGGCGTCGGGGAAGGCGCCCGTCACCAGCGCCACCGCATCGGCTCCCCTTCTCCTGACGAGCAGGGGCACCTCGCCGGTCGCGTGTCCGGCGTTGTCCGCCACCGTCGCCGCTGCGCCCTCGGCGTCGCTCGCCCGCTCCAGTCGCGGGTGCTTCAGCAGCGCCGCGACGACGGAGTCGTCACCGGCCAGTCCGGCGGCCGTTTCGGGCGGACGGCCCACGACCACGACCCGGCCGCCGACGTCGAGGAGTTGGGTCAGTCGGTGTGCCGTCTCCTCCTCCAGGACGCTCGCCGAGGGCAGCAGCACTGCGCGGTACGCCAAGTCCCCTACGCGCAGGGCGCCTTCGGTGGCCGTGGCACGCTGCACGGAGGCGTCGTCGACGACATCGAAGGAGATGCGGTGGCGGTCCAGTGAACCGACGCGCGGGCCGAGCCAGTTGTTCGTGCCGCACAGGCCGAGGTAGTGCTCCTGCGTCTCGTCGACGTCGGCGTGGTCGTCGCCGAGGCGGCCGTCGCCGAAGTGGTGGACGGGTGCGTCGAGCGGGAGGAGTGCCTGCATGGTGGCGGTGGGGTGCAGGACCGCGACGTCGGCGCTGTAGGTGCCCCAGGACGTGATCGAGCAGATCCGGGCGACGGCGCGGGAGAACGCCGGGTACTGCTGCCAGTAGGGCTGGCGCCAGTCGGTGGACGGCGGTGCCCACTCGAACCAGCCGCCCGCGGTGCCGAAGTAACTGGCGTGCGGGTTGTACAGGTTGGCGCCGCTGCGCAGGAACGGCAGCAGCCAGTCGTAGGTGTCGGCGAGGGTGCCGCCCCAGCCGGAGGAGTGGAACGCCTCGATCCAGACGCGTTCGTGACCGTAGAGGTGGGCCATGGAGGAGTGGACCTTGGAGTCGCCGTGGTGGTCGCTGCCGACGGCGCCGTACCAGCGGTGGGTACGGAAGTAGTCGGTGTAGATCTGTGTCGACTGGGCCGGGAACCCGGCTCGCGCGGGGTTGCTCTGGTCGGCCCCGACGAGCATGCCGCGTTCCACGTGCCAGGCCGCGAGGGGCTTGAAGAGGGACTCCTCGGTGAGTTCGGCGCGGACGGCGTAGTAGTCGGCGCGGATCTTCGCCGCACGGGCGTCCGCCGGGCCGAACAGGACCGGCAGGTGGTCGAGCAGGTCGTAGCCGCGGCGGGCGCGGAACTCCTCGGGGAAGCGGCGGCTCCAGGAGTTCGTGGCGGGCAGTTCGTCCTGGAAGCTGCCCGCGATGACGTTGCCCAGGTACTCGGGGACCCGGCGGTCGTACTCGTGGTGGACGGCGTCCAGCAGCAGTTCCCCGGCGTGCGGGGAGAGGTAGTCGAAGGCCGTCGGGACGGCGACGACGAGCTGTACGTCCGTGCCGTCCGCGGCGGCGATCCGGCAGGGGCCGGAGTCGAGGGCCACGGGCAGCCGACGCCCCGTCAAGTCGTAGGCGGCGACAAGGGTTTCGGCACCCCGCGGGGGGACCGTGCCGTCGGAGACAGTGGCCGTGCGGGAGCGCAGTGCGCGGCCGGTGGCGGCCAGGTGCCCCCGGGTGACGGCGCCTTGGACGTTGGCGCCGGAGAAGCCGATCTGGTCGTAGAACCACAGGCGGGTGCCGATGTCCCGGGCGATCCGGCAGGTGTCGGTGAAGCGGTCCCACCACTCCTCGCCGAACCACGGCGGGTCGTCGGTCCGGGCGCCGAAACTCGGGCCTGCCGGGGCCAGGTTGATCACCACGAGGTTGTGGATGCCGCCGTCCGCGAATCTGCGCAGCTGCCAGTCGAGCCGCTCGCGGGTGACCTTGGCGCCGGACCACCACCACAGCGGGGTGGGGCCGAAGTCCTGGGGCGGGACGTCGAAGAGCTGCTGGAGCGCGGGAGAGATCACGTCGGCGGTCCTTCCGGGTGCGGCTCGGTCACCCATACGGATCAAAAACGTTTTTGGTCGGCTCGGTCGTCTGCCACCTGCAATGTTGGCACCGGTGGCGGGGAGCGGGAAGAAGGCTGACACTTCTTCACGTCGAATGGCGCAAGGGGACTTGTTGGAACGTTTTTTGAACCCTATATTCACTGCGACCCCGGCCCCGGAGCCGCGAGGAGCCGCATCATGAGCCGATTCTCACCCGCTGCCCAGGCACACCCGGAACAGCCCATCCCGAAGCACTTGTGGAAGGTCGCCGCCCTCTCGGGCATGGCCTCCTACCTGGACGCCGCGCTCATCGTCAGCATCGCCGTCAACCTGGCCATCTACCGCGACAGTTACGACATGGGCGTGTGGATGGCCGGTGCGATCAGCGCGATCGTCACCGGCTGCATCGCCGTCGGCTCCCTCGTCGGCGGCCGGCTCGCCGACCTGTTCGGACGCCGCCGCGTCTACAACCTGGACATCCTCTGCTACGCGGTGGGCGCGATCGTCATCACGCTGGCGCCGAACGACATCGTGCTCTTCGCCGGCGTGCTCGTCGCGGGGCTGGCGGCCGGTGCCGATCTACCGACGTCCCTGGCCGTGGTCTCGGACGCCGCGCCCCCCGAGGGCCGGGCGCGTCTGGTGTCCTTCACCCAGGTCATGTGGGTGCTGGGCATCGTCGTCGTTATCTTCCTCGGCTATCTCCTGTCCGACACGGGCCTGACCGGAGCACGGTTCATCACCGGCCATCTGGTCGTCGCCGCACTGGTCACCTGGCAGCTCCGGTCCCGTCTGGAACTGCCCGACGAGCCCGCCGAGGAGGAGGTGGAGCAGGAGGCAGTACCGCGCGGCATCGAGCTGAAGAACATCTGCAACCGCGCCGCGCTGGTGCCGATGGTCGCGACCTTCGTCTACTACGTCACCTGGGGCATCGGCGCCAACACCTTCGGCCAGTTCGGCACCTACCTGCTGGTGACGGTCAGCGGTGCCTCGCAGAGCCTGGCCACCGGGATCAATCTGGCCTTCCTGCCCATCGCGCTGGTGCTGACGTTCGTCTTCGTCCGGCTCGCCGACACCCCCTGGCGCGACCGGCTCTTCTACGTCTTCACGGTCGTGCAGGTCATCGCCTTCTGCATCGCCTCCCTCACGGCCGGTGCCCTGGTCGGCATGCTTGTCTTCTTCGTGCTGTACCAGATCTCCAACCCCTTTGCCGGGGAGGCCAGTTACAAGGTGTGGTCGCAGCTGACGCTGCCCCCGGACACCCGCGGTACCACCCAGGGCCTCACCTACGCCCTGTCGCGCGGGGTCTTCGCGGGCGTCGCGTTCGTCACGCCCGCACTGATGGACTACAGCGCCTCCGTCCTGCTCTGGTCGATAACTCTCTGCATGGCGGCGTCGGGCGTCGCGGGCGTGTACGTCATCCATGTCCTCATCCGGCGTTCCCCCGACACCGCCACGGCCCCGGCGAGTCTGGGCGTGGCCCGGACCTGACGCGGGTCCGGCCACGGCCCGGACCCGAATCCGTACCGGTCCCCGGAAGGAACACCGCACCATGGCAACGACCGAACCCATCACCGTGACCGCGGAACGCATCGCCGCCCTGGGGGAGTTGCTTCCCCCGGTGACCCGCCGCCGGACCCGGATCGGACTGGTGGCGGGCGGGCTCGGCACCTACTGGCCGCAATTCCCCGACCTCCTCCCGCAGTTGCAGGAGTCGTCCGCCTATGTGGCCGACCGCTTCCGGCAGTTGGACGCGGAGGTGACGGACGTCGGCTTCATCTCCGACGCCACGGAGGGAGCGGTCGCCGCCGAGCAACTCAGGCGCGCGGACTGCGACTTGATCGTCCTTTTCCTGACGACGTACCTGACCTCGTCGATGGTGCTGCCGATCGCCCAGCGCTCACACACCCCCGTCCTGGTCATCGACCTCCAGCCGTCCGAGCGGATGGACCACGCCTCCTTCGACACGGGCGCCTGGCTCGCCTACTGCGGACAGTGCCCGGTGCCCGAGATCGGCAACGTCTTCCGGCGGGCCGGCATCCCCTTCCGTTCGGTGTCGGGCTGGCTGCGCCAGGAGTCGGCCTGGCGACGCATCGAGCAGTGGGTCCGGGCGGCGCGGGTCCGGGCGGCGCTCCGGCACGCCCGGCACGGTCTGATGGGGCACCTGTATCCCGGCATGCTCGACGTGTCGACGGATCTGACGCTGCTCCCGGCGACATTCGGCTCGCACGTCGAGGTGCTGGAGTTCGACGATCTACGGCAACGGGTGGAGCGGGTGAGCGAGACCGAGACGCGTGAGCGCACGGCGCTCGCCCGGCGGATCTTCGCCGTGGACGACAGCGTGGTCGACGAGGACCTGGCGTGGGGGGCGACCGTGTCGGTCGCGCTCGACCGGCTCGTCGAGGACTTCGGTCTCGACACCCTCGCCTACTACCACCGCGGTCTCGACGGCGAACTGCACGAAAGGCTCGGCGCCGGCATGATCCTGGGTGCCTCCCTGCTCACCGCCCGGGGTGTGCCGGCCGCCGGTGAGTACGAACTGCGCACCAGCCTGGCCCAGTTGGCGACGCAGAGCATCGGCGCCGGGGGTTCCTTCACCGAGATCCAGGCCCTCGACTTCGAGGACGGGGTGGTGGAGATGGGGCACGACGGGCCCGCGCACCTCGTGGTCAGCGCCCGCGACCCGCTGCTGCGCGGCCTGGGCGTCTATCACGGCAAGCGCGGCTGGGGCGTCAGCGTGGAGTTCGACGTCCAGCACGGTCCCGTGACCCTGGTCGGCCTCGGCCAGGACGCCGACGGCTCCCTCTCGTTCATCACGTCCGAGGGCAGCGTCGTACCCGGACCGCTGCTCGCGATCGGCAACACCACCAGCCGGGTCGACTTCGGCCGCGATCCCGGCGAGTGGGTCGACGCGTGGAGCGCCACCGGCGTCGGCCACCACTGGTCCCTCGCCCTCGGCCACCACTCCGCCGACTTCCGCGCCGCCGCGAGTCTGCTGGGCATCGAGCACCGGGAGGTGTGAGGGCGGTCGGGTCAGTAGGGCGCTTGGATGCTGTGGTTCGCCAGCGCCACGGAGTAGCGGGTCAGCAGTGCGTCGAGGCCGGCCAGCAGCAGCCCCGCGGACTCCCCCGCCTCGGCGAGGTCGCCGCGCTCGCAGGCCTCCACCACCTCGGCCACATCGCTGCGGAGTATGTGCAGGGAGTCGCCCTGGATCAGCACACCGGGGAACCGGCGACCGGGCAGACGGACCACGGCGTCGTTCCCGCCGTCTGTGAACAGCTCTACGTCAACGTGTTCCATGGCGCCATCCAACCCGACAGCACCGCCCGGCATCAACGAAGTTGTACGCAGGACACTTTGGCCCCTCCCTGAACTCGCGCCCCGTCCTCTTCACAGTCGTGCGACCGGCCGCCCGGGACACCGGCCGCGCACCCAGAAGAACAGGACCACCGAGGACACCGCGACGACCGCGCACCAGGTGGAGACGAACTCCAGCTCCCACAGCGTCCAGCAGACAAGCGCGCCGACCGCGACCAGGATCCCCAGCAACAGCAGCCCGCGGTCCCCGGACAGGAGCAGCGAGCCGACCGTCGCCAGCAGGTAGCCGGCAATGACCAGTTGCGGGTGGGAGAGGTCGACGACGTACCCGACGGTGTGGCCGCGGATGTCGGACGTCACCGAGTGCGCGACGAGAGCGTGGGCGAGTGCCGCGGCCGTGGCCGCCCCGATCGCCAGCAGTACGGCGAGCCGGGGCCGCGCCCGCGGTGGCGCCGCGCACCACACACCCGCCGGAACCCACACCGCCAGCAGCGGCAGCGCGATGACGGCCCAGGTGAGGGTGGCGGCACCGGTGCCTCCGCCGGCGGACCACACCAGCGACTCGACGATCTGGTGGACACCGAGCAGCCACGGCAGGGCGGCCAGCGGAAGATCGGCCGGCCGCCGGGTCCGGGCCACACAGGCCACGCCTACGGCGAGTACGCCCGCGCCCACGACGAAATCGGCCTTCGCACTCCAGCACATCGCTCCCCCACGGGATCGGTCCGCATCCGCCTGCGCCTCCTTCACGCTACGTCTCCGCCCCGCCATGCGCCGGGTGGCACCACGGCCGCGGCACGCCGTGACGGCATATCCGCAGGGTCCCTTTCGGCCCCCGGCCCGATCAACGCATCTGTCCCCCGGCCCAGTTGACGGCCGGGTCCCGAAACCACCCCCGGCCTGCGCGCGAGCGTCCTGCCGTGATTGGCTGACCCCGCCCACCGCACACCGTGCGCACGCACAGGAGGACATCTCAGCCATGAGCAACGCCTACACGTTCGAGTACAAGGTCGTCAGCTTCCGGGAGTCGCTGATCGGCGACGCGCTGGACAGCGACAAGCTGGAGAAGGTCCTGAACAAGCACGCCGAGGACGGCTGGGGCCTGAAGGCGATCACCGCCGCCGACGTCAAGGGCCGGATCGGTCCCGGTGCGGTCGAGGGCCTGCTCCTCACCTTCGAGCGGCCCCGCGCGTAGCGCCTGTCCGGCGGATCGGGACGCCGGAGGGAAACGGCGACCGATCGCTGCCGGTCAGCGGGGCCCGGCGCGTCCGGCTGCAAGGCGGAGGAGGGCGTGCCGGGCCCCGCGTCTGCGGCATGATCCGTCCGGGCGGGCCCCGAGCGGTGGCCGACTCCGTGCGCGTGGCAGAGGCCGGGAGTCGTCAGCGCCGAGGCGTACCGGGTCCCGGGATCTCCCCCGACCCGCGCGGGATCAGTTCGGTCGGCATGACCACCCGGCGCGGCGGTGACATGTCGCCGTGGATGCGGGCGAACAGCAGATGCGCGGCGCTCGTGGCGAGGGCGACCGGGTCCTGCGCGATGACGGTGACCGGCGGGGTCAACTGCGCGGCCAGCGCGAAGTCGTCGAAGGCGATGAACGCGAGGCCGCCGGGCAGCACCGGCAGCGCGCCCAGCGCGAGGACCTCGTTGCCCGCGAGCACGGCCGTGGGCGGTTCGGGCGCGGAGAGGATCGCGGTGACGGCCCGGGCGGCGTCCGCGCCGGAACCGAGTCCGTGCCGGACGAGCGCCGGATCGGCGTCTATGCCCGCGGCGCTCAGGGCCGCCAGATAGCCGCGATGGCGTTCGCCGAAGGTCCAGATCTCCCGTCTGTCGCCGAGGTAGCCGATACGGCGGTGGCCGTGCGCGACGAGATGGCGTACGGCCTGTTCCACCGCGCCGAAGTTGTCCACCACGACGGTGTCCACGTCCAGGCCCGGTGCCGCCCGGTCCACGCACACGATCTTCGTGCCCCGCGCCTGCGCCGGGCGCAGAAAGCGGTGGCTGCCCGCGGCCGGGGTGAGGATCAGACCGTCGACACGACGGGCGGTGAAGGCCGCGACAACCTCCCGTTCGCGGTGCGGGTCGGCGCGGCTGGAGCCGATGAGGACCATGTTGCCGCGCCGGTGGGCGATGTCCTCGATGGCCGAGGCGACGGCGGCCATGAAGGGGTCGGCAACGTTGTCCACCATCAGCCCGATGGTCTGGCTCAACTGGTCCGTACGGCGCAACTGCCGCGCCACGTCGTCGCGTTGATAGCCCAGCTTGCGGACCGCCGCCTCGACACGAGCGGCGGTGCGGGGCGCCACGCCCGCCTCGCGGTTGACCACCCGGGACACCGTCATCACGCTCACGCCCGCTTCCGCGGCCACGTCTTTCATCCTGGGACGACTGGCCACGCCACGTCCTCCAGATCTCGTCGCGCGCGACCGGACCGACGGGCCGACGGCGTGCGCCCGAACCGTGTCCGTCCCGACCCTTGACGCCCACTCATGGGCCTCCCAGAATCGACGAACTGTTAACGATACCAACCAGAAAGCACAGCATGGCCTCTGCAAGGGAACCACTTCTCGCGGCACACGGCGTGGTCAAGCGTTTCGGCCATGTCCAGGCGCTCCAGGGCGCCGACTTCACGGCGTACGCCGGTGAGGTCGTCGCACTGATCGGTGACAACGGTGCCGGCAAGTCGACGTTGGTGAACGTACTGTCCGGCGTGCTCACCCCGGACGAGGGCGAGGTGCGCCTCGACGGGGTGCCGGTCCGGTTCACGGGGCCGATGGACGCGCAACGACACGGAGTCGAGACCGTCTACCAGGATCTTTCACTGGCGCCCGATCTGGACGCGGCGGCCAATCTCTACCTCGGCAGGGAACTCGTACGCGGGGGTCTGCTCGGCCGTCTGGGCGTGCTGGACCGGCCCACGATGCGGCGGGAGGCCATCGCGGCCTTCGGTGAACTGGGAGTCGAACTGAAAGATGTGACGGCTCCTGTGACAACGTTGTCGGGCGGGCAGCGGCAGTCCGTGGCCGTCGCCCGCGCGGTCGCCTTCGCCAACAAGGTCATCTTCATGGACGAGCCGACGGCCGCTCTGGGCGTCGTGCAGCGCGCCCGGGTCCTGGAGACCGTGCGCAGGGTCGCCGACCGGGGCATCTGCGTCGTCCTCATCAGCCACAACATGCCCGAGGTGCTGTCGGTCGCGGACCGGGTCGAGGTGCTGCGGCTGGGCCGCCGGGTCGCCTCGTTCACCGCGGCCGACGCCACGATCGAGAAACTCGTCGGCGCCATGACCGGATCACTGGACGAGCCCGTGCCCAACGGCGGCCCCGGCCCGGTCGGCGCGACGGAAGCGGAGGACGGGCGATGAGCGCCAACAGCCAGGACATCAAACCGGCCGCCCCGGCGCAGGATCCGCCCCCGGCCGACGGCGGACGCCTCGCGATACCCCCGTGGCTGCGACGGGCCGCCGGCATCAGCGAGTTGTGGACCTTCGTGATCCTCGTCGCGCTGGTCGCGTTCTTCACCATCGCGGCGCCGGGCAAGTTCTTCACGCAGTACGACCTCACGCAGATCGCCGTGAACGCGGCCATCTATCTGGTGCTCGGTGTCGGCATGACGTTCGTGATCATCACCGCCGGCATCGACCTGTCGATCGGCTCGGTGCTGGTGCTGGCGGCGGTCGCGGCGGGCGAGTACAACATCCACCACGGCGGACCCGCCTCCAGCTGGGGCACGGTCGCCGTCTGTGTCGTCATAGCCCTTGCGGTGGGCGCGGGTTGGGGCGCGTTGCAGGGAGCGGTGGTGGCGACCGGAAAGGTGCCGCCGCTGATCGTGACCCTGGGCGGTCTCGGCGCGGCGCTGGGCATCGCCGAACTCGCCACCGGCGGCCAGGACCCGGCCGGTGCCGCCGCCACCCACCTCCAGAACAGCCTGGGCTTCGGCAAGTTGGCCGGCATCCCGTGGATGGTCATCCTGGCCGCGGTGGTCACCGCCCTGTTCGGCGCGGTGCTCGGCGCAACGCGGTTCGGCAGCCACACCCTGGCGATCGGCTCCAACCCGACCGCCGTCCGGCGCGCGGGCATCCCGGTGGGCCGCCATCTGATCATGGTGTACGGCCTGATGGGCCTGCTGGCCGGTCTCGGCGCGGTGATGTGGCTGGCCTCGTACGGCACGACGTCCATCGCCGGGCACTCCACCGACAACCTGAAGGTGATCACCGCGGTGGTCCTGGGCGGCACCAGCCTGTTCGGCGGGCGGGGGTCCGTACTCGGCACGGTGATCGGTGTGTTCATCCCCGCCGTGCTGACGACCGGACTGATCGTCATCGGCGTGCAGCAGTACTGGCAGGACGTCGCCGTCGGTGTCGTCCTGGTCGCGGCCGTCTACATCGACCAGATGCGCAGGAAGACCAGAGAGCGTGTGTGACCCCCTCCCCGACCTTCGCCCCAACTCTCGTACGACCCTGGAGGACAGCCTTATGTCGAGCATTCGCATCACGCGCAAAGTACTGGTCGCCGCCGGCACCGTGCTGGTCCTGACCGGCGCCGCCGCCTGCAGTTCGTCGAGCGACAGCGGCGGTTCGGGATCGAAGGGGGGCGCCTCCGGGAAGAAGGTCCGGCTGATCACCGGCGTGAAGAGCGACCCCTTCTACATCACCATGACCTGTGCGGCGCAGACCGAGGCCAAGGCCAAGGGCATGGACTTCTCGGCGGACGGTTCCGCGCAGTGGGACGTGTCGGTGCAGCGGCCCCTCCTCGACTCGGTGGCGGCGTCGCGGCCCGACGGGCTGCTGATCTCGCCGGTCGACGTCAGCGCGCTCACCCCGTCGCTCAAGCAGATCCAGTCGGCCGGGACGAAGGTCGCCCTCGTGGACACGACGGTCACGGACTCCTCGATCGGCATCACCCGGATCTCGTCGGACAACGAGAGGGGCGGCCGGGTGGCTGCCGACGCGCTCGCCAAGCTGATGAACGAGAAGGGCTCGGCGATCGTCATCAGCGTCAAGCCCGGTGTCTCCACCACGGACGCCCGCATCAAGGGCTTCACCGAGGAGATGAAGAAGTACCCGAACATCAAGATGCTGCCCACGCTCTACGACAACGACCTGCCGGCCACCGCGGCCTCCCAGATCCAGTCGACGCTGGCAGCCCACCCCGACCTGGGCGGTGTCTTCGCGGGCAACACCAACACCGGTACCGGCATAGCCACCGGTCTCAAGCAGGCCGGCAAGCAGGGCGCGGTGAAGGTCGCCGCGTTCGACGCCGAGCCGGACGAGGTCGCCTCCCTCAAGGCGGGCACCCTCCAGGTGCTGGTCGCGCAGGACCCGGCGGCGATCGGCAAGGAGGCCGTGGACCAGCTGGCCGCCGCCTTCGAGGGCAAGTCGGTCCAGAAGTCGATCGGCACCAACATGGTCGCCATCACCAAGGCGAACATGAACCAGCCCGAGATCAGCAAGTACTTCTACAAGGCGGGCTGCTGACCGGACCGCGACCACAGGTTCTGCCGGGCACCCCACCGCTTCCGGGGCGCCCGGCAGAACTGCTCCAGAAGGGGGACTTTGCATGACCATGCGCGAGCGTGCATAATCTTCCTATGTCTAAGGTCCTCACCTCCCTCCCCACCGGCGAGCGCGTCGGCATCGCCTTCTCGGGCGGACTCGACACCTCGGTCGCGGTCGCCTGGATGCGCGACAAGGGTGCCGTCCCCTGCACCTACACCGCCGACATCGGCCAGTACGACGAGCCCGACATCGCCTCGGTGCCCGGCCGCGCGAAGGCCTACGGCGCCGAGATCGCGCGTCTGGTCGACTGCCGTGCGGCGCTGGTCGAGGAAGGTCTGGCCGCGCTGACCTGCGGGGCGTTCCACATCCGCTCCGGCGGGCGCGCCTATTTCAACACCACCCCGCTGGGCCGTGCCGTCACCGGCACGCTGCTGGTCCGGGCGATGCTGGAGGACGACGTCCAGATCTGGGGCGACGGCTCGACCTTCAAGGGCAACGACATCGAGCGGTTCTACCGCTACGGCCTGCTCGCCAACCCGCACCTGCGGATCTACAAGCCCTGGCTGGACGCGGACTTCGTGACCGAGCTCGGAGGCCGCAAGGAGATGTCGGAGTGGCTGCTCGCGCACGAGCTGCCCTACCGCGACAGCACGGAGAAGGCGTACTCCACCGACGCCAACATCTGGGGTGCCACCCACGAGGCCAAGACGCTGGAGCACCTCGACACGGGCGTGGAGACCGTGGAGCCGATCATGGGCGTCCGGTTCTGGGACCCGTCGGTCGAGATCGCCACCGAGGACGTGACGATCGGCTTCGACCAGGGCCGCCCGGTGACGATCAACGGCAAGGAGTTCGCCACCCCCGTCGACCTGGTGATGGAGGCCAACGCCATCGGCGGCCGGCACGGCCTGGGCATGTCGGACCAGATCGAGAACCGGATCATCGAGGCCAAGAGCCGCGGCATCTACGAGGCACCGGGCATGGCCCTGCTGCACGCCGCCTACGAGCGCCTCGTGAACGCGATCCACAACGAGGACACCGTCGCCCAGTACCACAACGAGGGCCGTCGCCTGGGCCGCCTCATGTACGAGGGCCGCTGGCTGGACCCGCAGGCCCTCATGGTCCGGGAGTCCCTGCAGCGCTGGGTCGGCTCGGCGATCACCGGTGAGGTCACCCTGCGGCTGCGGCGCGGCGAGGACTACTCGCTGCTCGACACCGCGGGCCCGGCGTTCAGCTACCACCCGGACAAGCTGTCCATGGAGCGCACCGAGGACTCGGCCTTCGGCCCGGTCGACCGGATCGGCCAGCTCACCATGCGCAACCTCGACATCGCCGACTCCCGCGCCAAGCTGGAGCAGTACGCGGTGCTCGGTCTGATCGGCAGCGGCAACGCGGCGATCGGTGCCGCGCAGGCCGCCGCGACCGGCCTCATCGGCAGCATGCCGGAGGGCGGCGCCGAGGCCATCGCCTCCCGCGGCGAGGTCTCCGAGGACGAAGCTCTGCTGGACCGCGCCGCGATGGAGTCCGGCACGGACTGACCGGACTCCGGGGATCAGCACCGCCGTTGGGCCGGTTCGACGCGTTCGCCGTCGGGCCGGCCCTTCGTCGACCGGGTCGCGAACGGGGCCCACGTACCCTTCCCCCGTGACCACAAGCGAGACGGTCGGCACAAGTGTCGACGCGATGATCGACGACCTCCGGACCCTCGTCGAGGTCGAGTCCCCCTCCCGTGACCTGGACGCCTTGCGGAAGTCGGCCGAGACCGTCGCCTCCGTCGTCGAGGGGCGGCTCGGCGGTCGGGCCGTCCTCGTCGACAGTGAAGGCGGGCCGCACGTCCACTGGTCCGGCGGTGGCACCCCCCGCGTGCTGATCCTCGGTCACCACGACACGGTGTTCCCGCTCGGTACCCTGGCGCGCCGACCCTTCCAGGTCGAGGACGGACGTGCGACAGGACCCGGTGTCTTCGACATGCTCGGCGGTCTGGTGCAGGCGGTCCACGGGCTGGCGTCGCTCGACGACCGGTCCGGCGTCGAGATCCTGGTGACCGCCGACGAGGAGGTCGGCTCCCACTCCTCCCGGGCTCTCATCGAGGAGCGCGCCCTCGCCTGCGGTGCCGTGCTGGTGGTCGAGGGGTCCGCCGACGGCGGTGGTGTGAAGACCGGCCGCAAGGGCTGCGGCACGTTCGAGGTGTCCGTCGCGGGCCGGGCCTCGCACGCGGGACTGGAGCCCGCCGCCGGGGTGAACGCGCTGGTCGAGGCGGCCCACCAGGTGTTGGCCATCGCGGAGTTGGGGCGGCCCGAGGTCGGTACGACGGTCACCCCGACCGTCGCGGCGGCGGGCACGCTGGACAACGTCGTACCGGCTGCGGCGACCGTCGTCGTGGACGTCCGGGTCGAGTCGGCCGAGGAGAAGGAGCGGATCGAGTCCGCGTTCGCCGCCCTCGCCCCGCGTCTCGACGAGGCCGTGATCACCGTACGGGGAAGTGTCGCCCGGCCGCCGATGGCCGAGTCGGCGGCGGCCGAACTGTTCGCGGTGGCACAACGGCTGCTCCCCGGTCTCGAGGGCAGAGCGGTCGGCGGTGGCAGCGACGGCAACTTCACGGCCGCGCTGGGAGTGCCGACGCTCGACGGCCTGGGCGCGGTCGGGGGCGGGGCGCACGCCGACCACGAGTATCTGGTCGTCGCGTCGATGACCGAGCGGGCGAACCTCGTCGCCGGACTGGTGGACGCGATCCGGAGCGCTTGACCCCGGGCATGACAGGTCTGTTCGGTGGGCATCAACAGGCCGTCGAAGAGCGATACTTGGCCATGCGGGAAACGTCCCGTGATGGCCCGATTCGGGAGCGGCGATCAGTGAGCAGTGTCAGCAAGGTCGTGGGAAAGGTCGAAGTACGACTCCGCTGGGATCCGAGTCCCTGGGGAGAGCAGCCGCGCCACCTGGACATCGTCGCGGCGACCTACTCCGCCGACGCACCGCACGGACGGCCGGTGTACGTCGTCAACTCCGAGAGCCGCTCGCCGGACGGCACGATCAACATGAGCCGGCACAGCGAGAGCGGCCAGGGGTACGGCTACATGGAGGTGATGGTCCTCGAACTCGACCGGCTCGCCACGTCCTTCGGGCGGGTGGTCGTGGGGGTGGCGATCCATCAGAACGGCGGGACGCGGACCTTCGGTGATCTGTCGCACGCCAGGGCGCTGGTCGTGGAGGGGTACAAGGAGCTGCTGTCGGACGACTTCGCCGGGGTGGGCGGGTCCACCGCGGCAACCGTCGGGGAGTTCACCAAGGTCGCCTCCGGAGACTGGGAGTTCCGCCCGATGGTGCGCGGGTTCGACAGCGAGCCGCACGGCTTCAGTGCGGAGATGGGCAGCGTGCCTCAGGCCTGACCGGCCGGTCCGCTTTGAAGTGCGGGAGCAGGGTGGCGGCGGTGGGACGCCTGTGGCGCAGTTCGTGGACCAGGCCGAGGACGATGGCAGTGCCCACCGCCACCAGGTGCTCGCGACCCGCCAGGTTGGGCTTCACGATCGACTCCCACACCATGGACCCTCCGGTGAGGACGAACACGACGGGAGCGCGGCGGACGACGGCGAGATAGGTGAAGAGTCCTACGACCGCCGCGGACGGCCCGGTGTCGAGGACGTGCCCGATCTCGGGCCGCAGCCCGATGCCTCCGCAGCCGGGCCCGATCAGGAGCATGACCCGCACGGTGAGGGTGCCGGCCAGCGTGGTCGCGTAGGCGACGACCAGGGTGCGGGCCCGGCCCAGCGCCAGTTCGGCCAGCGCGAACGCCAGGAACAGCTGGGTGATGCCGGCCCACACGGGCAGGTCGAGGGCCGGCACGTACAGCGATATCGGAGTGCGCAGCAGTGCGAGCCACAGCGGCAGGTCGCCCTGGACTCCACCGAGGTCCCGGACGATCGCCGCGCCGCCCGGACGCTGCGCCAGCGCATGGAAGAAGATGACGCCGAAGGCGGCGAGGAACGCCAGGGACATACCCGGCAGTCCGCGCCGCAGCAGCTGTCGTACGGGATCGACGACGATGCCCTGCCATTCACCCCGCAGTGTGCGCCAGATGAACACGCTCTCCCCACTCCCCCACCCTTGGACGAACACACATATCGGAATCTAACCCCCCTGACGGGGTCAGGTGCGTCCCGGTCCGGGCCGGAGTGGTGTTGCGGCTCGCGGACGGTACACATGGGGCTGATATTGAAGAGTGGGAAGTGTTCCCGACGGTTGGCCGACGACCGCAGGCAGTGGGAGGGCCGGTGCGTATCTCTGGAGATCCGGCCGGTTCCACCGTGGCCGACCCCGGGCAGCGGTCCACGCCTCCGCTCAGCTGGGCCGCGGTGGTGTTCTGGCTGGTCAGCACCACGGCGCTGGTGGCGTTGACCGGTATCGTCCTGGGCCGCGACACCCGGCCGGCCCCCTTTCTGGTGGTGCTGCCAGCGCTGATCGCCGGGCGCGGCACCGTGCGGCAGACCACAGTGGCGTCCGTGTGGGTGACGATCGTCATCGCCGGTTCCCTCTTCGACACACCGCTGCACACGGTGGGAGCGGACGCGGCGGTCATCGCCTTCACCCTGGTGTTCAACGGCCTCAGCGTGGCGCGGGCGACGCAGCGGATCCGCTGGGAGGGCGAGATCGCCCGGCTGCGTTCCGCCGCTGCCGCTCTCCAGCGGCAGATCCTGCGCCCGTTCCCCCTGATGACCGACCAACTCCTGGTCCACGGCCTCTACCGGCCCGTGGAGGAGGACAGCCGGGTGGGCGGCGACGTCTACGAGGTCGTCGCCTCCCCCTACGGCACCCGGGTCTTCATCGCCGACGTCCAGGGCAAGGGTCTCCAGGCGATCAGCGCGGCCTTCGCGGTACTGAGCGCCTTCCGCGAGGCGGCCGTGGCCGAGCCCACGCTCACCGCCGTCGTGGACGCCCTGGAGGAGGCGGTGCTACGGCACAACTCCTTCGCGGCGCAGACCGGTGAGCGGGAGCGGTTCGTGACGGCGATCGTCCTGGGCGTCGACGGTGAGCAGGAGGTCCAGGCGATCAACTGCGGTCATGTGGCGCCGCTGCTGCTGCACGAGGAGCGGGCCGATCCGGTGCTGCGGCAGGAGCCCTGTGTGCCGCTGGGCCTGGACGCGCTGGCCCCCAAGCCGCGTACCGTCGAGTGGTTCGCCTTCCCCGCCGACGGCACGCTCCTGCTCTGCACGGACGGCGTGACCGAGGCGCGCGATCCGTCCGGGGCCTTCTACCCGCTTGAGGAGCGGGCCGCGGCCTGGGGCGACGTCCTCCCGAAGGACGTTCCGGCCACGGTCTACGGCGATCTGCGCCGCCATACGGCGGGCATGCCCCGCGACGACACCGCGCTGCTGGTGCTGCGCCGCAGGGGCGACGCGGGCCTTCTCTGAGGGAACGGACCGGTCATGGCCGGCCGCCCTGGCGGGGGTCGCCAGCGGTGAGGTGTTCCAGGACCTCGGCCAGCTCCTGGCAGGCCTGCTCCACCGAGAGTCTGGTGTTGCGCTGCTCGGTGATGACGGAGGAGAGCAGCAGGGCGGTGAGGGCCATCGTGCCGTTGAAGGCCTGGAGTTTCATCATCACCTCGACATGCGTCAGATCGGCGAAGGGACCCGACTCCCGGGTCGCCGCGACGGTGGCCATGACGGAGGCGAACAAGGCGCAGAGCATGCTGCCCGCGAACCGGAACCGCAGCGAGGCCCAGATCAGCAGGGGGTAGACCAGGAACAGCAGGCTGACGTGGCTGTGTGTCACCAGGAGGACGATGACGCCGATGGTGGCCACCAGCAGCAGGGCCTCCTTCCAGCGGTGCAGGTCCAGCGGGAAACGCACCGTGCGCAGCATGAGCAGCAGCGGGGTGACGATCAGCACGCCCATCGCGTCGCCCACCCACCAGCCCAGCCAGACCGGCCAGAAGGAGTGCGAGGCCAGTTTGTCGGTGACGACGAGCAGGACGACTCCGCAGCTCGCGCTGATCAGCATGGCGGTCAGGGCGCCCAGGAACACCAGGGCGAGGCCGTCACGGAGTCTGCCGAGGTCGGTGCGGAAACCCACCCGGCGCAGCATGAGGCAGGCGCAGACGGGGGCCACGGTGTTGCCGGCGAGGACGACGAGCGCGGTCGGCTGGAGCGAGGTGAGGGACATGATCACGAACAGGATGCCGAGGGCGATACCGGGCCAGATCCGCAGCCCGAAGATCAGCAGGGCGGCCACCGCTACGCCGGTGGGAGGGTAGATCGGGGTGAACACGGCGCCCTCGACCACGAGCTCGCGAAGCAGGCCGAGGCGTCCCGCCGCGAAGTAGCAGCCGGCGACGGCCAGCGTCAGGAGGGCGTACCCGGCCGGTCGCCGCAGATCATCGAAACCCACCACAGCTGCCATCAGACACCGACCCCGCCGTGTCTGCGAGGCGAGCGACGCGGGGCGGGCCTATGGTCCGGTCCCGGGCGCGTCGTGTCGCACGACCAGTACGGCCGCGTCGTCCTCGTGCCCAACACGCTCGGCTCCCTTGATCACTGCGGCTGCGAGCGAGCCCGCCTCCATGCCGGCCACGGCGGCGATTCCCGCGAGGCGCATCACCTGGTCGAGGCCTTCGTCGACGCTCATGGAGGGGCCCTCCACCACGCCGTCGGTCACCAGGACGAAGACTCCGCCGGTGGTGAGCCTGTGCTCGGTGACCGGGTACCGCTGTCCGGCGGCGATGCCCAGCGGCGGTCCGCCCTCGTCGTCGGCGATGCCGCACCGGCCGTCGGCGGTGGCCCAGACGGAGGGTATGTGTCCGGCCCGCGCGCTCTCCAGCACCCCGGTGGCCGGGTCGAGCCGTACGAAGGTGCAGGTCGCGAAGAGTTCGGTGCCCAGGGACAGGAGCAGGTCGTTGGTCAGGGCGAGGAGTTCGCCGGGCTCGCTGGTGACGGAGGCGAGGGCGCGCAGGCCGACCCGGACCTGGCCCATGAACGCGGCGGCCTCGATGTTGTGGCCCTGGACGTCGCCGATGGACAGGCCTATGCGCCCGTCGGGCATGGTGAAGGCGTCGTACCAGTCGCCGCCCACGTTGAGGCCGTGGTTGGCGGGCGAGTACTTGACCGCCAGGTGGAACCGGGGGGTGACGGGCATGTCTCCGGGCAGCATGCCGCGTTGCAGGGCGACGGCCAGTTGCAGCAGGGAGCGCTGCAGCTCCGCCCGCTCGCGCGCCTGGGCGGTCAGCGTCCCGAGCCTGGCCAGCAGCTCGTCGCCGTCGTCCGTCGGGCGTATCCGGGACATCGACCACTCCAATGGGGTTGGTACCGCTATAAGCATAAAGAACCGATTTTCTTCCCTCCGGAGTCGGCGCATGCGAGCCGGAACGACAACGGCCCGGCCGCCGCACGAAGCGGGGCCGGGCCGGCCGGTCGTTTGCGCTGTGTCAGCCCTGGCGGGCCTTGAAGCGCGGGTCCTTCTTGTTGATGACGAACGTCACACCGCGGCGGCGGACCACCTGCGCGCCGGGCTTGGCCTTCAGCGAGCGCAGGGAGTTGCGAACCTTCATGACTGCCTCCCGTAGCGGCGCTCGAAGCGCTCCACGCGGCCGGCAGTGTCCACGACCCGCGTGTTGCCGGTGTAGAAGGGGTGGCTGGCCGACGAGATCTCGACGTCGATCAGCGGGTAGGTGTTCCCGTCCGCCCACTCGATCGTGCGCGTGGACTGCGCCGTCGAGGTGGTGAGGAACGCGGTGTCCGCGGCACGGTCGCGGAAGACGACCGGACGGGACACGGGGTGGATGCCAGACCTCATGGTGTTTCCTTCCTCAGACCGCCCCCGGAGGGACGGCCGCTCTGCGGGGTTCAACGCTGTTCGCGGAATTCGACGTGCTCGCCGGCGACCGGGTCGTACTTGCGCAGGACCAGCCGGTCGGGGTCGTTGCGACGGTTCTTGCGCGTCACGTAGGTGACGCCGGTTCCGGCCGTCGACTTCAGGGTGACGACGGGACGGTTCGTGGTGCGTGCCATGAGGACCTCCTTCCGCCCACATCCCGGGATCTTGTCCCGAGCATGTCAGCTACATGCGTTCCAACACCGGCACCCCTCGGCGCATTCCCGCCGCCTAGACCCGTAGCGCGGCCCGCTCCCGAGCCGCCCGGACGGCCTGGGAGAGACCGTCGATGTCGTACGCGCCGTAGTGCCTGCGGCCGTTCACGAAGAAGGTGGGCGTGCCCGCCACCCCGCTGAGGTCGGCCGACTCCACGTCCTCGGCGACATGGCCCGCCCCGGCATGGGCCCGCATGTCCCGTTCGAAGCGGGCGGTGTCCAGGCCGAGCTGTTCGGCGTAGCCCCGCAGGTCCTTGAGACGCAGGGCGCCCTGGTGGCTCATCAGGAGGTCGTGCATCTCCCAGTAACGGCCCTGCAGCGCGGCGGCCTCAGCCGCCTCGGCGGCGAGCTGGGCGTGCAGGTGGACGTCGGTGAGCGGGAGGTGCCGCCACACGTAGCGCACCTCGTCCCCGAACTCGCCGAGCAGTTCACGGACGACCGGCTCGGCCTGGCCGCAGTACGGGCACTCGTAGTCGCCGTACTCCACGACGGTCACCGGGGCGTGCCGCGGGCCGCGCAGGTGGTCACGGTCGGGGTCGACGGGGACGGACAGGTCCACGATGGTCTCCGCCCTGCCGAACAGCACCCGGGGCCGGATCTGCGGCGGCAGCAGTCCGATCACCCCGGTGACCAGCCGGGCGACCAGGAACGAGCCGACGACGGCGCTGAGGATGCCCGTCTTCGCGTCCTCCAGGGTGGTCCCGTCGAAGGCGAGCGTCGCGATCAGCAGGGAGACGGTGAAGCCGACGCCCGCCAGGGTGCCGCCCGCGGTCACGGCGCCCCAGCCGACCGGCGGCCGGATCCGGCCGCGGGACAGGACGCTGGTCAGCACCGTCGAGGAGAGGATGCCGAGCGGCTTGCCGACCACGTACCCGATGAGAATGCCCAGCCCGACGGGCGAGGTGAAGGCCCTGGCCAGCTGCTCCCCGCTGATCTGCAGGCCGGCGTTGGCGAGCGCGAACAGCGGGACCACGACGTAGCTGGCCCACGGGTGGTACATGCGCTGGAGACGGTCGTTCGGGGAGATGGACGCGGCGATGCCGGCCCGTACGTCGCGTTCCAGCTCGGGGGTGGGCTGCTCGCGGAAGAGCCGGAACAGTCCGGTGGCGCGTTCCAGGTCGTCACGGCCCGCCGGATAGGCGAACGTGATCAGCCCCATGGCGAGCCCGATGACGACGGGGTCCACGCCCGATTTCAGCAGGGCGACCCAGGCGACGAGCCCGAGCAGGGCGTACACCGGGCCCCGGCGCACCCTGAACCGCCGCAGCAGCAGCGCGATCACGCCGAACGTCCCCACGGCGACGAGGAGCGCCGGTACGACGATGTGGTCGCTGTAGAAGACGGCGATGACCAGGAGCGCCAGGAAGTCGTCGACGACGGTGATCGTGAGGAGGAAGACGCGCAGTCCGGGCGGCATGCCCCGGCCCACGACGGCCAGCATGCCCAGCGCGAACGCCGTGTCGGTGGACATCGCCGCGCCCCAGCCGTCCGCCGTGCCACGGCCGGCGTTGATCGCCAGGTAGATGCCGATCGGCACGAGCATGCCGCTCAGGCCCGCGACGAGCGGCAGGGCCAGTCGCTTGCGCTCGCGCAGCTCGCCCATATCGAACTCGCGGCGCGCCTCCAGGCCGACGACGAGGAAGAACAGCGTCATCAGCCCGCTGTTGACCCACTCGCGCAGATCGAGGGAGATCCCGTGCGAGCCGAGCCGGACGGAGAGGTGGGTCTGCCAGAACGACTCGTACGCCGACGGTATGACGTTGGCCCAGACGAGCGCGACCAGCGCCGCCGCCACCAGGACGGCGGCGCTTCCGGTCTCGGTCCGCAGGAAGTCGCGCAGCGGAGTGCGGGCTTCGTCGCCGCACGTGGTCTGCCCCGTGTAGTCGGTGGCTTCGAAGGACATACGGGGTTCAACTCCACCTTGCGTCATGACTCACGTGTCGCCCCAACACCGGCTGCCGCACCATTCATTCCTACGACAGCCCGCGCGCCACGGCCGACAGTCCGGGTCAGCCGCCAAGTGCCGCCCCGACCACGGCCCTGGCCTCCTCCTGCACCTGACCGAGGTGGTCGGGGCCGAGGAAGGACTCGGCGTAGATCTTGTACACATCCTCGGTGCCGGAGGGCCGCGCCGCGAACCAGGCGTTGGCGGTGGTCACCTTGATGCCGCCGAGGGCCGCGCCGTTGCCGGGCGCCTCGGTCAGCACGCCTGTGACGGGGTCACCGGCGAGGGTGTCGGCGGTGACCTGAGCGGGCGAGAGCTTGGCGAGCAGCGCCTTCTCCTCGCGTGACGCGGGGGCGTCGATCCGGGCGTAGGCCGGGGTGCCGAAGCGGTCGGTGAGGGCGGCGTAGTGCTGCGAGGGTGTCTTCCCGGTGACCGCGGTGATCTCGCCGGCGAGCAGCGCCAGGATGATGCCGTCCTTGTCGGTGGTCCACACGGAGCCGTCCCGGCGCAGGAAGGACGCGCCCGCCGACTCCTCGCCACCGAAGCAGAGCGAACCGTCGACCAGTCCGTCCACGAACCACTTGAAGCCGACGGGCACCTCGACGAGCCGGCGCCCGAGGTCGGCGGCGACCCGGTCGATCATCGAGGAGGACACCAGCGTCTTGCCGACCCCCGCGTCGGCGGGCCACCGCTCGCGGTGGGCGTAGAGGTACGAAATGGCCACGGCCAGATAGTGGTTGGGGTTCATCAGGCCCGCGTCCGGCGTGACGATGCCGTGCCGGTCGGAGTCGGCGTCGTTGCCCGTGGCGATATCGAAGCGGTCGCGCTGCGCGATCAGCGAGGCCATCGCGTAGGGCGACGAGCAGTCCATGCGGATCTTGCCGTCCCAGTCCAGCGTCATGAACCGCCAGGTCGGGTCCGTGAGCGGATTGACCACGGTGAGGTCGAGCCGGTGCTCCTCGGCGATCCGGCCCCAGTAGGCGACGGACGCCCCGCCCAGCGGGTCGGCGCCGATCCGCACCCCGGCCGTCCTGATCGCGTCCAGGTCGAGGACGCTCGGCAGGTCGGCGACATACCTGCCGAGGAAGTCGTAGCGGCCCGTGCCGGGGGCGGCGAGCGCCTGTGTGTAGGGGATTCGGCGTACGTCCTTCATTCCGCCGGCGATGATCTCGTTGGCGCGGTCCTCGATCCAGGAGGTGGTCTCGGAGCCGGCCGGGCCGCCGTTGGGCGGGTTGTACTTGAAGCCGCCGTCGGCGGGCGGGTTGTGCGAGGGGGTGACCACGACGCCGTCCGCGAGGCCCGAGGTCCGGCCGCGGTTGTGGGTGAGGATGGCGTGGGACACCGCTGGAGTGGGCGTGTAGCCGTCCGCGCTGTCGATGAGGACGGTGACCTCGTTGGCGGCGAACACCTCCAGCGCGGTGACCTGCGCGGGCTCGGACAGGGCGTGGGTGTCGGCGCCGAGGAAGAGCGGGCCGTCGGTGCCCTGTCCGGCCCGGTACTCGCAGATGGCCTGGCTGGTGGCGGCGATGTGGTCCTCGTTGAACGCGGTGTTCAGGGACGACCCGCGGTGCCCGGAGGTGCCGAACGCGACGCGCTGCCCCGGCTCGGCGGGGTCCGGGTGCAGCGCGTAGTACGCGGTGACCAGTCGGGCTACGTCTACGAGATCCTCGGCGCGGGCCTGTTCGCCCGCTCGCTCGTGTGGCATCTGCCCGCTCCTCCGTGTCGACCGACTTCGCGTACGGCCCCATCTTTCCTCGTCAGGGGCGCGTTTCGCGAGTACACCCCCGCCGCCTGTGGAAAACCCGGGCCTGCGCTGTCGGTCAGTACCGGTGGCGCCGGTCCAGTTGCTCCAGCACGGCGCCCGCCATGGCCGCCTCGCCCTTCGCGTTGGGGTGCGCCGGAGCCGCCGGGGAGGCGGGCTGCAGCGGCTCGATCCAGCGGTCGGCAGGGGCCTTGCACATGTCGTGGCCGACGGTCGGGCCGTAGGTGTCGACGTACTCCGCGCCGTTGAGCGCCGCGACCAGACGGAGCATCAGGTTGAGGCGCTTCCCGGTGTCCCGGAGGTAGGGGAAGTCCTTGGCCGCGAACGGCACCGAGGGATAGCAGCCGCTGCCGTCGTCGGGCAGGAGGTCCGGGTAGCCGACGACGAGCACGCGCGCGTGCGGTGCCTTCTTGTGGACCGCCCGCAGCACCTTGGCCACCTTGGGCGCGGTGTTGAGGATGGTCAGCGCCAACTGGTCGGCGCCCGAGGAGTTGTAGTACTGCTGGCACGGGTTGCCCGCCAGGTCCGTGGCGCTGAGCTTGGCGCAGGTGCCGATGATGGTGCTGAACCCGATGTCGTTGCCGCCGATCTGGACGGTCACCAGGTCCGTGTTCCGCTGCACGGCGTCCAGTTGGGGCGGGTTGGTGCCCTGCGCCTGCCACATCTCCGCGGTCGTCGCCCCGCTGCAGCTCACGTCCTTCAGGACGGTTCCTCTTTCGGCGGCCGTCACCACCGAGGGGTAATTGTGGTCGGATCGGGCGCAGTTGGCGTCCACCTGGGTCGGTATGTACGGGCCCGACGTGTAGGAGTCCCCGAGCGCCACGTACTGCGTGGTGCGGTCGTGGTCGTGTCCCGAGTCGTGTGCCGCCGCGGGTGCCGCGGACGCGACGACGAGGGCGCAGCCGCTGACCGCCGCCGCGACCGCCACGGCCCTGCCGCGGTGGTGTGCCGACGCGGCCGGATGCGTCTCACGGTTCATGGAGTTCCTCCCCCAGGTAGGAGACGGCGCGACAGGACACCCCGACGTGGTCGTCTCTCGTTCAACTGGCCTTGTATACCGGGCGGTATGTCCCCGGGGCCAGAGGTCGGGAGGGAGCAGTTCGATGCCCCCAGGGGCAAGGCGCGCCGAAATGGTTCGGCCGCTTCGGTGGCCGGTTCCCGGCGCCGCGCACATGGACCGCCTCCGCCGGGTATCTGTACGGCAGGCGCCAACGCGCTTGGGGGTGGGGGGAGTTGGCCCTGTTGACGCAGAGGTTGCAGAGGCACCAGAAGCGCGCGTCACGCCGTGCTCGGCGGCGGGAGACGATCCGCGCGCTGCGCGCCCAGGGCCGCTACGGCCCCGGGCTGCCCGAGGTGCTGCCCGCGCTCGTGGTCGTGGCCGTCGTCGTGTGCGGGATCGTGGCCGGCCTCGCCGTGGCGTACCGCGCCCTCGGTACCGCCGCTCTCGTCGGCGGTCTGGCGCTGCTCGGTGTGCTCGCCGTGGCCGCGGTCGTGCACCACCGGCCGCTGGCCCGTCGCCGCCTGGGCTTCTACACGCCCGAGGAGATCGCCGACCTGGATGTGGAGGGCCTCGCGCTGGCCGTGTCCCGGATGCTGCGCCGCGACGGCTGGCGGGCGCTCGCCCGGCCCGACGCACTGGGCCAGCCGCAGGTCCGGGCCCGCGACCGGCGCGGTCGCCGTCTGGAGGTGGCCTTCCGGCCGGTCGCCGAACCGCTGCCCGACGAGGAGGCACCCACCCGCTCGGGGCGCACGGCCGGCTCCGGGCCGCACCTCCAGCTCGTCGTCCACCGGGGGACCTTCAGCGGACGTGATGTGCAGTGGGCGCGCCGCCAGGGCGGCGTCCAGCTCATCGACGGCACACGATTACGGCGCTGGGCCCACGGCACTCCCCTGCACCGGCTGACCGACGTCCCCTGACAGCCGTCTACCTTGCATCCCTTGCACACGGAACGAGCCGCGGGCGTGGGGCCCACGGCTCGTTCGCGGTATCGCTCGTCAGTTCTCGCAGTGGTTGCCCAGCGCCGGGTTCAGCAGACCGATCACGTTGATCGAGTTACCGCACACATTGAGGTCCAGGTCGATGGGTATCTGAACCACGTTTCCGGAGAGCACGCCGGGGCTGTCGACGGCGACGCCGACGGGGTCGGGGTCCGCGCTCGCCGTACCGGCGCACAGCAGCAGTGACGCACCAGCCAGACCCACCGCGGCCGTCAGACGCTTCCTCATGGAGAACTCCTGTCACTCGGAGGGGCATGTCCCTCCACGCTGAGGGTGCTCCCAGGGGTGACGACACTCTTCGGCGTCCGAACGGGTGGCGCCCCCGTCTCAGGCCGTCAGTCCGGCGGCGACCGTCGCCCCGAGTTCCCAGCAGGCCTCGGTGCCCGCCCTGTCCGGCTCGCCGGTGAGCGTCACCGGGTCCGCGGCGCGCCGCCAGCCCAGCCCGGTCGTGATCGACTCGATCCCCCGCACGGCTCCCGTCACGTCGTTCCCGCCGTGCACGTAGTACCCGAAGGGCCTGCCGCGCGTCTCGTCCAGGCACGGGTAGTAGATCTGGTCGAAGAAGTGCTTGAGGGCACCGGACATGTAACCGAGGTTCGCGGGCGTGCCGAGCAGACAGCCGTCGGCGGCCAGCACGTCCGACACGGTCGCGGAGAGGGCGGCACGCCGTACGACCTGCACGTTCTCGATCTCCGGGGTTGTCGCCCCGGCGAGGACGGCCTCGAACATCGCCTGGCAGCTGGGCGAGGGGGTGTGATGGACAATCAGCAAGGTGGGCACCTGCCGAAACCTACTCTTCGGCGGGCATCACCTTGGTCACCTTGCCCTGTGGATCGGCCTGCAGATAGCCGCTCGACCCGTATTCGTCGCCCAGGTAAACGGACATGTGCGCAGGGTCGTCGAAGACCTTCCACATGCCCGCGACCAACAAGTAGCGGGATGTCGGATTCTTTACCTTGAGCACCTTCGCCGCGCGGGCGAGCAATGCCGGAACGGCGTCCCACTGGAACTTCCGCAGGTCCACCGGCTCCCACCCCTCCCCCAACTTGCCGTTGATGATCCCCTTCTCCACGCCGCTACCGGGGCGGTACGTGTACGTGTCGTACTTGGTCTTGCTGCCCTTGACCATTACCTCTGCAATGACGTATTCGGGATAAACGCTCAAGTCGCCGAAGCTGTCCCGCCCCGTCTCCTCCTCGATGGCCTTGATCGCGGTACGGATGCCGTTGGGGGTGAGCAGGTCGGTGGTCTTCGCGGAGGCCGAGCCGGAAGGCGCGGCCGTGGGTGAACTCTGCGGTGTCTGTCCGGTCGCACCCGGAGACGTGGTCGCACCCTTGTCGTTGCTGTTCGCACCCGGCAGCACCTTCCAGGCAAGCGTGCCGACAAGGAGTACGCCCACGACGCTGGAGGCGACCGCAACGCCCGGTCGCCCGCGTCGACGTACCGCCCCCATGTCGTCAGTGGGCGGCAGTACCGGCGGGGCCGGGGGTGCGAGCGGGTACGACGTGGTCTCGGGGCCGCGGGCCACCGGCTGGGCCGCGGCCGTGGCCAGCATCCTGCCCACCGTCCCCGCGTCCGGCCGTGCCTCGGGATCACGGACCAGCACACACGACAGCATCGGCGTCAGCGACCCGGCCCGCACCGGTGGCGGGACCTCCTCCTGGAGTACGGCGGCCAGCGTGGCCAGGGTCGTACCGCGCCGGAGCGGGTGGTGGCCCTCGACGGCGACGTACAGCATCATCGCCAGCGACCACAGGTCGGCGGCGGGTCCGCCGCTGTGGCCGGAGACGCGCTCCGGGGCCATGTAGTCGGGGGTGCCGATGATGGAGCCGGTGGCGGTGAGGGCGGTGGCGTCGCGGATCGCGGCGATGCCGAAGTCGGTGAGGACGGGGCGGCCGTCGGCGCGCAGCAGGACGTTGGCTGGTTTCACGTCGCGGTGCTGGACGCCCGCCTCGTGCGCCGCGTTGAGGGCGTCGAGCACGCCGGAGCCGAGCCGGGCGGCCTCCGCCGGTGCCATCGGTCCCCGCTCCAACCGGTCGGCCAGGGAACCGCCTTGGACGAGTTCCATGACGAGCCAGGGGTAGGTGCCCTCGCCGCCGTCGACGATGTGATGGATCGTCACCACGTTCGGGTGCTCGACCCGGGCCAGGGCGCGCGCCTCGCGCAGAACGCGCTGGCGGAGCATCTCGGCCGCGCCGAGGTCGTACTCGGCGAGGTCGACGTCCGGCGGCCGGACCTCCTTGACGGCGACATACCGGTGCAGCAGCAGGTCGCGGGCGCGCCACACCGTGCCCATGCCACCGCCACCGAGCCGGGACTCCAGCTCGAAGCGGCCGTCGACAACCCGTCTGTCGGGCTCCCCCTCGTTCATGCGGAGGAGCTTATGTGACGAACGTGCACTCCTGTGCCGCACGTTCGGTGATTGAGAAACGGCCGGGCCGACCCGTGTGGGCCGACCCGGACGTCAGGTGCTGCGGACTGCTCAGATCAGGTCGAAGCGGTCCAGGTCGGAGACCTTGGCCCAGGCAGCGACGAAGTCCTTCACGAACTTCTCCTTCGCGTCGTCGCTCGCGTAGACCTCGGCGAGCGCGCGGAGTTCGGAGTTCGAGCCGAAGACCAGGTCGGCACGGGTGCCGGTCCACTTGACCGCTCCGGAGGCGTCACGGGCCTCGAAGGTCTGCTGGTCCGAGGAGGTCGACGACCAAGTGGTGCCCAGGTCGAGCAGGTTGACGAAGAAGTCGTTCGTCAGCGTGCCGACCTTGTCGGTGAGGACACCGTGGGTGGACTGGCCCTGGTTGGCGCCCAGGACGCGCAGGCCGCCGACGAGGACGGTCAGCTCGGGGGCGGTCAGCGTGAGCAGGTTCGCCCGGTCGAGCAGCAGGTACTCGGCGGGCAGGCGGTTGCCCTTGCCGAGGTAGTTGCGGAAGCCGTCGGAGGTCGGCTCCAGCGCGGCGAACGACTCGGGGTCGGTGTGCTCCTCGGTCGCGTCGACACGGCCCGGCGTGAAGGGAACCTCCACGTCGACGCCGCCGTCCTTGGCGGCCTTCTCGACCGCGGCGGCACCGCCGAGGACGATCAGGTCGGCCAGGGAGACCTTCTTGGCACCGGAGTTGAACTCCTGCTGGATGCCTTCGAGGACCCGCAGCACCTGAGCGAGCTGGTCGGGGTCGTTGGCCTCCCAGCCGCGCTGCGGCTCCAGGCGGATGCGGGCACCGTTGGCGCCGCCGCGCCTGTCGCTGCCACGGAAGGTGGAGGCGGACGCCCACGCGGTGGACACGAGCTGCGAGACGGTCAGGCCCGAGGCGAGGATCTTCGCCTTGAGGGCCGTGACGTCGGCGGCGTCGATGGTCTCGCCCTCGGCCTGCGGCAGCGGGTCCTGCCACAGCAGGGTCTCGGACGGGACCTCCGGGCCGAGGTAGAGGGACTTCGGGCCCAGGTCGCGGTGGGTCAGCTTGTACCAGGCGCGGGCGAAGGCGTCCGCGAACTCGGCCGGGTTCTCGTGGAAGCGCTTCGAGATCTCACCGTAGATCGGGTCGAAGCGCAGCGAGAGGTCGGTGGTGAGCATCATCGGGAGCTTCTTCTTCGACGCGTCGTGCGCGTCGGGGATGACCGCCTGGGCGTCCTTGGCCACCCACTGGTTGGCGCCCGCGGGGCTCTGGGTCAGCTCCCACTCGTAGCCGAAGAGGATGTCGAAGAAGTCGTTGCTCCACTGGGTCGGCTTGGTGGTCCAGGTGACCTCGAGGCCGGAGGTGATGGCGTCGCCGCCCTTGCCGGTGCCGTAGGTGGACTTCCAGCCGAGGCCCTGCTGCTCCAGCGGGGCGGCCTCGGGGTCGTCGCCGACCGACTCGGCCGGACCGGCGCCGTGGGTCTTGCCGAAGGTGTGGCCACCGGCGATGAGGGCGACGGTCTCCTCGTCGTTCATCGCCATGCGACGGAAGGTCTCACGGATGTCGCGGGCCGCGGCCAGCGGGTCCGGGTTGCCGTTGGGGCCCTCGGGGTTGACGTAGATGAGGCCCATCTGGACGGCGCCGAGCGGGTTCTCCAGCTCGCGGTCGCCGGTGTAGCGCTGGTCGTCGAGCCAGGTGGTCTCGGGACCCCAGTACACGTCCTCGTCGGCCTCCCAGACGTCGGCGCGGCCGCCGCCGAAGCCGAAGGTCTCGAAGCCCATCGTCTCCAGCGCGACGTTGCCGGTGAGGATCATGAGGTCGGCCCAGGAGATGGACTGACCGTACTTCTTCTTGACGGGCCACAGCAGACGGCGGGCCTTGTCGAGGTTGCCGTTGTCCGGCCAGCTGTTCAGCGGGGCGAAGCGCTGCTGACCGCGGCCGCCACCGCCGCGGCCGTCGCTGATGCGGTAGGTGCCGGCGCTGTGCCAGGCCATACGGATCATCAGCGGGCCGTAGTTGCCGAAGTCCGCCGGCCACCAGTCCTGCGAGGTGGTGAGTACCTCGGCGATGTCCTGTTTGACGGCCGCGAGGTCGAGGGCCTCGAACGCCGCGGCATAGTCGAAGTCCGCGCCGAGCGGGTTCGCGACCACCGGGTCCTTGGCGAGGATCTTCAGGTTGAGGCGCTCGGGCCACCACTGACGGTTACCGCCGCCCTGGGTCGGGTGCGGGGCGCGTCCGTGCGCGACGGGGCAGCCCCCGGCATCCTCCGACTTCGCGTCCGTGACGATTGCGTCGTGGTTCTCAGACATGGGAATCCTTCCAAACGGGGTGGATCACGTGACTCAGGAACTGGGGGCAGCGGTACAGGTGGGGCACAGACCCCAGTAGATGACCTCGGCCTCGTCGATCGAGAAGCCGTGGTCGTCGGAGGCGGTCAGGCAGGGTGCCTCGCCGACCGCGCAGTCGACGTCGGCGACGACACCGCACGACCTGCACATGACGTGGTGGTGGTTGTCGCCGACGCGTCCTTCGAAGCGGGCGGGACTGCCGGCCGGTTCGATACGGCGTATGAGTCCGGCCGAGGTCAGCGCGTGGAGGGCGTCGTAGACGGCCTGGAGCGATATGTGTCCTACGCGGTCACGGACCCCGGCCGCGACCGCCTCGACATCGAGGTGGTCACCGTGCCTGACGGTCTCCAGCAGTGCGACGCGGGCTGCCGTCACCCGCAGGCCGACACCGCGCAGCTCCTCGGCGGTGGTCGGAGGCGGGGAAGCGGTCATGGCGCTCAACCTACAGCCATAAACACGAGTGATTCAAGAAAACAAACAGTTCAAGTTTGATGTCGTCCCGGGGTGGGCGATTTGGAGCGGTCCCAGGTGGTGGCGGTGACGCCACGTTCCCGCAATGCTGCCTTGCGGACTTTGCCGGTCCCGGTGAGCGGAAGCTCACGGACGGTGTCGATGTACGGGGCACCGCGAACGGGGGCAGCTCCTGCGCACAGTGGCGTACGAGGTTCCGGAGGTCCAGCACCTGCCCGGGCACGGGGACCACGGCAACCATGACCTCGTCCTCGGCCAGTTCCGAGGGCACGGGAAAGGCCGCCGCGTCCGCGACCGCCGGGTGCGCGCGGACGGCGGACTCCACCTCGTACGAGGAGACTTTCTCGCCGCGCCGCCGGATGACGTCCTTGGTCCGGTCGACGAACCGGAACCACCCGTCGGGCTCACGCACCACCGGTCGCCGGTGCGCCGCCACTCTCGGACCGGGCTCGGGCTCCCCCAAGTAGAGGGTGCAGAAGGCGAAACGGTGTGCGCTGCGGACGAGCAGCTCGCCGGGGACTCCGTCCGGCACGGGGTCGAGCAGTTCGTCGACCACGCGCGCGGCGAAGCCCTCGCGCACGGTGCCGACGTAGCCCGGGCGTTGCTCCTCGGGCGTGGACCCGATCACGAGGTTGGTCTCCGTCGACCCGCACCCGTCGACGAGCGTGACCCCGAAACGCTCGCGGAACGGCTCCCACGCGGATCCCGAAGTGGCCGGGGAGAGCCCGCGCCGGGCCCGGTGCGCGCGGTCGGCGGGGCCCGGCGGCTGCGCGAGCAGCACCGGCACCATCGCGCCCAGCAGATGGACGACGGCCGCCCCGGCCTGCGCCACTCGCCCCCAGTACCGCGACGCCGAGAACCGCTCGTCGATAACACAGCTCGCGCCGACCGCCATGGCGTGCGCCAGGGTGTTCAGCGCGTTGGTGTGGAAGAGCGGGAGGCAGGTGTACAGCACGTCGTCGGCGGTGAGGCGGAGCGAGTCGGAGACGTCGCGTCCCCACCAGACGGTCTGCGCGTGCGGGCACCGCACCCCGCGCACCGCCCCCGTGGCACCGGACGTGAACAGCACGAACGCGGTGCCGTCCGGCCACACTTGGGCCGCCGGTACGGCGGGCGCCATGCCGGGCGCGAGTACGTCGTCCCCGCCGGCGCCCCAGGCCGAGCAGATCTCCACGGCCGTGTCCCAGTCCTCGGCGTGCACGAGGTCCGGGTAGACGCCCTCGACCGTCGCGGGGACGTCCACGTCGATGCCGGCGAGGGCGAGGAAGGACGCGCCGCCGTTCTGGGCGATCGAGGCGCAGATCGGTCTGATCAGGCGGGCGTCGGCCTCGACGTCGTCGGTCACCTCGCAGAACGCGGACACGGTCACCGGCAGTTTCGCGGCGCTCCGGCCGGCCGCCTCGGCGCCCTCCCGTACCCGGGCCGCGGCGGCGGTCAGGGTGCGCGGTGAGACGCCGCTCCGTCAGCGATCTCCCCGGCGAGGCGCAGGTTCCGGGGACCGCTGTCCGCCAGGTGCAGCGGCACGGACGGCTGGGGGTCGCGGAGCCGGGAGCGGACCTTGCCCTCGAAGTCCCACTCGTGCCCGTCCAGCAGGGCGCGCAGCATGGTCAGCCCCTCGCGCAGTTCCGCCGAGCCGGTCTGCCGCAGACCGACCGGGGCGACGGAGCTGTTGCCCACGCCGAGGCGAGGGTGAACCTGCCGGGCGCGAGCTCGGCGACACTGCGCGCGGCCGACGCGACGACGGACGGGTGCCGGGTGGCCAGGTTGGTGACGGCGGTGCCGAGGCCGATCCGCTCGGTGGCGAAGGCCGCGGCGGTGAGGGTGGTGACCACGTCCCCGCCACAGCAACCGCGAGTCGGGGAACCACACTTGGTCGAAGCCGAGCTCCTCGGCCCGCCGTACGGTCCGGGCCACCCGGTCCGCGCGGTCGCAGGGCGGGACGCGCACGCCGATCCGCAGCGGTTCCTCGCCGACGCCCACCGGGTCGGCGCCCACCGATATGTCGCAGTTCATGAGAAGGACCCTAGGGACGAACGAGGGGCCGCCGAACAGCGGCGGTCCGCTGCCGGATTATGCGTCGGCGCTGCTGAATCCGATGACCGCGATCGGTTGGACGCGCGGGGCGGGCGCGGGCAGAGTTGGCGCGGTGAACCACATCGCAGATCCGGGGCGCTACGACAGCACGATGCGCTACCGCCGCACGGGCCGCTCGGGGCTCGACCTGCCCCTGCTGTCGCTGGGCTACTGGCACAACTTCGGTGACGACCGGCCGTTCGAGACACAGCGCGAGATCGCGCTGCGCGCCTTCGACCTCGGCATCACCCACCACGACCTGGCCAACAACTATGGCCCGCCCTACGGAGCCGCCGAGTCCAACTTCGGCCGGCTGCTGAAGCAGGACCTCGCGCCGTACCGGGACGAGCTGATCGTCTCCACCAAGGCCGGCTGGGACATGTGGCCCGGCCCCTACGGTCAGGGCGGCGGCTCCCGCAAGTACGTCCTGGCCTCCCTCGACCAGTCCCTGAAGCGGACCGGCCTCGACTACGTGGACATCTTCTACTCCCACCGACTCGACGCCGGCACCCCGCTCGAAGAGACCATGAACGCGCTGGACACCGCCGTCCGCCAGGGCAAGGCGCTCTACGTCGGTATCTCGTCCTACGACGCCGAGCGGTCCCGTCAGGCCGCCGCGATCCTCCGCGAGCTGGGCACACCGCTGCTCATCCACCAGCCGTCGTACAGCATGCTCAACCGGTGGATCGAGCACGACGGACTGCTCGACGCCGCGCGGGACGAGGGCTTCGGGGTCATCGGTTTCACGGCGCTGGCGCAGGGGCTGCTGACCGGGCGGTACCTGGACGGGATCCCGGAGGGGTCGCGGGCCGCACAGGGCACGTCGTTCGACGCGAGCTGGCTGACCGAGGACATGGTGCGCCGGCTGCGGGCGCTGAACGACATCGCGGCCAAGCGCGGTCAGACCCTGGCGCAGATGGCGCTCGCCTGGGCGCTGCGCGACGAGCGGGTCACCTCGCTCGTCATCGGCGCCTCCCGCACGGAGCAGCTCGAACAGAACGTGGCCGCGCTGGACAACCTCGACTTCGGCGACGAGGAGCTGGCCGAGATCGACTCGTACGCCGTCGACGGCGGGGTGGATCTGTGGCGGGACGCGCGGACTGGGAAACTCGGCTGAGTTCCAAGGTGCCGGGCGGCACCTGCCAGGACACAGCGGAGGCGTGGAGTACATGACAGTTGACGGCTCGGTGGAGAGCACGGACGGCACCGTCGGCGGCGAGGGGACCGTCCCGACCACGCAGGCGGTGCTGGAGTCCCTGACTCCCAGCGCGACCTTTCTCGTCGTCACCGTGGAGCCCGGCGGCGAGGAGGCCGCACGCGAACTCCTCGCAGATCTGGGCGGGTTGATCCGGTCCATCGGATTCCGCGCGCCGGACGGGCGGCTGAGCTGTGTGACCGGCATCGGGTCGGAGGCGTGGGACCGGCTGTTCGTCGGTCCGCGCCCCGCCGAGCTGCATCCGTTCCGCGAACTCACCGGCGCCCGTCACACGGCCGTCTCCACGCCGGGTGACCTGCTGTTCCACATCAAGGCCGTACGGGCCGATCTCTGCTTCGAGTTGGCCACCGAGATCATGGGCCGGCTCGGCGGCGCGGTCTCCGTGCGCGACGAGGTGTCCGGGTTCCAGTACTTCGACGTACGGGATCTGCTGGGCTTCGTCGACGGCACGGAGAACCCCGTCGGGGAGACGGCCCGCCGGGCGGTGGTGGTGGGCGGCGAGGACCCGGAGTTCGCGGGCGGCAGCTATGTGATCGTGCAGAAGTACGTCCACGACATGGCCGCCTGGAACGCGTTGACGGTCGAGCAGCAGGAACGGGCCGTCGGACGCACGAAGTTGACCAACATGGAGATGGACGACGACGTCAAACCGGCCGACTCGCACATCGCCCTCAACGTCATCACGGGCCCGGACGGCATCGAGCGGAAGATCCTGCGCGACAACATGCCGTTCGGCAGCGCGGCACAGGGCGAGTTCGGCACCTACTTCATCGGGTACGCCCGTACGCCCTCGGTCACCGAACAGATGCTGCGCAACATGTTCCTGGGCACCGACTCCGCCTCCCACGACCGCATCCTGGACTTCTCCACGGCCGTCACCGGGACTCTCTTCTTCGTGCCGTCCGCGGACTTCCTCGACGACCTGCCCGCCTCCCCCGGACAAGCAACTTAAGTGAACGGTTAACCAGCCGTTGACACCCCCGTCCGCCGGGCGCCCAATGAGGCCCGGACACGGCACCCGGCCGACCGGCCAACTGCCGTGCGAGACAGGGGGATTGCGGTATGCAGGTTCCCGCTCCGTTCGAGTACCAGCGGGTCGGCAGCGTGGGCGAGGCGGTCGCGCTGCTCGACCGGCTGGGCGACACGGCACGGCTGGTGGCCGGCGGGCACAGTCTGATCCCGATGATGAAGTTGCGGCTGGCCAACTTCGAGTACCTGATCGACATCAACGACCTGCACGACGAGCTGGGTTACGTCCGGGTCGAGCCCGGGCTGATCCGTATCGGCGCGATGACCCGGCACCGCGAACTGCTGGAGTCGGACGAACTCGCCGCCGCCTTCCCGGTGTTCCGTGACGCCGAGCGCGTCATCGCCGACCCCGTGGTGCGCAACCGGGGCACGCTCGGCGGCTCGCTGTGCCAGGCCGACCCGTCCGAGGACCTCTCCGCGGTGTGCACGACGCTCGACGCGAGCTGCGTGATCCAGGGCATGGACGGCGAACGGGTCGTGTCCATGGAGGACTTCCACCGGGGACCGTACGAGACCGCCGTCGGCGACGCCGAGATCCTCACCGAGGTCCGGTTCCCGGTCCGTCCGAACGGGTCGAGCGCGTACGAGAAGGTCGAACGGCGGGCCGGTGACTGGGCGGTGGTCTCGGCCGGTGCCGCGGTGTGGCTGGACGGCGACGGACTGATCACCGACGCCCGGGTCGGGCTCGCCGCCGTGGGACCCAACACGGCCGGCATCCCCGGCATCGCCGACGCCCTGCGCGGCCTGCGCCCGAGCGAGGAACTGTACGGACAGGCCGGGGACATCGCCGCCGAGGCCTGCTCCCCCGTGACCGACCGGCGCGGCAGCGCCGGGTACAAGCGCCATCTGGCACGGGAGTTGACCGTGCGCGTGCTGCGCCGGGCCGTGGCCCGCATCGACGGACAGGAGGTGTGATCGTGCAGGTGAGCATGGTCGTCAACGGCGAAGAGGTCACCCGGGAGATAGAGGGGCGGCTGCTGCTGGTCCACTTCCTGCGCGACCACCTCCGGCTGACCGGCACCCACTGGGGGTGCGACACCAGCAACTGCGGTACGTGCGTGGTGTGGTTGGACGGCGAACCGGTCAAGTCCTGCACCGTGCTTGCCGCGATGGCCGGCGGACACGAGGTGCGCACCGTCGAGGGACTCGAACAGCACGGTGAACTCGACCCGGTGCAGCGCGGGTTCGTCGAGTGCCACGGTCTGCAGTGCGGCTTCTGCACCCCCGGCATGATGATGACGGCGCGTGCGCTGCTGGACCGCAACCCCGATCCCTCCGACACGGAGATCCGGGAGGCGATCTCCGGCCAGATCTGCCGCTGCACCGGCTACGCGACCATCGTCCGCTCGATCCGGTGGGCGGCGGCCGAGGAGGCGGGCACCCGGACTTCCCTGGAACCTCAGACCACGTCGGCTTCTGCTTCGGGGAGCGCGTCATGACCGCCGTCTCCGAGAACGGCCACCGCACCGCGTTCGTCGACAACGACAAGAAGCCCTGCGGCCACGGCCGGATGCTGCGCAAGGAGGACCCGCGCTTCGTCCGCGGCAAGGGCCGCTACGTCGACGACCTCGACCTGCCCGGCATGCTCCATCTGGCGATCCTGCGCTCGCCGTTCGCCCACGCCCGCGTCCTCTCCGTCGACACCACGCTCGCCGAGGCCCACCCGAAGGTCCGCCTCGTCGTCACCGGCGCGATGCTCGCCGAGAAGGGCCTGGCGTGGATGCCGACCCTCTCGAACGACGTGCAGGCTGTCCTCGCCACCGACAAGGTCCGCTTCCAGGGCCAGGAGGTCGCCTTCGTCGTAGCCGAGGACCGCTACGCAGCCCGGGACGCGCTGGAGCTGATCGACGTCGAGTACGAGCCGCTGGACCCGGTGATCGACGTACGCACCGCCCTCTCCCCCGATGCGCCCGTCATCCGCGACGACCTGGAGGGCAAGGCCGACAACCACTGCTTCGACTGGGAGACCGGCGACGAGGCCGAGACCGAGGCGGCCTTCGCGCGTGCGGACGTCGTCGTCACCGAGGACATCGTGTACCCGCGTGTGCATCCGGCGCCGATGGAGACGTGCGGCGCGGTCGCGGACTACGACCAGGTCGACGGCCGCCTCACCCTCTGGTCCACCACCCAGGCCCCGCACGCCCACCGCACCCTCTACGCGATCGTCGCCGGGCTGCCGGAGCACAAGATCCGGGTCGTCTCCCCCGACATCGGCGGCGGCTTCGGCAACAAGGTGCCGATCTACCCCGGTTATGTGTGCGCGATCGTCGGCTCGCTGCTGACCGGCAAGCCGGTGAAGTGGATGGAGGACCGCGCGGAGAACCTCATCAGCACCGGCTTCGCCCGCGACTACGTGATGCGCGGCGAGATCGCGGCCACCCGCGACGGCAGGATCCTCGCCGTCCGCACCCAGGTCCTCGCCGACCACGGCGCGTTCAACGGCACGGCCGCCCCCGTGAAGTACCCGGCCGGCTTCTTCGGAGTCTTCACCGGCAGCTACGACATCGAGGCCGCCCACTGCAGGATGACCGCCGTCTACACCAACAAGGCGCCGGGCGGGGTCGCGTACGCCTGCTCCTTCCGCATCACCGAGGCGGTCTACCTGATCGAGCGGATCGTGGACTGCCTCGCCTACGAACTGGCCATGGACCCGGTCGAGTTGAGGATGAAGAACTTCATCCGTCCCGAGCAGTTCCCCTTCCGCACCAAGACGGGCTGGGTCTACGACTCCGGCAACTACGCGCCCACCATGGAACTCGCGAAGGAACTCGCCGGCTACGACGCGCTGCGCGTCGAGCAGGCCGAGAAGCGGGCCCGCGGTGAACTCATGGGCATCGGCGTCTCGTTCTTCACCGAGGCGGTCGGCGCGGGACCCCGCAAGGACATGGACATCCTCGGCCTCGGCATGGCCGACGGTTGCGAACTCCGGGTGCATCCGACAGGAAAGGCGGTCGTACGGCTCTCGGTCCAGTCGCAGGGGCAGGGGCACGAGACGACGTTCGCGCAGATCGTCGCCGAGGAACTCGGCATCCCGCCGCAGGACATCGACGTGGTTCACGGCGACACCGACCAGACCCCCTTCGGCCTCGGCACCTACGGCAGCCGCTCCACCCCCGTTTCGGGCGCCGCCGCCGCGCTGGTCGCCCGCAAGGTGCGGGACAAGGCCCGGCTGATCGCCTCCGGGATGCTGGAGGTGTCGGTCGCCGACCTGGAGTGGGAGAAGGGGTCCTTCCATGTCGCGGGCGACCCGGAGGCCTCCGTCACCATCCAGGACATCGCGATGCGGGCGCACGGCGCGGGCGACCTGCCCGAGGGCGTGGAGGGCGGGCTGGAGGCGCAGATCTGCTACAACCCGGAGAACCTCACCTATCCGCACGGCGCCTACATCTGCGTCGTCGACATCGACCCGGGGACGGCGAAGGTGACCGTCCGCCGCTTCGTCGCGGTCGACGACTGCGGCACCCGCATCAACCCGATGATCATCGAGGGACAGGTGCACGGCGGGCTCACCGACGGCGTCGGCATGGCACTCATGGAGATGATCTCCTTCGACGAGGACGGCAACTGCCTCAGCGGTTCGCTCATGGACTACCTGATCCCGACCTCGCTCGAAGTCCCCGACTGGGAGACCGGGTTCACCGTCACGCCGTCCCCGCACCACCCCATCGGCGCCAAGGGGGTCGGCGAGTCCGCGACGGTCGGCTCGCCGCCCGCGATCGTCAACGCGGTGGTCGACGCCCTGAAGCCGTACGGCATCCGGCACGCGGACATGCCGCTCACACCTTCGCGGGTGTGGGAGGCGATGCAGGGCCGACCGACTCCGCCGATCTGAAGGTGGCTGTGATGACCGGCAAGTTGAGTGCCCGCGCGCTCGAACTCACCGAGCGGCGCGTGCCGTTCGTCCACGCGCGCGTGGTGCGCGCTCAGGCACCCGCCTCGGCGCACCCGGGCGACGAGGCCATCGTCCACGGCGACGGCACCATCGACGGCTTCGTCGGCGGCCAGTGCGCCGAGGGCTCGGTGCGTACGGCCGCGCTCGGCGCCCTGCACGACGGCGGACCGCTGCTGCTGCGCGTCCTGCCGCAGGGGGACCCCGAGTTCCCCGAGGCACCCGGGGCGCGGGTCGTCGTCAACCCCTGTCTGTCCGGCGGCGCGTTGGAGATCTTCCTGGAGCCGGTGCTGCCGCCGCCGCTGATCGAGGTCGTCGGGACCACGCCGGTGGCGGAGGCATGCGTCGCGTTCGCCGCCCTCCTCGGTTACGCGACCGCACGCTCCCTGCCCGAAGGACCACCCAGCAACCACACGGCGGCGGTGATCGTGGCCGGGCAGGGCCGGGGCGACGCGGAGTCCCTGCGCGCCGCCCTCGACGCCGGGGTCGGTCACATCGCGCTGGTCGCCAGCCACCGCCGCGCCGCCGCCCTGCTCGACGAACTCGGCCTGACCGAGGCGGAACGGGCCCGCGTCCAGGCTCCGGCCGGGCTGGACATCGGCGCCCGTACGCCGCCCGAGATCGCGCTGTCGATCCTCGCGGACGTGGTGCGAGTCGTCCACGCGGCGAAGGCCACCGTGCCCGAGCAACCGCCCCAGGCCGTGGACCCGGTGTGCGGGATGACCGTGACCGTGCGCGCCGACACACCTCGTCTCACCACCGGGGACGGCGAGTTCTGGTTCTGCGGGACCGGCTGCCGGGACCGCTGGTCCACAGGTGCCTCGGGGTGAGCGGACTCTTCACGGACGCCGACGACGTACGGCGGAGGCTCGACGAGGTCGGCCACCTCGTCGACGACGGCACGGCGACCGCCCTCCTCCTCGCCACCCTGCTCGACCGGCCGCTGCTGCTGGAGGGCGAGCCCGGCGTGGGCAAGACCAGCGCCGCGAAGGCACTCGCCAAGGCCCTGGGCACCCCGCTGATCCGGCTCCAGTGCTATGAGGGGCTGACGGCCGGCGAGGCGCTGTACGAGTGGAACTACCAGCGCCAACTGCTCGCCGTCCGGCTCACCGAGGCGCACGGCCGGGAACTGTCCGACGCCGACCTGTTCAGCGAGGAGTTCCTGCTCGACCGGCCGCTGTTGCGGGCAGTGCGCCATCAAGGCCCGTTGCCGCCCGTGCTGTTGATCGACGAGATCGACCGGGCCGACGACGAGTTCGAGGCGCTGCTCTTCGAGTTCCTGGGGGAACGGTCCATCAGCGTCCCGGAGTTGGGCACCTTCACCGCTGTCCGGCCGCCCGTCGTGGTGCTCACCTCCAACCGCAGCCGGGAACTCCACGACGCGCTGCGCAGGCGCTGTCTCTACCACTGGATCGACTTCCCGACGCCCGAGCGCACGGTGGAGATCCTGCGCCGCACGGTACCGGCCGCGAACGAGCCACTGATCGCGTCCACGACCGAATTCATCGGCAGGGTGCGGGAGTTGGACCTCGACAAGGCGCCGGGCATGGCGGAGGCCATCGACTGGGTGTCCGCCCTGGCGGCCCTGCGGGTAGCCCGGCTGGCCCGCGACGACATCGTCCGCACGCTCAGCACGGTCGCCAAGAGCCCCGACGACCGCACCGCCGTCATCGGGGCCCTCGACACGCTCGGCTATCCCGAAGAAGCGAGGAGACCATGAAGATCGATAACGAGTTCAGCGTCGGTGTGCCGGTCGAGCGGGCGTGGCAGGCGCTCACCGATCTGGAGGCCCTCGCCCCGTGCATGCCCGGCGCCGAGCTCACCGGCGTCGACGGCGATGTGCACCGGGGCAAGGTCAGGGTCAAAGTCGGGCCCATGGTTAGCCAGTTCGCGGGGACGGCACGATTCGTGGAGCGGGACGAGGCCGCCCATCACGCCGTGATCAGCGCGGCCGGCAAGGACATGCGCGGGGGTGGCAACGCGTCCGCGACGGTCGACGCCCGACTGCGCGGGGAGGGCGCGGCCACGGTCGTGACGGTCAGCACGGATCTCAACATCAACGGCAGGCTGGCCCAGTTCGGCAGCGGCATGATCAAGGAGATCTCGGAGAAGCTGTTCGCGCAGTTCGTGGCGAACGTGGAGACGCAGCTGCTGGCGACGCAGGACCAACCGGCCGAAGAAGCAGGGGCCGAGGCGGAACCGGCCTCCGTGGCACCGCCATTGGCGGTGGCCGAGCCGCTGAACCTGATGCAGGTGGCCGGCTCGTCCGTGTACAAACGGCTGATCCCCGCCGTGGTCGCGGCCGTCGTCGTCGCCCTGGTGGTCTATCTGCTGGTCCGATGAGGCCGGACGGTCGGCTGCTGCCCGCCGTCGACCGGGCCGCCTTCGCCACCGCGCTGGCCGCCCGGCTCAGGGAGCACGGCGTGCCGGTGGGCCCGACCGCCGCCCGGGACTTCGTGCTCGCGCTCGCAGCGACCCCGCCCGGAACGCGGACCTCGCTGTACTGGACGGCCCGCGTCACCCTCGTACGCAACCAACCCGAACTGGGCCGCTTCGACGAGGTCTTCGACGCGGTCTTCGGGCAGTCGGTGCTCGCGCTCGGCCCGAACGCGCGCCGCAATGGGCACGACGCGGGGGCCGGCGGACGGGACGGGGCGCGTGCCGACGCCCTCGCCGGCACCCCCGCCGACGGTGCCGGTCTGCCGTGGATGACCCTGCCGCCCGCCGTGGACACCGCCGAACACCGAGCGGACCACGCCCTGACCGTGCCCGAGCGCCTGCCGAGCGATCTGGCGGCCGAGGTGGACACACCGTTCGGTGAACTCTCCCCGGAGCAGGCCGAGTTGCTCGGCCATTGGCTGGAGTCGCGGCTGGGCGAGTGGCCCGTGCGCCGTACCCGGCGCCTCGCCGTGCGGACCGGTGGTCATCGGGTGGCGGTCCGGGAGACGGTGGCCCGGGCCCGGCGCACCGGCTGGGAGCCCGTACGGCTGGTCCGGGCGGGACCGGTGGACCGGCCGCGGCACGTCGTGGTGCTGTGCGACGTGAGCCGGTCGATGCAGGCGCAGGCGGTGGCGTATCTGTATCTGATGCGGGCCCTGGCACTGACGACCCGTGCCGAGGTCTTCGCGTTCGCCACGTCGTTGACCCGGCTCACGCCGGTGCTCGCGCACCGCTCGGCACGGGAGGCCTTCGACGAGGCGTCGGAGCGGGTCACCGACCGGTTCGGCGGCACCCGCATCGCCCACTGCCTGGGCACGCTGCTCGCCTCGCACCACGGCAGCACCCTGCGCGGGGCAGTCGTACTGATCGCCTCGGACGGCTGGGACGGCGATCCGCCGCCCAGCCTGGCCACGGCCATGGCCAGGCTGGGCCGCCGCGCCCACACGGTGATCTGGCTCAACCCCCGGGCCGCCGCCCCCGGCTTCGCACCCCGCACGACGACGATGACGGCGGCCCTGCCGTACATCGACCTGCTGCTGCCGGCCGACAGCTTCGGCGCACTGCTGCGGGTGCCGGACGAGATCGCAAAACTCGGGAGGCGGAAGCGCGCCTGAGGGGCGCGGGGCCGTATCGACAGCGGCTGCGCCGTGTGGGCGCGACCAGCCTCCACGGGCCCGCAGACGAAGGACCGAATCCTCAACTCCACAAAGTCACATGAATCGCCGGCCGAAACCGCCCCGCCGTAACCCCCGCACCCCGCAGCATCGCCTGTGTGGCCCGCGGCGTAGTGACGAAGCGCCGCAACTCCGCGGCGGCGGGCGGCGCTTCGCGGTCGGGCAGGGTGAGCAGGTTCCAGGAGCCGCGGGCCGGGAGTTGCGGACCGGCCAGTTGACGGAGGTCGCCTTGGGCGAGGTCCTTCGTCACCGCGAAGGCGACCGCGAGAGCAACTCCTTTGCCGCGCTTGGCCTCGTCGACCGAGGCGGCATGGCTCTGGAAGATCCGCTGGTTGTGTTCGGGAATGCCCAGCCGACGCAGTACCGACGGCACCAGGCCCGTCCGCCCGACCGCCGAGGGGCCCAACAGCCAGGTCTGGCCGCGGAGTTCGGCGGCACCGGCACTCGCCGCGGTCGCCAGCGGATGGTCGGGCCCCACGACTGCGACGACCTGGTAGTTGAGGAAGTGCGTGCAGGTCAGCGAGTCGTCGAGGGTGGCGGGGCGGGGTCCCACGGCCACGTCGACGGAGCGGGTGAGCAGCAGGGAGGCGAACTTCTGCGGGCTGTGCACGCTCAGTTCGACGTCGAGGTCGTCGGCGCGTCCTGCGAACAGTTCGATCAGACCGGGCGCGGCATGTTCGGCGAACAGGCTCGACGCGGCGACGCGCAGCAGCCGTCGGCCGGAGCCGGCCTGTTTCACCTCAAGGATCGTCCGGTCCTGGAGTCCCAGCAGTTCGGCGGCCCGGCTGGCCAGCCGCAGCCCGCCGGGGGTGAACGCGAGCCCGTTGGCCGTGCGGGCGAAGAGCTTGTCGCCGAGTTCTCTGCGCAGATGCGCGATGTGGATCGACACGGCCGACTCCGTCACGGCGAGATCGGCCGCGGCGGCCTTCACTGAACCGAGGCGGACGGTCGCCGCGAAGGCCCGAAGCTGTGCCGGGGTCAACCAGAACCTCCCGCACTCACCCACGGGTGCCCGTCCACCTGTGCCGTGGACCTCAAATTAGCGCACCTGTTCGCCGAGAGCCATGGTCGCGTCGCGAGCGGCACGAACACAGGAAAAGCACAGGCAGGAGAGTTCAGCGGTGCGCCAAAGCCCGTACACCGCAAGGGTGTTGACGTGCACACACCGGCCTGCGAAGGTCTGGACCTGGCGCAGCCAGCAGCGCCCCCCACCGCCAAGAACTGGAGTCGGCGTGCCCGAACTGACACCCCCCACCGACAGCCCCGCGAGAGCCGCGAGGCCCCGGACGCGCACCCGGCGCCTCCGCCGCTCCGCCGTCGTCACCGTCCTCGGTGCGCTGGCCCTCGTGGTCGGCCAGGCCACGGCCGCCCAGGCCGCCGTACTGCAGGCGCTCCCGCAGAACGCCGACGGCCTGGAGCAGACCTTCTCCCCGGCCTACGACTACGACGGCGACGGCTGCTACGCCACCGCCGCCATCGGTCTGGACGGCACCGTCAACCCCGGGCTGAAGCTCGGCGGCGACGTCAACGGGCACTGCCACGACCTCGCCCAGCTGAACAACTCCAACACGTACTCCCGCGAGAAGTGCAACAACGACTGGTGCGCGGTGATGTACGCCAGTTACTTCGAGAAGGACCAGGTCACCCTGGGCCCGGCGGCGATCGGTCACACCCACGACTGGGAGCACGTCGTGGTGTGGATCAAGGACAACACGGTCCAGTACGTGTCGGTGTCGCAGCACTCCGCCTACCAGGTGTCGGCGGCCTCGGGGGTGCGCTTCGACGGCACACACCCCAAGATCGTCTACCACAAGGACGGCATCGGCTCGCACGACTTCCGCTTCGCCAACACGAACGACGAGCCCCCGGAGAACGCCACCGGCGGCTGGTTCTACCCGCGTCTGGTGGGCTGGAACGGCTACCCGGCCGGCCTCAAGGACAAGCTCCTGGCCGCCGACTTCGGTTCGGCCACGCTGAAGATCAGGGACAGCGACTTCAACTACGCCCTGTCCATCGCGAAGCCGTCCGGCATCTCGTTCGACCCGAACGCGTGATGCCGGCCCGGCCTCGGAATCGTGGTTACGGACGGGTCTCGTAGCGCGGTTTCGGGGCCGGGTGGATGTTCTGGTTCAGGCGGAAGACGTTGTCCGGGTCGCGCTCGGCCTTGATGCGGGCCAGGCGCTCGTAGTTGCCGCGGTAGCTGGCCCGGACACGTTCCTGTCCCTCGTCCATCATCATGTTCACGTAGGCGCCGCCCGCCGAGTACGGGTGCAGGGCCTCCTGGTAGTCGACGGTCCACCTCTTGATGAGGCCGGCGTTCGCGGGGTGCCTGTCGACCCCGGCGAAGACGGACGCCCAGCGTGCGTCGCGGTAGGCCCACGGGGTCTCGTCGTTTCCGACGTCGTGAGCCGCACCGTCGATCGGGTAGAGGTGCATCGTCGACTGCGGGGTGGGGACCTCGGCGCCGAACTTGGCGTGGAGCTGCACTGCCTCGTCGGAGATCTCGTCGACGAAGTCGGCACGCCAGTACCACTGGTCGCCGGGCGGGTAGAGCCCGTCGAACATGCCCTGCATGTCGGGGTGTTGCATGGGTCCGGCCGCGTGCAGCAGCGGTGCGGGCAGTGCGTCGAGCAGCGGGGCCATCTCGCGTGCGGCGGCCTCGGTGTCGCCGCCGGTGTAGCACCAGACGACGCCGGCCGTCTTGCGCAGCTGGATCTCCTCGGGGAACGGCGGGGCGGGCGGCACGCTGCCGTAGAGGAAGAAGGCGCTCAGCTCGCGGGGTGCGTTCGGGAGGAAGTCCCGGTAGGCGGTGAGGACTTCGGCGCTGATCTCGACCGGCCAGAAGGTGGGGCCGGCGACGACCGTGCTGATCTCGTGCAGGCGGAACAGGAACGAGGTGACGACGCCGAAGTTGCCGCCGCCGCCTCGAACCGCCCAGAACAGGTCGGTGTTCTCGTCGGCGCTCGCCCGGACCTGACTGCCGTCGGCGAGCACGAGCTCCGCCTCCAGCAGGTTGTCGATGGTCAGCCCGCACTTGCGGGTGAGGTGACCGAGCCCGCCGCCGGTGGCGATGCCGCCGACGCCGGTGGTGGAGATGATGCCGCTGGGGGTGGCGAGTCCGTACACGTTGGTGGCACGGTCCACCTCGCCCCAGACGCAGCCGCCGCCGACCCGGACCGTGCGGGCCTCGGGGTCCACGTGGATGTCCTTGAGCGGGGAGAGGTCGGCGACCACTCCCCCGTCGACGGTGCCGAGTCCGGCGCCGTGGTGGCCGCCGCCGCGCACCGCGAGGGGCAGGTCGTGGGCGCGCGCGAAGGCGATTACGCGGGCCACGGCGTCCGCGTCGGCACAGCGCGCGACGAGCGCGGGCCGTTTGTCGATCATCGCGTTGTAGACGACGCGGGCCTCGGGATAGGCGGCGTCGTCCGGGCCGATCAACTCCCCCGTGAAGTTCGTCAGTTCACGTCGAGCGGCCTGTACGGCTGTGCTGGACATGCGGTCCCCCGTTTCGTGGTGCGCTGGATGTCCCGCATGTTCTATGCCGCCCCGGAATGTGCGGGCATCCGTGCCGGTCACCCAGCTCGGGGCCGCCGGGTACCTACGTTTCGCCGCCCGGGAGCAGGCCCAGCTCCGTGGCGCGGGCCGCGGCCTGCCGTCGGGTGGGCGCGCCCAGCTTCTCCAGTACGGCCCGCACGTGGTTGTCGACGGTACGGACGGACACCACGAGGCGGCCTGCGATCTCCGGGTTGGTCAGGCCGTCCACGAGGAGTCGTACGACCTGGAGTTGGCGTTCCGTGAGGCCGGCCGGGTTGCCCCGGGTCGTCGTGTGCGGGCCGCGTGGGATGCGGCGGACTCCGAGGTCGCGCAGTTCGGTGCGCACGAGTCGGGCGAGGGGTTCGGCGCCGAGTGCGTCGAGTTCGGTGAGCGCGGTGAGTTTGTCGACGGGGTCGGGACTCTCGGCAAGCGCTGCGGCGTGTTCGTAAGGGCAGCCGGCCTGCCGCCACAGGTCCGCGGCCCGCTTCCACTCCCCGGCCGCCTGCAGCGCGTACGGATGGTCCCTGTCGCCGACGGGCACCGCGAGCCCCGCCTTGGTGAGCCAGTAGCCGAGTTCGGCCCGATAGGGCCCGTAGTCGAGCCGCCCGGCCTGCGCGTGGACCGGCGCCGCCGCCCCGGCCGCCGCCGCGTGATCGCCGCGCAGCCACGCCGCCTCCGCCCGTGCGGCGGCCACCGGTCCGGTGCGCTGCAGCTCCTGGGTCCGTACGGCGATCTCCCAGGCCTGGTCGAGGAGTTCACCGGCGCCGGGCCTGCCGCGGCGGACCCGCACGCGGGCCAGGACGGTCAGCGCGGGACAGCGGGCCGGTACGAACTCGTGCATCCCGTACTCGGCGTGCCGCTCGGCGTCCTCCCAGTCGGCGGCGGCGAGCCGGCGCATGGCCTGTTCGACGTGCAGGTAGTTGAGGAACCCCAAGTGCTCGGCGCGGTCGGCGAGTTCCATGGCCGGGGGCAGGAAGCGGTCGGCCTCCGCGTACTGGAGGTTGTCGAGGAGGGTCCAGATGATGTTGGCGTAGGACCGGCAGGCGTGCTCGACCTCGCCGGCGGCCAGCGCCACCGCGAGGCTCTCCTCCAACTGCCGTCGCCCGTCCGGGTCTCCGCTGCGCCAGCGGGTCGTGCCCACGTTGTTGAGGGCGTGCGCCAGGATCGCCGGGTCGTCGGCGCGGCGGGCCAGGGCGATGGCGCGCTCGCCGTGAACGAGGGCTTCGGCGTACCGGTCGGACAGCATTCGCAGTTGCGCGGTGTTGCTGTGCGCGAGCGCCAACAGGCGGTCGTCACCGGAGGGTTCGAGGACGGCGATGGCCTCGCGCGCCGCGTCCTGCGCCTCCTCCGCGTGGCCCGCCCACCAGTGGATGCGGGACAGCCAGCGCAGATCGGCGCCGAGCGCGAGGGTGTCGCCGAGGGAGCGGCGCAGGGTCACGGCCTCACGCTGGGCGGCGACGGCCTCGACGGAGTCGGCGAGGGTGTAGCACTCCACCGCGTAGCGTTCGAGCAGGTCGGCGAGTTCGGCGGGGCTGTAGCGGTGCCGCTGTCGCAGCACGAGCCGCAGATGGGCGGCGGCCTCGCGGTGGGCGCCCGCCTCCGTGGCGTCGCGGGCCGCGTCGGGGCCGTAGCGGGCGATGGCGTCCTGGTCGCCGGCCCGGGCCGCGTGGTGGACGATGCGGGCCGGGTCGGAGCCGGGCCGGGCCACGAGCGCGGTGAGCACCCGTCGGTCGAGGTCGATGCGGCGGGCCGCGGGCAGTGAGTCGGCGACGGCCCGGCGGATCAACTCGTGCCGGAACGCGACCCGTTCGGGGGTGACCGTGAGTAGTCCGCGCTGCTCGGCGGCGGCCAGCCCGGCCACGCCGCCCGCCAACAGCGTGTCCACGAGGGTGCGTTCGACGGCGGAGGGCACCACGGCGAGCTGCTCCAGCGCGTCGACGCTGCGGCCGTCGAGTCCGCGCAGCCGGGCGAGCACCGCGTCGACGACCGTCGGGGGCACTGTCCCGGTGCCGCCGGCCGCGAGGATCTCGGTGACGAAGAAGGGGTTGCCGGAGGTCACCTCGTACACCTGGGCCGGGTCGAGCGGGCTGGCCGAACTGAGCGTGCGCACGGCCGACTTGGAGAGGCGGGCGAGCGGCAGCCGGTGCACTCGGTCCACACGGGACACCTGCCCGAGGAGGTGGCGCAAGGGGTGCTCGCGGCTCAACTCGTCGTCCCGGTAGGTGAGAACGAGTACGGCGGGCAGCTGTGCCATCCGCCGGACCAGAAAGCGCAGTGCGTCCAGCGAGGCCTCGTCGGCCCAGTGGACGTCCTCCACGACGAGCACCGCCGGATGCGGTACGCCGGAAAGCTCACCTTGCAGGGCTTCGTAGACGCGGTGGCGGTCGCCGCCCTCCATGACGGCCCGGGCGAGTTCGGCGCCGACGCTGCCGATGAGGTCGCGGAACGGGCCGAGGGGGCGGCGGGTGACGAGGTCGTCGCACTGGCCCAGGAGGATGCGGGTGTGCGGCGGCAGCCGCTCGGGCATGGCCTTGACCAGGCTCGACTTGCCGATGCCGGCCTCGCCGAAGACGAGCGCGACGGATCCGGCCCCGTCCGCCGCCTCATGCGCGGCCGCGGCCAGTCGCGCCAGCTCGGGCTCGCGCTCGAGGATCCCCCAATCCACGTCTCCGATTCTGCCACTCGCGGGGAACTCGTGTGCGGATGTCACGCTTCGGCCCCCGACTCCCTCTTGAGTACGGACACTCACGGGAGGCGCACATGACCACCACCGCACAGCAGCTGATCGAGCTCTCCGCAGGACCCATGGCGTACGAGGACACGGGCGGTGACGGTCCGGTCCTGGTGCTGCTGCACGGCCTGTTGATGGACGCCTCGCTCTGGGACGCGCCGATCGCCGAACTGGCCCCCGATCACCGGTGCGTGGCCCCGACCCTCCCACTGGGCGCCCACCGCCATCCGGTGCGCCCGGACGCCGATCTGTCGCTGCCCGGGGTGGCCCGGCTGGTCGCCGAGTTCATGGACCGGCTGGATCTGCGGGACGTCACGCTGGTCGGGAACGACACGGGCGGGGCGCTGGTGCAGTTGCTGATGGCGGAGGGGAACGCGCGGGTGGCGCGGGTGGTGCTCGTGTCCTGCGAGGCGTTCGACAATTTCCCGCCGGGCCTGACGGGCCGGACGCTCGTGCTCGCGGGACGTCTGTCGCCGTGGCTGTTCGGGCAGTTCATGCGGCAGATGCGGGTACGGGCGCTGCGCCGTATGCCGTTCGCGTTCGGGTGGCTGACGAAACGGGGCGACGCGGTCACCGCGCGCTGGACGGAACCGGTCCGGCGGCAGCCGGAGATCCGCCGTGATGCCGTACGGGTCCTGCGCGCAGCGGCACGGAACACCCGCGGGCTCCTGGCCGAAACGGCCCTGCGGCTGCGGCAGTTCGACCGTCCCACGCTGGTGGTGTGGGCGAGTGAGGACCGGGTGATGCCGCCGGAGCACGGGCGCCGGCTGGCCGAACTCCTGCCGCGGGGACGGCTGGTGGAGGTGGCCGACGGCTACACGCTGCTCCCGCTGGACCGGCCGGCCGAACTCGCCCGGCTCATCGCGGAGTTCGCGGACCCGGTCGCACCACCCGCACCGGCCTGATCTGGTGCCGGCGGCGCGGCTTGGGGGCGTCGAGCATGCTGACGCCGTTGTAGTTCCGGCCGTGCACGTAGAACGTGGGCGCGGCGACGAAGGTGACGAAGACGGCGATCACGCTGACCGAGAAGAGGGCCGGCAGCGACTGCCCCTCGGGGAGGGTCTTGCCGCCCTCGTGGAAGGCGTAGGCGAGGGCGGCGAAGAAGACGACCGCACAGACCACCCCGATGATCCGCAGGACGGTCGCGAAGGTGCGGGTGAAGGCATGGTCGCGGACCTCGGCCAGCAGGGACGCCGAGCACTCGGTGCAGGTCAGCTCCACCGTGTGCTTGCCCGACGGGGGCCGTTTGACCACGTAGTGGGCGTCGGTCCAGGTGATCGTGCGCGTCCTCGGTGTGAGGAAGCCGCCCGCGACCTTGTCGCTGAGTATGTGCCGGACTGCGACCTCCGCGGTCCCCGCTGTGTTCATGGTTCCTCCGACACGCACCCTGACGATCATCATGAAGCTCGCACAGTGTGACCTGTGGGAACCGGCCGCTCAATGGTCCTGGCGATTTCTTTTCCTTCGCCTACAACTTCTCAACTCAGGCACGGCCTGCGGGACTTGTCCGGTCGCACCTCTTGACGGCTTTGGTGCAGACCTTTAGGTTCACCAGCCAGCAGACCTCCGATGAGTGTATTTCGTGCTCACATATGTGAACGCGAGCGTTCACCTCTCACCGCCTTCACGCCGGCGGCGTCCACCCCCCACCCCAGGACGAAAGGCCCCCTCGTCATGCAACGCCTCGCCCTGCGCTGCGCCCTCGCGCTGTCCCTCGGCCTCACCGCCGTCGGCACCCTCGGAGCACCCTCCGCCTCGGCCGCGACCGGCACCATCACCGGCCTGGCCGGCAAGTGTCTCGACGTCGCCGGCGCGAGCTCCGCCGACGGCACGGCCGTACAGATCTACGACTGCAACGGCACCGCCGCCCAGCAGTGGACGGTCGGCTCCGACGGCACCATCAGAGCCCTCGGCAAGTGCCTCGACGTGACCGGCAATTCGACGGCCGACGGCGCCCAGCTCCAGCTGTGGACCTGCGCCGGCAGCGCCAACCAGCAGTGGACGGTCACCGCCGCGCGCGACATCGTGAACCCGGCCGCGAACAAGTGCCTGGACGTCACCGGGAGTTCGTCGGCGAACGGCACCCGCACCCAGATCTGGACCTGCTCCGGCGCCGCCAACCAGAAGTGGACGGCACCGGCCGCCGGCGGCACGACCCCGCCGACGACGGCGCCGATGGCCGTGGCTCCGTACCTCTACAACGGCTGGGGCAACCCGCCCAGCCCCACGACTGTCATGAACGCGACCGGCGTGAAGTGGTTCACGCTCGCGTTCGTCCTGAGCAACGGCTACTGCAACCCGCAGTGGGACGGCGGACGGGCGCTGACCGGCGGGGTCGACCAGCAGACCATCAACACCGTGCGGGCAAACGGCGGCGATGTCGTCCCGTCCTTCGGCGGCTACAGCGGCAACAAGCTGGAGAGCTCCTGCTCCAGCGCGGGCGAACTGGCGGCGGCGTACCAGAAGGTCATCAGCGCCTACTCGCTGAAGGCCATCGACATCGACATCGAGGCCGACGCGTACAGCAACGCCACGGTCCAGCAGCGCACGGTAGACGCGCTCAAGACCGTCAAGGCCAACAACCCGGGCATAAAGGTGTACGTCACCATCGGCACCGGGCAGAGCGGCCCCGACACCAGCCTCATCAGCCGGGCCGCCTCGTCCGGGCTGACCGTGGACGCCTGGACCATCATGCCGTTCGACTTCGGCGGCGCGGGCCAGAACATGGGCACGCTCACCCAGCGGGCGGCCGAGGGTCTGAAGACCGCGCTGAAGAACGCGTACGGCTACAGCGACGACGCAGCCTACCGGGACATGGGCATCTCGTCGATGAACGGCATCACCGACAACAACGAGACCGTCACCACCGCCGACTTCCAGACCATCCTCGGCTACGCGCAGGCGCACCACCTGGCGCGGCTGACGTTCTGGTCGGCCAACCGTGACCGGCCCTGCCCCGGCGCCTACCCGAACGACGACACCTGCTCGGGCGTGAGCCAGAGCAACTGGCAGTTCACCAGCATCTTCGCCCAGTACACCGGCTGACGGACGCGCCCTCCGACCTTCCTCCCCAACCCCCCATCCCCACAGGAGAATCCGTGCTCAGACGGAACAGACTGTCCGGCCGCCACGCGATACCGAGAGCGCTCACGGCGGTCGCGCTCGTGGCCACGACCGCGACCGGCATCGAGTTCGCCGCGCAGGGCTCGGCGAGCGCCGCGAACTCGGCCGCCGCTGCGATACCCACCGGCTACACCACCGTGGTCAACAAGGGCAGCGGCAAGTGCGTCGACGCCCGCTCGGCCGCGAGCGCCGACGGCACCGCCGTCCAGCAGTACACCTGCAACGGAAGCACCGCGCAGAACTGGCAGTTGGTCGCGACCGACAGCGGCTACTACCGCGTCAACAGCAACCTGAACGGCGCCGAGGCCTGGGACGTCACCAACGTCTCGACCGCCGACTCCGCGCCGATCCAGCTGTGGACGTACTCCGGCGGCAACAACCAGCAGTGGCTGCCGGTCGCCGAGTCCGACGGCTCCTACCACTTCGTCAACCGCAACAGCGGCAAGTGCCTCGACGTGCCGAGCGCGTCGACCGCCGACAGCGTGCAGTTGGCGCAGTACACCTGCAACGGCACGGCCGCGCAGTCGTTCACGCTGAGCGGCGGTGGTACGACGAACCCGCCCGGCACCCCGGACTTCGGCCCCAACGTGACGGTGTTCGACCCGTCGATGTCGGCGTCCAGCATCCAGTCCAAACTGGACTCGGTCTTCGCCCAGCAGGAGACCAACCAGTTCGGCTCGGCCCGTCAGGCCCTGCTGTTCAAGCCCGGGACGTACAGCGCCAACGCCGATGTCGGCTTCTACACGCAGGTCGCGGGCCTGGGCTTCTCGCCCGACGACGTGACGATCAACGGCGCCGTGCACGCGGAGGCCGACTGGTTCCAGGGCAACGCGACGCAGAACTTCTGGCGCGACGCCGAGAACCTGTCGGTCAACCCCACCGGCGGCACCGACCGTTGGGCCGTCTCGCAGGCCGCGCCGTACCGGCGTATGCATGTGCGCGGCAACCTGGCGCTGGACGACGGCGGTTGGTCCAGCGGCGGCTTCATCTCCGACACCAAGGTCGACGGCCAGATCCGGTCCGGGACCCAGCAGCAGTTCCTCACCAGGAACTCCACGATGGGCAGTTGGTCCGGCTCCAACTGGAACATGGTCTTCGTCGGCGACCAGGGCGCACCCGCCCAGTCCTTCCCGACGTACACGAACGTCGCCGGCTCCCCGACGATCCGCGAGAAGCCCTTCCTCTACGTCGACAGCGCGGGCGCCTACCAGGTCTTCGTGCCCGGGCTGCAGTCCAACGCCGTCGGCACGACGTGGAGCGGGAAGACCCCTGCGGGCAAGTCCCTGCCGATCGACCAGTTCTACATCGTCAAGCCCGGCGCCACCGCGGCCGACATGAACACCGCGCTGGCCGCCGGCAAGAACCTTCTCGTCACCCCGGGCGTCTACCACCTCAACCAGACGATCAACATCACGCGTCCCGACACGGTCGTCCTGGGCATGGGCCTGGCCACCTTCGTGCCGGACGGCGGGATCACCGCGATCTCCACGGCCGACGTGGACGGCATCGAGCTCGCGGGTCTGCTGATCGACGCGGGCACCACCAACTCCGCGACACTGGTGCAGATCGGCCCGTCCGGTTCGACCGCCTCGCACGTCTCCGACCCGACGCAGTTGTCCGATGTCTTCGTCCGCATCGGTGGCGCCACCATTGGCAAGGCCACCAACTCCGTTGTAATCAACAGCGCCAACACGATCGTCGACCACACGTGGATCTGGCGGGCGGACCACGGCAACTCGGGCACGGTCGGCTGGACCACCAACACCGCGGACACTGGGCTGATCGTCAACGGCGCCAACGTGACGGCGTACGGCCTGTTCGTCGAACACTTCCAGAAGACCCAGGTCCTCTGGAACGGCAACGGCGGCCGGACGTACTTCTTCCAGAACGAGATGCCCTACGACCCGCCGAACCAGGCCTCCTGGATGAACGGCAGCGGCAGGGGATACCCCGCCTACAAGGTCGCCGCCAACGTAACCACCCACGAAGCGTGGGGACTTGGCAGCTACTGCTACTTCAGTAGCAACTCCGGCGTGGTCGCCGACCACGCCTTCGAGGTGCCGAGCGTGTCCGGGGTCAAGTTCCACGACATGGTGACCGTCTCACTGGGCGGCGTCGGCACGATCAGCCACATCATCAACAGCACCGGCGGGCCGTCCAACTCCAGCACCAACGTCGCCTACCTCACCAACTACCCGTAGACCGCACGGAAAGGATCGATCAGCTGATGCAGACCATCAGATCCGGTTCCACTCGCGCTCTCCTGCGGGTCCTCCTCCTGCTGGCGACGCTGCTCGGGCTCGCGGCCGCACCGCCCGCCGCCCACGCGAGCACGGCGACGACCCCGTTCAAGATCCTCGCGCTCTACAGCGGGACCTACGACGCGGCGCACATCGACTTCGACAAGGAGGCGAACGTCTGGTTCCCGCAGCAGGCGGCGGCCAACGGCTACACCTACACGACCAGCACCGACTGGGACCTGCTCGCCAACGGCGGGGTCAACGCCTACCAGGTCGTCCTGTTCCTCGACGACCTGCCGCAGACCGCCGCCCAACGCAGCGGATTCGAGGCGTACATGAGGGGTGGCGGCGGCTTCATGGGCTTCCATGTCTCCGCCTTCACGACGGACGCGGCGAGCTGGTCCTGGTACCACAACACGTTCCTCGGCTCGGGGAACTTCGTGTCCAACACCTGGGGCCCGACCTCGGTGACCCTGAGGGTGGAGGACCACTCGATCCCGCCCACCGCGAGCCTGCCGGCCACGTTCACCTCGTCGGTCAGCGAGTGGTACAGCTGGTCCAACGACCTGCGGCAGAACCCGGACATCAAGATCCTGGCGTCGATCGACCCGAGCAGCTTCCCGGTCGGGACCGACCCCAACCAGTCCTGGTACAGCGGGTACTACCCGCTCATCTGGACCAACACGAAGTACAAGATGCTGTACGCGAACTTCGGTCACAACGCGATGAACTACACGACCAACACTCGGCTGTCGTCGACCTTCGCGAGCGCCACCCAGAACCAGTTCCTGCTGAACGGGCTCAAGTGGCTGGGCGGGGGCGACACTTCGACGCCGCCGACGGACACCCCGATCTCCGAGACCTCCTGGTACTCCGTGCAGAACGGCGGCAACGGCACCTGCGTCGACGCCCGTTCGGCGGCCACGGCCAACGGGACGGCGATCCAGCAGTACGCCTGCAACGGCACGACGGCGCAGCAGTACCAGTTCCGCTCCACCGACAGCGGATACATGGAGATCACCGCGCGCGGCAACCCGGCGCAGGTCATCGACGTGACCGACCGCTCGACGGCGGACAACGCGCCGTTGCAGCTGTGGGCCTACTCCGGTGGCACGAACCAGCAGTGGCAGCCGGTGCGTGAGACGAGCGGGCGCTACCACTTCGTCGCCCGGCACAGCGGCAAGTGCCTGACGGCCGCCACCGCGGCGACCAACAGTGTCCAGCTCACCCAGCGGACCTGCGACGGCTCGACCGCGCAGTCCTTCCAACTCGCCGTGCAGTCCTGAGCCACCGCACGGCACAGCAAGGGTGCCTCCCACCGCACGGACGCGGTGGAGGCACCCTTGTTTTCACCGCTAACAGCACACTGTTGTCAGCGATACGCATCGATGTTATCGTCGATTACATGAACATGAGATCGCTGATTATCGAGGCGGCGGCGGAGCTGATCGCCCAGTCGCCGAGCGGCGATGTGTCGACGCGCGCGGTGTGCGAAGCGGCGGGTGTGCAACAGCCGGTCCTCTACCGGCTTTTCGGCGACAAGGACGGGCTGCTGGCGGCGACGGTCGACCACGTGTGGGACCAGTACCTGGAGACCAAGCGCGCGGCCGAGAAGTCGGCGGACCCGCTACGGGACCTGCTGGCCGGCTGGGACAGCCATGTGGCGTTCGCGCTGGCGCATCCCAACGCCTACAAGCTGATGTTCGCCCCCGCCCTGCGCACCACACCCGAGGCGGCGCGGGAGGCCCTGCGCATCCTCCGCGAGGTACTGGACCGGCTCGCCGCGCAGGGCAGGATGCGGATCGCGCCCGAGATCGCCGCGCAGATGGTGATGACGGCGACGACCGGTGTAGCACTGGGCCTGATCACACGCCCCGAGCTCTATCCGGACACGGATCTGTCGACGTCGGTCCGCGACGCGATGGTCCAGGCGATCCTGCTGGACACCCCGTCGGACCCGACGGCCCACGACGCCCGCACGGCAGCGGCCACCACGCTCCTCGCGTCACTGGACGACCTCACCCCCGAACCCTTCACCCCCGCCGAGTCGGCCCTGCTGGGGCAGTGGCTCACGCAGATCCCCCGCTCAGGGAAGGACACCCACCATGCCTGACATCGAGACCACCACCACCCGCGTCGCCCTGGTCACCGGCGGTTCCGGCGGCATCGGCCGCGCGGTCGCCGAGCGACTGGCCAGGGACGGCATCGCGGTCGGCGTGCACTACGCCGGCAACAAGGCCAAGGCCGACGAGACGGTCGCGACGATCGTCGCGGCCGGCGGCAGGGCGATCCCGGTCGGCGGTGACGTCGCCGACGAGGACGCGATGTCCGCCGCGTTCGACGCGGTCGAGGCGGAGTTCGGCGGCATCGACGTGGTGGTGAACACCGCCGGGATCATGGTCCTCTCCCCCGTCGCCACCATGAACCTCGACGACCTGGACCGCATGCACCGAACCAACATCCGCGGCACGTTCGTCGTCTCCCAGCAGGCGGCCCGACGGGTGCGCGGCGGCGGCGCGGTCATCAACTTCTCCACCACCGTCACCCGCACCAAGTTCCCGACGTACGGCGCCTACGTTGCGAGCAAGGCCGCGGTCGAGGCCATGACCCTGGTCCTGGCCCGCGAGCTGCGCGGCAAGGACATCACCGTCAACGCCGTGGCCCCCGGCCCCACCGCCACCTCCCTCTTCCTCGACGGCAAGGACGAGACCACGATCGAGAACCTCGCCAAGGCCGCCCCATTGGAACGCCTTGGCACCCCGGAGGACATCGCCGAGTCCGTCGCGTTCCTGGCCGGCCCAGCCCGCTGGATCAACGGCCAAGTACTTTTCGCGAACGGCGGGTTGGCGTGAACAGGGGAAGAATCCAGAGATGACCTACGTCCTACGGGCAGTGATTGCCGCAGACGAACTGCTCCGTGCCGCCGCGCGGAGCGTGCCCGGCGCCCGAGTGGCGTCTCTGGCCCAGGGTCTGTCGCTGTTGCCGATGACAGAAGAGGTCTTCGACGCGGTCACGGACGGAAGCGCGACCAGGGCCCCGGGGTTCTGGCGGCTGCCCGAAGGCTTCGAGAGGAAGCTCGCCGAGTGGTCCGCGGCAGGGCCGGTCGCCTACGTGGAGGCCGAGTACTTCGGCGGGGTCGGCGAGCAACGGGCTGTCGTCTGGGCCGACGGGGCAATCGCGTTGGGGCCGCTGGACGACCCGGCCGTGCGGCTCAGCGCGATCTCGCAGGCTCTCCGGCGGCTGGGTGCCACGAGCGGTCCGGCCCGTGACGAGTTCGCCGCCGTGGGCCTGCACCGCCATCGGTACAACGAAGGCTGGATCTCCACTTCCCCGTGACAGCCCGGCCACCCCGACTACCCGACGGCGTCGGCCACTTCGCGCCGGAACGACTCCCCGTCCCCGAACAGCTCCTCGGACACGGCCCGTACGGCGTTCACGACCAGCGGTGCGACCAGTTCCAGCGGTGCGTGCCCGTCGCCGACGACCGAGACCGCGCCGACCGGACCGTCGGGGCCGCGCAGGGCAAGGCCGACGCAGCCGAGGTCGGGGAAGCACTCGCCCCGGTCGATCGCAAGACCGTTGCGTCGGCGTACGGTGCTCAACTCCCGGTGGAGAAGGTCGAGTCGGCCGATGCTGTGGGAGGTGCGGCACTCCATCGACTGCTGGTAGCGGGCGTCGATCTCCTCCGGGCCGAGCCACGCGAGCATCGCCTTGCCGAGCCCGGTGCAATGGGCGACCGCCCGCCCGCCGACCCGCGAGGGGATGTCGACCGCGGCCCGGCCGCCGACCTTGTCGAGGTAGTAGATCTCCGGGCCGTCGAGCACGGCGAGATGGACGACCATCTTCGTACGGACGGCCAGGTCGAGGAGTTGGGGCGCCGCCACCGCGCGCAGCGTGCTGTGCCCGATCTCCCGCCCGCCGAGACCGAGCGCGCGCGGTCCCAGCGCGTACCCGGCGACCGTGTGCTGCAGCCAGTCCAGGCGCACCAGCTGGTCGAGGATCCGGTGGGTGGTCGAGCGCGGCAACTGGGTCCGGCGGGAGACCACTTCGAGGGTGAGGTGTGTCTGGGGCCGCTCGAAGAGGTCCATGATCAACGTCACGCGCCCCATCATCGACGGTGGCAGCGCATGCCGGTCGGCCTCGTATCGCGGCTCCAGTCGAAGGGCAGACGTCATCGGCAATGCCTCTCTGCTCAAACTGAAATCAATTCTAGTTCGGCGCCTTCGTCAACGTATCAACGGCGTCGGACGCGGGCCAAGAGGCGTGCACGAGTTTATTGGTACGCCCGGTCTAATCAACGCGCGGAAGCGCCGCCCCCGGCCTGTGGACCGGGAAGCGGCGCTACCGGAGCGCGCGGTCAGCAGCCGCGCGTGAGGTCGAGCGCGATGTCCACGATCATGTCCTCCTGACCACCGACCAGCCCCCGCCTGCCGACCTCCTGGAGGATGGTCCGCGCGTCGAGGCCGTACTGTCCGGCCGCCGTCTCCGCGTGCCGCAGGAAGCTGGAGTAGGCGCCCGCGTAGCCGAGGGTCAGGGTCTCCCGGTCGACGCGCACGGGGCGGTCCTGCAGCGGCCGTACCAGATCGTCGGCGGCGTCCTGGAGGGCGAACAGGTCGCAACCGTGCTCCCAGCCAAGGAGGTTGGCGACCGCTATGAACGGTTCGATCGGGCAGTTGCCGGCGCCCGCGCCCTGTCCGGCGAGGGACGCGTCGACCCGGGGCTGCAGCAGCCGTTCGCTCGGTACGGCGGGCAGCGCGCTGACGTCCATGTCGGCGAGGAGCACCCCGAAGTCGGGCCGGTCGACGCCGACCTGGCGCTGCACCGACTCGGAGGTCAGTCCGATCTTGCGGCCGACGACGCGTGCTCCGGCCGCGATCCGGTCGGCCACGACGCGCTGTTGGACGGCGTAGGCAAGGCCGATGTCGGTGGCGCCGAGCAAGTCCCGTACGGGAGCGCACGGTTGGCGGTCACGGGCCGCGCGCGTCAGTCGTACGACCGCCTCGGCCACCGCTGCCTCACGGTCCGCCACGGCCCTCGGTTCCCAAACGTCTGTCATTCGCATCCTCAACTCGTGATGGTCTCCAGCCTGGCCATCCGTGCCCCTTCACGGGCCCGCGCGTTCCGCTCACCGGGACTCGATCCGGGAGTGGACACACGGTCTCGCTGAGCGAGATGACCGATCGGAGCCGGGGAGTTGGCTAGATACCGTCGCCCGCACATCACTTGAGGTTGTGGCGTTGAGCCGCGCTCGGCCGTCGAGAACGTCAGCACACCTGAGGAGGTCGTTTTGGCCAGCAACGAGGACGTCTACGACGTGATCGTGGTCGGGTCGGGCGGAGGTCTGGTCGGTGCCTGTGCCGCCGCCTCGCGCGGCTTGCGCACCCTTGTCATCGAGAAGACCGACCGGGTCGGCGGGGCCACCGCCTACTCCGGTTCCGGCCTGTGGTACCCCGGCTCGGCGCCCATGCGGCGGGCCGGGCTCGACGACAGCATCGAGGACGCGCGGACGTATCTGCGCGAGACCGTCGACGACGAGTCGCGTGAGCCGCTCCAGGAGGCCTATCTGTGGGCCGGCGTACAGCTGATCGACGAGCTGGAGCAGAACCCGTGGTTCCAGTCGTTCGAGCACCTCCCGGTGCCGGACTACTATCCGTCGGTCGCCGGCGCGTCCCCCACCGGGCACACCGTCTTCCCGCCGCGGGTCACCGTCGCCGAACTCGGCGAACACGCCCGGCTGATCCGCGCCTGCCTGCCCACCCAGCGCTGGGGCCACGACGAGGGCCCGGTCCTGAGCGGGGGCCGCGCGCTGATCGGCAGGACGCTGGCGGCGTTCCCGGAGACGGGCCACGGCACGCTCCGTCTCGACACCGCGTTGGAGAGCCTGGTCGTCGAGGACGGCCGGGTCGTCGGCGTGCAGGCGGTGTGCGACGGCGAACGGATCACGTTCCGCGCCACGGGCGGCGTGATCCTCGCGGCCGGAGGCTTCGAGCGCAACCGCGAGCTGCGCGAGAAGTACCAGCCGGTTCCGGAGCGCGGCAGCGAGTGGACCCACGGCGCCCCGGGCAACACGGGCGACGCGCTCCAGGCCGGCATCGCGGTCGGCGCCGCCACGGATCTGCTCGACGCGGCCTGGTTCACGCCCGGGCTCGTGTGGCCGAACGGCCTGCCGCTCTTCCACACGGGCACCCGTGGCGGAATCTGGGTCAACGCCGCCGGTGAACGCTTCGTCAACGAGACCCGCCCCTACGACCAGGCAGGCCGCGAGATAGTCCGCCTGCACGCCACTTCGGGTGTCTCGCACATCCCCGCCCACTGGATCATCGACCAGCGCCAGCTCGACCGGGGCAGCTTCGGCGGCCCGTACGACGAGCCGGTCCGCCCCGAGTGGTTCGAGTCGGGCGCGCTCAAGAAGGCCGACACGCTCGAGGAGTTGGCCCAGCTGATCGACGTACCCCTTGAGGCCCTGCGCAAGACCGTCGAGGAGTACAACGGCTACGCGCACACCGGGGTCGACGAGAAGTTCCACCGTGGCGAGACTCCCTGGGACCAGATGGCACAGTACGTCCTGGGCTTCCCCGCCCTGCCCCGACTCAACTACCCGGCACCGCCGCCCACCACCGACTGGCCCAACCCGCTGCTGCCCCCGCTCGACACCCCGCCGTACTACGTAGCGACCATCCTCCCCGCCGACATCGGCACCAAGGGCGGTCTGAGGATCGACGAGCACGCGCGCGTGCTGCGCCCGGACGGCGGCCCGATCGAGGGGCTCTACGCGGCCGGCAACACCGCCGCCGCGATGACGGGCCGGGTGTACCCGGGGGCGGGTGCCCCCATCGGTTCGAGTGTCGCGTTCTCGTATCTGGCCGTGCTCGACATCGCGGACGCCAAGAGCTGACACAACGTCAAGTGCCCGGAACGCCAAGGGTGTTCCGGGCACCGTCATGAAGTCCTACGGCGTGAGCAGCAGCCGTGCGGCCAGGCGCATGTTGGTCTCCGCCTCCTCGGTGGTGAGCTCCTCGGTGAGCATGGCCACGAACAGGCCCCACCAGCCGTAGATGAGCAGGCGTGCCCGGCTGCGGTCGGTCGCCGAGGCCTCGCGGACGCCGCCGAGGTGGCGCAGGATGGCCTGGCCCAGGGGGCTGTCGACGAGGTCCTCGCGGGCCGGGACGATACTCGTGTACTCGGTGAACGACGACAGGGCCACCGCCGAGGCGAGCAGGGGGCTGTCCAGCAGCTTCACGCTGAGCGAGATGAGGAGTTCAGCGATCTCGCCGGCGGGATCCGTGCCCTCGGCGGCGACGGCCCTGTTCCCGTGACCGCCGACGAACTGCTCGATGTGCCACTCCAGAACCGCCATGAACAGATACGGCTTGGACGGGAAGTAGCGGTACAGGGTGGCGATGGCGACGCCGGCCTCCTTGGCCACGTCGTGCATCTGGACGCTGGCCAGCCCCTCGCGGGCGCCGAGTTCGGAGGCGGCGCGGAGGATGCGGACCCGGCGGGCGGCCTGGCCGCTCGACATCGGGGCCGCCGGTTGCCGTCCCTCAGCGGGTCTCGCCACGTCGTCCCCCCGGTCGTTGGGTGCTCCCGCCGACGCTCAGGACGCCTCGGGGCGGGTCAGGAAGGCCAGGACCGCGCTCTCCCAGGCCTCCTTCTGCTCGATCATGGCCCAGTGTCCGCAGTCGGGCAGTACATGCAGTTCCGCTTTGGGAATCGTACGCATCGGGATCAGGGCGCTCTCCAGCGGTGTGACCCGGTCGTCGCGGCCCCAGGTCAGCAGCGTGGGCGCGGTGATCTTGTGCAGGGCGGCCCAGATGGGCTGGTCGGAGTGGGCCTGGGCGGCCTGCATGGCGGCCATGGCCTGCCGGCCGTAGATCCGCCGGGAGGCCTCGAGGGTCGCGGGCTCGGTGGCGCTCGCCCAGCGCTCCTCGATGAGTTCCTCGGTGAGGAGGGACGGGTCGTGCACCATCGACCGCAGCCATTGGAGCAGGTTCTCGCGGGTCGGGTTCTCGGCGAACTCGACGAGCAGGTTGAGGCCTTCGCTGGGGCCGGGCGAGAGGATGTTGCGGCCGACGCCGCCGATGGTGACGACCCGGCGGAACAGGTCCTTGTGCGCGACGGCGACTCCGGCGGCGACGAAGCCGCCCATGGAGTTCCCGATGACGTCGACGCGGTCGAGGCCGAGGCCGTCGAGGAAGCGCAGGACGGCCTTCGGGGCCGCCGTCATCGGGTTCTCGTCGGTGGGGTCGCTCACCCCGAACCCGGGGAATTCCAGGGCGAGACAACGGAAGTGCTTCGCGAACAGGGGCAGGTTTCCCCGGTGGTTGCGCCAGCCGGTCACGCCCGGACCGGAGCCGTGCAGCAGGAGCAGGGGCGGCCCGTCGCCCGCCTCGTGGTAGCGCAACGTGCCCTCGTCGGTGCGCAGTTCGCGCAGGGTGTCCTCAGCGGTGGGTGTCATGACGGTGCGTGGCCTCCGGTCGCGGGGTGACGGGCGACAGTCACCGTGCCACCGCGTCCGAGCCGGGTGTCGCACTTCTCCCGATCAGTGGGACGTCCACGGCTCCTGGTTAGCCCGCCTGATTAGCGTCGGACCGCAAGGACCTGACGACGGTGATGGGAGAGCCCTGATGGGTGTGCGCTCACTCGGGTATGTACGGCTGGAATCCAGTGACATCGAGAAATGGAAGGTGTTCGGGGCGGATTTCCTCGGCCTGATGCCTGTTGCGGGCGGCGACCCGGAATCCCTGTACTACCGGATGGACGACTATCCGGCCCGCATCGTGGTCTCCCCCGGTTCGCAGAGCGGGATGACCGCCCTGGGCTTCGAGGTCATCGACGAGCGGGAGTTGGCCCGGCTGGTCGCCGACGTCGAGAAGACCGGCATCAAGGTGACCGCCGGCACCGAGGACGAGGCCGCGGAACGCAGGGTCACCGGCTTCGTCAAGTTCAACGACCCGGGCGGCAACCCGGTCGAGTTGTTCTACGGCGCGATCCTCGACCACGTTCCGGTGCACACGCCCCTGGTCTCGGGCTTCCTGACCGGTGACATGGGCTTCGGGCACGCGATCGTCTCCGCCGAGGACGCGCGGGGCACCCTCGACTTCTACGTCAACACCCTCGGCTTCATCGAGCGCAACACGATGCGCTCGCCGGGCGGCACGACCTGGTTCATGGGCTGCAACCCCCGCCACCACACCCTGGGCGTCACCCCGGCGCCGGGCCCCGGGCGGCTGCTGCACTTCATGGTCGAGGGCAGGACGCTGGACGACGTGGGCCGCGCCCTGGACCGTGCCGCGAAGCTCGACGTCCCGATGATGCACTCGCTCGGCAAGCACACGAACGACCACATGGTGTCGTTCTACGTGTGGTCGCCGGAGAACTACGCCGTCGAGTTCGGCTGGAACGGCCTCAAGGTGCCGGAGCCGGTGCCCGTCTACGAGATCACCGACGGCGCGTTCCGGGGCCACCACTTCACCCCGCCGCCGCAGCCCGCCGGCTGACCCGAGCAAGCAGCAGAACAGCCCCACGGTCCTCGGCCGTGGGGCTGTTCTGTGTCGGTGCCTGTGTCACATCCTCCTTCCACAGGTCCTGACGTCATACGGCCGGCCTGTCCCGCGGCCACGCCGAGCCGTCCCGCGAAACCGTCACGCCGCTGCGGATCCCGGCAGGTCAGTGCCCGTGTCGTCCCACCGTCCCACCAGATCCCGACGCGTTGTGGACACGGGCCGGACCGGGACCCAAAGATCACCGCAGCGCTGCTTCCAACTCCCCAAGCGGCTCCCGCGTTGCTCACCGCAACCAGACGTCAGGAACGGGAACGTGTCATGAACCTGTTTGACAACAACCAGCAATTGTCCCGGCGCAGGATGCTGACCCTCGTCGGCGGCGCCGCGGTGGCCACCGCGACCGGCATCGGATTCGCCCGGTCGGCATCCGCGGCGACCGCGGCGACCGCGGCGACCGGCTACGGGATCGACTACTCCGACGCGTCGCTCACCGCCGGTTCGGTCGCCGCGGCGGGCTACGGCTTCGTGTGCCGCTACCTCAGCTGGCTGCCGAACCCGAAGGTCCTCACCCTGTCCGAGGCCCAGGCCCTGACGGCCGCGGATCTGGGCATCGTCTCCAACTGGGAGTCCGACGGGCTGCAGGACTGGCAGAGCGGGGTCCCCTCCGACCCGTACTCCCAGGGGGCCGGGCACGCCACCGAGGCGCAGCGGCAGGCGCTGGCCAACGGGATGCCGTCGTCGCGGCCGATCTACTTCAGCGTCGACTTCGATCTTCAGCCCTCGATGTACTCCGCGCTCAACTCCTACTACGACGGCGTCGCCTCGGTGATCGGCCGGTCCCGGACCGGTGCGTACGGCGGATACCACGTGATCAAGGAACTCTTCGACAACGGGAAAATAGCCTGGGGCTGGCAGACGTACGCGTGGTCCAGCGGGAACTGGGACAGTCGCGCGCAGTTGCGGCAGGTCCAGAACGGCATCTCGGTCGCCGGGCACGACGCGGACCTCGACCAGGCGATGGCCGCCGACTTCGGGCAGTGGGGCGGCACGGGCGGCGGCGGTACCGGGGTCATCCTGCCGTCCTGGCCGAACATCACCGACGGCATGACGGGGCCCAGCGTGCAGGCGGCGCAGTATCTGCTGCGCCACCACGGCGCCTCGATCACCGCCGATGGCCAGTTCGGGGCGGGCACCCTCGCCGCGACCAAGACCTTCCAGTCCGCACACGGTCTCGGCGTCGACGGCCAGATAGGCCCGCAGACCTGGTCGGCACTGGTCGTCCAGGTCCAGAACGGCTCCACCGGCGACGCCGTCCGGGCCGCCCAGGTGGAGCTCAACCGGTTCGGCTACGGCCTCACTGTCGACGGCAGCTTCGGCTCCGGCACCGTCAGCGCCGCCCGGGCCTTCCAGTCCGCACACGGCCTCGGCGTGGACGGCCAGGTGGGACCGCAGACCTGGCAGATGCTCGTGGGGACCGGGACCGGCGCCACGGGCGGTGGCACCGTCGTGCCGCCCTGGCCGAATGTCATCGACGGCGACACCGGCACCAACGTGCTGGCCGCGCAGTACCTGCTGCGCTACAACGGTGCCTCGATCACCGCCGACGGCCAGTTCGGACCCGCCACCCTCGCCGCGGCCAAGACCTTCCAGTCCGCACACGGTCTCGGCGTCGACGGCCAGATAGGCCCCAAGACCTGGTCCGCACTGGTCGTCCAGGTCCAGAACGGCTCCACCGGCGACGCCGTCCGCGCCGCCCAGGTGGAGCTCAACAAGTTCGGCTACGGCCTCACCGTCGACGGCAGCTTCGGCTCCGGCACCGTCAGCGCCGCCCGGGCCTTCCAGTCCGCACACGCCCTGGGCGTGGACGGCCAGGTGGGACCGCAGACCTGGCAGATGCTCGTCGGCAGCTGAGACCACCGAGCCCCTCCGGCGCGCGCCCGGGCGACACCACAGTCGAAGGTCCGCTGCCGACGCCGACGGTGTCTTCGGTGGAGCTGCGGGACGGCTGCCAATGCCGTCCCGCAGCGGCTGTCAGCGCTCGACCGTGACGGCCCGCTCCGGGGCGCTCGCGACCTCGGCGAGCGGGTGGACTCGGGAGACCAGCGGGCGCATGCCGTCCCGGACCATCGCGGCCAGGGCGTGGTCGGCTGCGGCCACGGCGTCCGGGGCGTACTGCCGCACCGTACGGATCTCCAAGCCCCGGACGACCAGGTCCTTGAGCAGCACCAGGTTCAGCGGGATCCGCGGGATCTTCCCGTCGGCGTACCCCACCGTGACGAACCGGCCGCCCCGACGCAGCGCGCGCAGGGCGGCCTCCGCGTGGTCGCCGCCGACCGGGTCGATCACCAGGTGGACGCCCTCGCCCCCGGTCAACTCCCTTGTGCAGAGCTTGAGATCCTCGCGGACGTAGTCGACGCCGGCCTCGGCTCCGAGCTTGCGCGCTACCGTCAGCCGCTCCTGGCTCGACGCGGCGGCGACCACCCGCATACCGAGCCGCGCCGCGATGTCGACCGCCGCCGAGCCCACCCCGCCGGCCGCGCCGAGCACCGCCACCCACTCCCCCGCGCCGCCCTGTCCGACGGTGACGAGGGAGTGGTAGGCCGTGGCGTACGTGACGTGGAACGCGGCGGCGTGCACCATGTCGAGGCCCTCGGGCACCTGGCGCAGGCTCGCGACGGGCACCACGACCTGTTCGGCGAACGCACCGGTGAGCGCTGCCCCGGCGACGGGCGAGCCGATCGGCGGGCCGGACACGCCCGGCCCCAACTCCGCGACCACACCCGCGAATTCACTGCCCGGAGTGAAGGGCAGTGGCGCGGGCACCTGGTAGCGGTTCGCCACGAGGAGCACGTCAGGGAAGTTCACCGCCGCCGCGTGCACCCTGACCAGCACCTCGCCCGGTCCGGGGCGGAGATCGTCGAGTTCGACGACCGAGAGGCCGCCGGGCGGCCCGTACTCCGTGCAGCGCGCGGCCCTCATGGCGTCCTTCCCGCAGTCGCAGTGGTCGGCATCGCCGGGTCGCGGGGCAGCCCCAGTACCTGCTCGGCGATCGTGTTGCGCTGGATCTCGGAGGTGCCCGCACCGATGGACGAGGCCCGCGTGCGCAGGAACCCCCATACCCAGCGCCCGCGTTGGACGGCATGCGGGTCGCGGCGGTCGAGGATGCCGTACGGTCCCAGCAGGTCGACCGCGAACTCGTGCAGCTCCTGCTCGAAGGTCACGATGGACAGCCGCGCCGTCGAAGAGGCGGGCCCCGGCTCGCCCCTGGCCATGAGCCCGAAGGCGGCATGGGGCGTTGCCGGTTGAGCGTCGGGAAATCAGTGCCACCAAGGGATCAGCGCGTCCAGGTGGCGGCGCATCCGGTGCCGGGCCACTCCGGCGTCGCCCTCGACGATGGCGTCGAGAATCCGCTGGTGAACGTGCTGGACCTCCTCGGCCGCCGTGTCGCCGGGCAACGGCCGGTCGTGGCCTGAGGCATGGCGGCGGAACAGCTCGGTGATGATGGACAGGAACAGCGACAGCACCGGATTGTCGGAGAGCGCGGCCAGTTCGGTGTGGAAGAGGTCGGCCTTGCGCGGGTCGTCGGCGGGCCCCTCCGTGCTCCAGCGGACGGCCTTGCCGAGCCGTTCGGTCACCTCTTTGCCGCCCTCCGCGACTCTGGCGGTGACCCGGGCGACGATGCCCAGTTCGATGGCGTTGCGGACGATCCGCAGGTCGTCGGCGGTGACTCCCTGGTACTCCAGGAACAGCGCCATGGTGTCGATGCTGGCCTGCGGTTCGGGCTCGGTGACGATCAGGCCGCCGCCGGGGCCGCGGCGCATGCGGGCGACCGAGTGGTACTCCAACAGCCGTACGGCTTCCCGCAGTACGGCCCGGCTGATCGAGTACCGGGCGAGCAGGTCGGCCTCCGATCCGAGCACCATTCCGGTCTGCCAGCCGCGCGCGGCGATGTCGTCGTGGATGCGCGCCGCGACCACCTCGGCGAGCTTGGCCCGCGGCCCCTCGACCAGTTCGGGCTCGACGACATTGCCGGCGATCCGCTGCCCGCGCCGCACCCGGTGCTTCTCGATCCAGCCGGCCACCGACTCCAGATGCGCGGTCAGCTCCGTCTGGGCTCGGGCTCCGTCGTCGGCGATCACCGCGTCGACGACCGCTTTGTGCGCGCGGTGCGAGGTGTCCTTCGCCGCGTGCATCTCGGTCTTGGAGACACGGCGGGAGGTGTGCGCGTAGCGGGCGGTGAGCCGGGTGAGCACGTCGACGAACAGGTGCAGCACCGGGTTGCCCGACAACTGGGCGAGGACGGGGTGGAGGGGGTCCTGCGAGTGGACGCCGGGGTCGTCCCAGTGGTCGAGTTCGGCATCGAGGGTGGTCCGGAGGGTGCCGATGCCCTGCTCGGTGATGCGGTCGGCAGCCAGCCCGGCGGCGATCGGCTCCAGCAGGAGCCGGGCCTGGAGCAGGTCGGTGACGCTCGTACCGACGTATTCGAGGTAGATCACCATGGCGCGGGTCGCCGGTCCCGCGTCGGGCGCGCAGACGATCAGGCCACCGTTGGGGCCGCGCCGCATCCTGGCCACCTGGTGGTGCTCGACGAGCCGCACCGCCTCGCGCAGCACCGCCCGGCTCACCCCCAGGCGCTCCCGCAGGTCCACTTCGGAGCCCAGCGACTCGCCCACCGGCCAGCTCTGGCGGATCACGGTCGCCTCGATACGGCGGGCGGTCTGCGCGGCCAGCTTGCCGACCGGGATGCCGGTCTCGCCGTCGGCGGGCTCGCGGTCGACGGCAGTCGCCATGGCCAACTCCTCTGGGGCGGATATTGCGGATCCCCAGTCTATTCGTCACCTGGGCGGGAGGCGTGCGGTTCGGATACCTGGACCTCAGATGAGGCCACTTTTTCCAGTTCCACCCCCTGGCAAGCGAGTGATCGACATGGTTAGAGCAGCCTCATTTCAGGGCCGCGGCATGAGAACAGGGAGCCGACAGCGATGCGACTGGAGTCCACGCCCGAGCTCGAAGCGTTCCGGAGGAAGGTGCGCGCCTTCGTCGCCGAGCACGCTCCCGGCATCAAGACCCGTGCGGGGGTGCGCGCACCGGAGCCCGAACTGATGCCGGCGATCCGGGAGTGGACCGCCAAGCTGTACGAGGCGGGCTTCCTCGGGATCGACCGGCCGGCCGAGTACGGCGGCCGTCCCGACGCGCATCCGCTGGAACCGTCCGTCGTGGCGGAGGAGATCGCCCGCACCTGGCAGCCGATCGGCGCCGCCTCGCTGGCCTCTGCCGCGTTGCTGGAGCTCGGCACCGACGCGCAGCGGGCGCGTTTCCTGCCCCGTATCCGTTCCTGCGCGGACGTGTGGTGCCAGCTGTTCAGCGAGCCGGAGGCGGGCAGCGACCTGGCGGCGCTGCGGACGCGGGCGGTCACCACCACGCCTTCGGCTGGGGCCCGCACCAGTGCGTGGGCCAGCAGCTCGCCCGTATCGAACTCCACGTCGTCTTCAGCACGTTGTTCCGCCGCGTGCCGACGCTCCGACTCGCCGTCGACTTCTCCGAGTTGAAGTTCAAGGAGGACTCGCAGGCGTACGGCATCTACGAGTTGCCCGTCGCCTGGTGACGAACGGGAGCGGCAACTCCGGTCGGGCGCAATAGTGTTGGGGCGACCATCGAAGGAGCTGCCTTGCCCGCTGTCACCCCGGCCGACGACCGAGCCGAGATCACCGACCTGTTCGCGCACCTGGCCAACCTGCTGGACGAGTGCCGCCACGACGACGCCGGGACCGTCTTTCACTCCGACGTCGTGGCGCACTCGCCACGGGGCGACCTGCACGGCCTGGACGAGTTGACCGACTTCCTGGAGAAGAGCTGGGTCGAGGGGCAGCGGACCCAGCACATGCACGGTGATGTGCTGGTGCGTCTCGACGGCGACCGCGCGGAGGCTACCGCGAACCAGCTCGTGCACTTCTACCGTGACGGCGCGGCGCCCCACCGGACCAGCGGTCTGCGCGTCGCGTGCACCGCCGTACGGACCCCGGTGGGCTGGCGGTTCAGCGAGATGCAGGTCACGTTGGCCTGGACGGACGAGAAGTGACGCGACTCAGGTCTTGGCCGCCCAGGCCGGTCGTCACGGAAGCAGTTCGATGATCGTGGCGTTGGCGGTGCCGCCGCCCTCGCACATCGTCTGCAGGCCGTAGCGCAGGTTCCGTTGCCGCATCCGGGCGAGCAGCCGGGTCAGCAGGATGGCCCCGGAGCCGCCGAGCGGATGGCCGACCGCGATCGCTCCGCCCAGCGGGTTGAGCCGCTCGGGGTCGGCGCCGGTCTCGGCCAGCCATGCCAACGGGACCGGCGCGAAAGCCTCGTTGACCTCGAACGCCCCGATGTCCTCGATGGACAGGCCGGATCGGCGCAGGACCTTCTCCGTCGCGGGGATCGGCCCCGTCAGCATCATGACCGGGTCCGCGCCGCTGACCGCGCCGGAGTGGTAGCGGGCGATCGGCTTGAGGCCCAACTCCCTTGCCCGTTCGGGAGTTGTGATGAGCAGCGCGGCGGCGCCGTCGGAGATCTGGGAGGCGTTTCCGGCGTGGATCACGCCGTCCTCCTTGAACGACGGCTTGAGTTTGGCGAGGGTCTCGACCGAAGTGCCGCGCCGCAGTCCCTCGTCGACGGTGAACTTGGTGCCGTCGACCTCGATGGGCACGATGTGGTCGTCGAAGATCCCCGAGTCGATCGCCGCGGCGGCCTTGGCGTGCGACTCGGAGGCGAACTCGTCGAGCCGGGTACGGTTGAGGCCCCACCGTTCGGAAATCAACTCGGCGCCCACACCCTGGCTGAACCGGAAGCCGTCGTAGCGGGCCAGGACGGCGGGTCCGTAGGGCTGTCCGGTGGTCCGGTGCGAGCCCAACGGGACCCGGGTCATGGTCTCCACTCCCCCGGCCACCACGAGGTCGTACTGCCCGGCCATCACGGCGTGTGCGGCGGAGTCGACAGCCTGCTGGCTGGAGCCGCAGGCCCGGTTGATGGTCACCCCGGGCACGTGCTCGGGCCAGCCGGCGGCCAGTGCCGCGAACCGGGCGATGTTGCTCGACTGATCGCCGATCTGGGTGACGCAGCCCCACATCACGTCGTCCACGGTGCCGGGGTCCACACCGGTGCGTTCCACCAGCGCGGTCAGTACGTGTGCCGACAGGTCGGCCGCGTGCACGGCGGCCAGGGAGCCGTTGCGCTTGCCGATGGGCGTGCGTACGGCGTCGACGATGACGGCCTCGGGCATGGCAGGTCCTCTCGGTCGCTAAGGATTCAGGGGGAATCAGTGGGGAACTGGACGGCGGCGCCGCTGTCGACGAGTTCGTCGGCATCGGCGATCTCCCAGTCCCGGAAGACGGCGCGGGTGTCGGCGCCTACGGGTGGGGCCGCGGGGCCGGGGCTCGACGGGGTCGCCGAGAAACGGGGTGCCGCGGCGGGCTGGACGACGCCCTCCCGGGCGAACAGGCTCCTGCGCGCGGCCAGTTGGGGGTGTGCCGCCGCCTCGGTGAGGCCGAGGACGGGGGCGACGCAGGCGTCGGTGCCCTCGAACAGGGCCGCCCATTCGTCGCGGGTGCGCTCGGCGAAGCGTTCGGCCAGCCGACGGCGCAGCTCGGGCCAGGTCGACCGGTCGTGCTGGAGGTCGGTATCGACGTCGAGCTTCAGGAGCTCGATCAGGCGCCGGTAGAACTTGGCTTCGAGGGCGCCGACCGCGACATGTCCGCCGCCCTTCGTCTCGTAGACGGCGTAGAAGGGCCAGCCGCCGTCGAGTTGGTTGATCCCCCGCTCGTCGGTCCACGCCCCGCGCCCGAGTTTGCCGAAGGTGCTCGCGAGGAGATGGGCCGTCCCGTCGACGATGGCCGCGTCGACCACCTGGCCGACTCCCGTGCGCCCTACGGCATGCAGGGCGGCGAGCACGCCGATCACGAGGTAGCAGCCGCCGCCCCCGAAGTCGCCGACCAGGTTGAGCGGTATCTGCGGGGGTCCCGCCGCGTCTCCGATCGCGCCGAGCGCGCCGGTGAGGGCGATGTAGGTGAGGTCGTGTCCGGCGGCTGCGGCGAGCGGCCCGGTCTGGCCCCAGCCCGTCATCCTGCCGTACACGAGGCGGGGGTTGCGTGCCAGACACTCGTGGGGTCCGATGCCGAGGCGTTCGGTGACGCCGGGGCGGAAGCCCTCGATCAACGCATCGGCGCGCTCGACGAGTTGGAGGAGGGCGGCGGGTCCTGCCGAGTGTTTCAGGTCGAGTACGACCGACCGCTTGCCCCTGTTGAGGACGTCGGCGGGGCCGCCCGCGTCGGGTTCGGCCGCCCGCTCGGGCCGGTCCACCCGGACGACCTCCGCACCGAGATCGGCGAGGAGCATTCCGGCGAACGGGCCCGGCCCGATACCACCGAGTTCGACCACGCGACAGCCGGACAGTGGTCCTGCGGTCACAACACCCTCCCTGGCAGCCTGAGTTGAGGATCCCGGTACTTCTACGACGCCGTCAGCGTCCCTTCCAGACCGGCGGGCGCTTCTCGGCGAACGCGGCGGCGCCCTCCCGCGCGTCCTCGGACGAGAACACCGGCGCGGCGATCTCGGCCTGCCGGATCCAGCCCTCCGCCAGCGTCCAGTCGGCGGCGGACTGCGCGATCTGTTTGGTGGCGGCGACGGCGAGGGGGCCGTTCGCCGCGATGGTCGCGGCGAGTTCCAGCGCGCCGGCGAGCGCGCCGCCCTCGTCGGTGAGCCGGTTGACCAGTCCGACCTCGGCCGCACGTTCGGCGGTGATGGGCTCGCCGGTCAGCAGCAGCTCCAACGCGACGGCGTACGGCACTCGTTGGGGCAGGCGCAGTGCCGCACCGGCCCGGGCGACCAGGGACCGCGTCACCTCCGGGACCCCGACCCGCGCCCCGCGGGACGCCACGACGAGGTCGCAGGCGAGCAGCAGCTCGAAGCCGCCGGCCAGCGCCCAGCCCTCCACCGCCGCGATCGGCGGCTTGCGCGGCGGGGTGATGGTGATGCCGCACAGCCCCCGGCCCTCGATCGCGGGGCTCTCACCGCGCAGCCATGCCTTGAGGTCCATGCCCGCCGAGAAGGTGCCCCCCGCTCCCGTGAGTACGCCGACCCGCAGCTCGTCCGTCTCGTCCAGCTCGTCGACCGCGGCGGCGATTCCGGCGGCCACCCCGGCGTCCAGCGCGTTCTTGACCTTGGGACGGTTGATCGTGATGACCTGGACCGCGTCCCGGCGCTCCACCAGCACTTCGTCCGACACCTTGCCTCCTGAGTTCTCGTTCTTGACCGCTGTTCACTTGACGGCGAACCGCTCCAGTTCGTGGGCGACCATGCCGTCCAGGTCCTGGGCGGGCGGCTCGGGAAGTTCGACGGCCCGCTCCCTGGTCGGCAGCAGCACAACTGCCCTGCCGGGTGTGGTGACTTCACCGCGCTGGTTCTCGCAGCGCACCTCGATGTGCGCCTCGCTCCGTCCGTCCACCTGCCGCTTGTCGACGACGGTGCCGCGCACCCAGGTGGTGTCGCCGAGGTAGTTGAACTTGCGGTGCTCGCAGCGCAGTTGCCACAGCCAGCCGTCGTCGCCGATCCAGTCGGTGAGGAGGTGGCAGAGTCAGGTCTCACGCATGCCGCCGTAGTCGTAGGGGTTGGGGAGGCCGAGTTCGCGGGCCCGCTCGGGTTCCCAGTGCAGGCGCTGCACGGTGTCGGGGACGCCCAGGCGGTTGGGCGGGTAGAGGCCGGGGGCCTTGCGCCGTACGGCAGCGGCGATGCCGAAGGCGCCGGGTGGGGTGAGCTGCATGCCCCAGCCCAGATGCCAGACGACCACGTCCGTCGTGGTCAGCGGGCCCTCGATCCTGCCGACTCCGCCCCTGCGCGGCCCGGCGGCCACCGCCGTCCTCATCGGCGAACTGGTCGCCGACGCCATGCGGCGCGACCTGCCGTGACACGGATCAGGCGAGGACCGGGGCCGGCCCCTCGAAACCGGCCGCGAGTTGCCGCAGTCCCTGGTCCAACAGGTCTGCCAGGCATGACTGTTCGTCCGTCAGCCAGTGTTCGTAGGCGGCGATGCACGCGGCGAGGACGGTGTGGCCGATCAGCCGGGGCAGCAGGTCCGAAGGCGCCCGGCCGGTGCGGCGGGCGGCGAACTCCGTGACGAGTGTCCGCCACGACGCGTACCGCACGGTCGAGTCGGCCTGCAGTGTCGGCACCCGCAGGATGAGTGCCATGCGCTGACGGTGCCAGGGCACCACCGCCGGGTCGAAGCGGTTGAACTCCACGACCGCGCCGCGCAGCGCGTCCATCATCGAAGCGGCCGGATCGGTATCCGCCAACAGGGCGTCGAGCTTGACCAGTTCGGCCGCGAAGTCGCCCCACACCAGGTCGTTCTTGGAGGCGAAGTAGCGGAAGAAGGTGCGGCGTCCGATCCCTGCCGCGGCGGCGATGTCGTCGACGGTCGTACGGTCGAAGCCGTGCCGCGCGAACAGTTCGAAGCCCACCCGTTCGAGCACGGCCCGCGAGGTCACGGGCGGTCGGCCCGTTCTGGCCGGTCGCTGTCCGCTGTCGTCGTTCGCACCATCCACAGCGCACATCATGCACAGGTGCGGGGGTCGGCGTGCTCCCGCACCACCCGCGTCACCATGTCCGCCACCCTGCTCAGGCGGCGCTCGCGGAGGTCCAGAACGGGCGTCCTGACCGAAAGGCCCTGGGAAGCCAGCAGGTTCATCAGGGCCCAGATGAGTTCGGGGCGGCCGGCCACGGGGAGTTCCCGGCCGTCCGGGGCGACGGCCCTGGCCGTGGTGACACCCGCGAGGAGGTTGGTGCGGGCCCAGTCGACCACGTACGAGCGGCCGTTCGGGCTGACGGCGAGGACGACCTCCCTGGTCCGGTGGAGGACCGTCAGATAGTTCATCGGCACCGTCAGCCGCCGGGCGGCGTCGAACGGGGGTGTGCCGTCCGCCGGTTGGATGCGCAGAACCGTGTCGAGAACCGGGCCGTGGTCCTGGAAGGTGGTCCTGCCGCGCATCTCCAGGAAGCGGGCGCGCACCAGCACCCCACCGCGCCGCGACCAAAGACGGCCGACCCATCCGAACTCGCCCTTCTCTCCTGGGAGTTGGTCCGCCAGCCGACGCGCTTCCTCGCCCGGCTCACTCACCGGCGCCTGCTCCTCGGGGCAGGCTCGGTGCCGGTCGGCCAGGGCTGCGTAGCGTGCCGCCGTGTACGGGTCCAGCTGCCGCAGGTCGATCGTGTCGCCGGTCATGACGACGCCTCCGGCCTCCCGTGAGATCCGCATCTGCTGGAGCTGGCGGTCCGGGCGCCGGGTCAACTCGGCCGAGCGGCCTTCGAGATCGATCAGCCGGGAGGTTCTCGTGCCCGCGAGCAGGGCGCTGCGCGGCCATTCGGGGGTGACCGCTCGCCGCACCCCGGGAGCGGCCGGCTCGACGAGGACGACCAGGCGGCCCGCCGTGATCGCCGACAGACACACGGGCGGCACCCGCCACTCGCCCGTGACCTCGAAGTCCCCGGTCCCGTCGGACCCGTCGTCGGACTCCTCGGTGTCGTGCACCCGCAGTCTCAGTGCGATCAGCGGTGTGAACTCGTCGGGCGTGTAGTTGCCGACGTGAGTGGTGAAGGTCGACTCGCCGTCCGGGTTGTACCGGACCAGGGATGCCTCCAGTACGTCCGCCCGCATCAACCGCGCCCGCGCCGAGCCCTGTTGGGACCGGGGCGCCAACAGCACGAAGGTGTCGTCCCGGTACGGGAAGCCCCTACCCTTCAGCCGGTCCCTTCGGGTGATCCCGGGAAACTCCTTCCGCGTCGAGACGACCGCGGAGACGGGGATCGTGAGCGTCATGGCCGCCCCGGCCGCCACCACGGCTGCCGGCCAGCCCCAGCCGGGGTCCTGGTCCCAGGCTGAGCAACCGATGGCAAGGAAGACCGGGCCCGTACAGCCGCAGAGCGCGGCGAACAACAGATTGCCGATGAACACACCGGTACGGCTACGCATGGCCTGTCCTCCGTTCCTGTCCTCTGTGGACTCGCCCCACCGAAAATGCTCACAACTCGACCCGGACCCGCCCGCCGGCCGGGTCGACCACCGCCTCGCACCGGAGGCCCGCACGCAGGGCGGGGTGGTGCGTGCGTTTCCACGTCGTCTCGAAGGTCCGCACCCCCGGACAGCTGATCCGCGGCTCGACCAGGACGCCCGACTCCTCGCCGTTCCACTCGAAGTCGGTCGGATCAGGGTCACGGCGTCGCACCGGCCGACCCGGTCGACCAGGGACATCCGCACCGGATCGGCACCGACTCCGTCGTCGGTCATGTCAGTGCTCAGGAGCCCGGGGCCGGCTCCGCTCCAACAGGTCCGCCAGGATGCGCAGGCCGGGGAGGCAGGGTTCGTCGTAGCGGACGGTGTGCTTCCGGCCGGACTTGGTGATGATCGTCAGCCGGCGGATCCGGCCGGTACGGAACTCGATCCGGGGCTCCTCCCACACGTGGTACCGGGCCGCGTCGACGTAGCCGAAGACCTCCAGCACCCGGCCGTCGAAGGAGAGCGGCGCGGACCCGGTCACCGGCGCGTCGTACGGCAGTGCCGGGGTCACGGGGTCGCGCCGTCCCCGGCGTAGAGGTAGGCGCCCGGCCGGGCGGGGTCGGCGACCAGCAGTACCTCGTCGCCGGTGCGGGGGATCCGCAGCTTGGAGACGATGGTCCGCAGGGTGATCCGGTCGGGGCCGCCCGACGGCTGCACGACGAGGTCGACGACCGGATCGTGGTTGATCAGCTGACCGGTGTCGCCGATCGACACGACGACGGCCGACGTGGTCGGCGCTCCCGCCGCGAGCAACTGCTGTACTCCGAGGCCCGAGTTGTACGCTCCCATCGACTCCTGGACCCTGGCGTAGTCCTCCTTGCCGAGGAAGGCGCGGGTGGTGCGGCCGTAGAAGCCCTTGCCGCCGGCCACCTGTGCCGCGATCTCCGCGGCCCGCTCCTCGCGGCTCTTGCGACGTCCGAAGAGTCCCATGACGGCTCCTCCTTCTGATCGGGGTTGGTGTCCCGTGGTTCCCGCTGTCCCTGTGGACGCTAGGTGCTCCCGTTCGCCTACCGATCCCAGGTTCGACCGCCCGATCTCGGACGACGTACCCTCCTGACATGCCGCTTCCGAGCCAGCCGACCGACGCGCGCCGTCCGCGCGCCATGGTCATCGACGGCTCCTGGCGCGCTCTCGGACCGGGTCTCGAACCGCTGAGCGGCCCCGGTGGCGCCCCCCTGACCCGGACCGTCAAGCTGATCCTGCTGCCGTTGGTCGTCCGGCCCGCGCTGCACCCCGAACTCGCGGCCGACTTCCTCACTCCGGAGCGGGCCGCCCAACTCGACGCGCTGATATGGGAGTCCGGTGCGCGGCTGCTCGCGACGGCACAGTGGTTCACCCTCCTCAAGCGGGCCCGCCGGGCGCTGGGCGTGGTGGCGGGCAACCCGCAGGACCTGTATTTCCAGCGGTGCTTCGAACTCGCCGCCGAGCACGGAGTTCCCGCCGCCGATGCGGGCGCATTGGCCAGGGCCGTCGTCGAGGACGTGGCCGACTCGGACGGCGGCCGTACGGTGGAAGCGCTCAAGCAGCATCTGGCCGACGACACCCAACATGCCCGTATCGAGGTGGAGTTGGCTTTCGCATGGGAGAGCCGCCGGGCTGCGACCACCTCTGGTACGGCCGCGGTGTTCGCGCGGGCGACCGAGGTGCTCGAAGCCTGCGGCGGGCCGGACGGGCCGCGGAAGTCACCGGACTACGGGGGCATGGTCGAGGCGGGAGACGGTGAGTTGCTCGGCCGCGCCATGTGGGCGGGCACGGGCGGGGTCTGGGCCCGTGCCGAACTCCCTGCCCATCTGGGGCTGACGGAACGGCGGTTGCCGCCGCGTCCGCAGGTCGGGCGGGGTGCCTCGACGGCCACGCTCCCCGCGCCGCTGGACCGCACCCTCTTCGAGCGGCTCTTCGTCGTGCTCCAGTCCTCGGCCCGCCGCGAGGAACTGCCGACGGTCCCGGAACTCGTCCGGCGCGAGGTCGGCCGTAGCTGCGCTCCGCTCGGTCTGTACGACGAGAGCCTGCGCGTCGCCGTCGTACTCGGCGGGCGGCTCGCGGTCGGACTCGACCCGCTGGGCACCGGGGAATCCGCGCCGGGACGGACCTCGGCGCACCGGGCGGTCAACAGCCGTTGGCGACGGGAGGCCTCGGTCCTGCGCGCCCGCCGGATGACCGTCTCTCCTCGCCCCGATCCGGACGGCGGCGTGCTGGACGCCCTCGCCCAGGACCTCCGTACGCCCTGGACCGCCTACATGCGGCGGTTGTGGGTACGACTGCACGGACGGGACGTCCGCGACGCGCCGCTGGCGGATGCCGCGGCGGCCTGGGCGGTGCTCGACGGGGTCGCCCGCTCGGTGATGATGGACCACCGGGCCAGGGTCCGGTCGGCGCTGCGCGCGCTGTCGACACCTACGGCACCACCACCCGCCGTACCCGAAGCGGCCGAGTCGAGGAGTGCGTGATGGCGACGCCTCCCATGGATGTCCGCGTCGCACGGGACGACGACGGCATCATCCGGGTCGCGGCCGGCAGTGCCGGTCCCGACTTCACCCGGGCGGTGCTCGACGTCGCCGGAGCGGTGCTGACCTGGCCGGTCCTCGGGAACCCGGGACCGCCGACCGCCGAGATCCACGACGTGGAGCAGGCGCAGCAGTGGCTGTGGGCGGTCCACGGCGAGCGCGTCGCGGCCGCCGTGCACGCCTGCGCGACGGGCGATCCGGTCGGACCAGGGGTACCGGCCGACCCAACCGCGCTCGCGGCCGACGCCGCCCGGCTCGGTTTCGGGCACTGGGCGGCCCGCTGGTGGCCGGCCTCGCACCTGGACGGCATACCGGCGCTGCAACCCGACGTACTCGGGCTGGAGTTGGCGGCACTGACGCATCAGTGCCAGCAGCTGTTCGACGGGAGGGGTGGCGCCTTCGGTGACCTTGCCGACTTCGGTGACCAACCCGACGACTGCGCGGCCGAGTTGATCGAGGACCATCGGGCCGCCCTCGACCCGCTCATCCAATGGTGGCGCGCGGCACCGGGGTCCTCGACGGACACGACACGCCGGCTGGAGAGCGTGCTGCGGCTGATCGACGACGCGGCGGACGGCGCCGGTCTGGACGGCCCTGAGCTGCGCCGGCTTCGTTCGCTCCTGGACCGGCCCGGTCCGGCCGCCGCCGCTCCGTCGGACCCCGGCACGCTGTTCGCCCGGTACGGCGGCTACGCCCTCGCGGCGGGTGAACGGCTTGTCGCCGGCGGCCGGTTGATCGCCCGGGGCTCGGGGACCAACGACTGGCGCCGCTACCCGCCCGGGCTCGTCGACGCCTCCGAGACGGCGGTGTCGTGGACCGCCCGCGCACTCGGCGCGCGACGGCAGTTCGAGGTCGATGTCGTCGCGCACAGCGCGGCACCCGCGACCGGTGTCCCTCTCGCGGCGGAGGTCCGGGTGAACGACGGTCCGCGGAAACGGGTCGCCCTCGCCAGGCGGGACGACATCTGGACCGGCCGGGCGGACCTGGATCTGCCGCCCGGCGAGACCCGGCCGCGCGTCGAACTCGGTGTGCTCCTCCCCGGCTTCGATCCCGGCCCGGGTCCCGAGACCGGCGCCGAACGCGACGCGATCCGCGCACTGGTCCGGCGGCGCCTCGCGGCGGCGGCACAGCCCGTCGTGTACGACGCTCCACCGCTCGACAGTTGCTCCGCACCGTTCCTCGCCGAGATCGCCGCCGCCACCACCGATGAGGACTACTGACGGATGCCGGACCAGGAAGACGACGCGGCAGAGGGCGGCGGAGCGGTGACGCCGCTCTACGGCGAACCGTTCGACAGCGGTCTGGCCCGGGCCGAGGAACATCACCTCAACGCCGAGGTCGCCGCCGCGATCGCCGTCTACGACCAGTTGCTCACCCTGGCCGAGTCCCTGGAGGACTCCCCCGACGTACGGTTCCTGCGCGCGCACCTGCTGGCGAACGCCGCGAGTGTCCGGCTGGGTGCCACGGACTTGGCGGCGGCACAGGACGCCATCGACCGCTCCCACGCCCTGCTCGACGGGATCGCGTCGGCGCCGATGGGACCGCGCGGCCGTCAGCTGTGGCTGGAGCTGGTGCTGCGGACGCTGATCGCCAGGGCCGACCTGCTGCGCAGGACCGGGTATCCGGACGAGGCGCTGGCCTGTCTCGACGAGGCGGCGCTCAGACTGCCGGAGTTCGACGACCCCGATGGACTGCGCACCTCCGAACTCGGCCTGAACCGGGTGCACTTGCTGATGGACCGGGGCGCGTGGGGGGCCGCCGAGGAACAGGCTTCCGCACTGCTGTCGGCCACACCGGAGACGGCGGTGGAGACCGTCCCGCGACTGCTGGTCGCCCTCGGTCTGATCTGTTCCTCGACCGGGCGGTTCGACGCGGCCGAGGACCATTTCGCGCGCGCCGAGGAGCACTTCCGGCTGCTGGGGGACACCGGTGAGCAGCAGACACTGCTGGCACACCGGGCGTACGCCGCGATGCGCCGGGGCGAACTCGACCTCGCGGAGCGGTTGTTCGCGGAGGCGTCCGCGTTCTTCGAGCGGCAGGGCCGGTTCGGCGACCTCGCGGTCTGCGAGCAGGCGCGCGCCTTCCTCGCCGGTGAGCGCGGCGACGGCACCGGCGCGGAGGGCCTGTTGACGGCCAGCCTGGAGCGGTTCGAACGGCTCGGCGCCTCCATCGCCGCCGCCGACAGCATGCTGCTGGGAGCCCAACACGCCTACGCCCGGGGCGACATCGACGAGATGAAGCGGCTGGCCCAGGAGGCCCGGGACGTGTACCAGGAGCGGGCGGTGTACGAGCGGTGCGCGCAGGTCGACCTCATGCTCGCGCGCACTCTTGAGGACAACGTGAACCGGACGGACCACGGCGAGCGGGAGCGGGAGTCCGTCGACAACGCGCTCTCCCTCGCGCTGCCGGCCGCGCTGGCCCTGGAGGCGGCACGCTACGACTTCGCCACCGCCCACGCGCGCAGTGAGTGGCTGCGGCTCGCCGAGGACGCCGTACAGCTGGTGTTCCGCCTGGTGATGCGCCGGCAGGACCAGGGGCTGCTCTTCGAACTGGCCGAACACCGTTGCGCGGGCGCCTCGTTGGCCCTGAATCCGAGCCCGGCCTCCGCTCCGGCTGCCGCCTCCGCCTCGGTCGAGGACCTCGCGTCGGTCTTCCCGAGCGCGGCCATGAAGACGTACTGGCACGACGCACACGACGAGGACGACGAGGACGGACCCGCGAACGGCACGATGGCCCTCGGTGGGGTGGCCGCCGAGGCCGCCGCCTCCGCCGGACTGCGGGTCTCGCCGCCGCCGAAGGTGCGGATGTCGGCGCAGCCGGGTCCGGGACGCGTCGCGCTCCAGGAGTACATCGCGGCGGCCGAGTTCCGTTACCGGCGGCGGATCGTGCACGAGGAGGAGGTGCCGTTCTGGATCACCGACGACATGACGAGCCGCCCGGTGGTCCAGATCCGGCTGGCCGACGCCGGTGATCTGTTCATGACCTGGACCTGGGCCGGCGGGGCGAGGGGATTCGGCACCGGTCACGGCCCCGGCCACGAGGTCGACCGGGCGGTCGGCGCACTCGCCGGTGCCCTGCCGGGGGCGGGCGACGGGACGGAGGGTATGCGGCGGGCGTTCACGGGCGCGCTGGCCGAACACGGCAGCGAGCGCCGGCTCGCGCGGACACTGGCCGAGGCCCTGTGGCCGGAGGGGCTGACGGCGCAGATACGTCAGGTGTCGGAGCGCGCGGGCCGTCCACTGGTACGGATCCAGCCGTCGCCCCGGGTCGCCCAGGTCCCCTGGGAGCTGCTCGCCGTCGACGACGATGTCCGGCTCATCGACCTGGCGGACGTGGTGACCACCGCACCGGCGTCACTGCGCCCACGAGATCCGTCGACCGCAGCGACACGGAGCACGGGCGCGGACACGGACCCTGTCGTCCTCGTCCTCGACCCCCGCGTCCCCGGCTTCCGCGCCGACTCCCCGCTCGGCTCGGTGCTCGGGCCGCCCGGCTCCGACCCCGAGCTGCTGTCGCTGGTCCGGCGCCATCTCGACGCGGGCGCCGTCGTACCGTCCGTCGCCACCCCGGCGGAGGCCTTCCGCCGTACCGACCTGGACCGGGACTGGCTGAGCGGTGTGCTCCGCGCGGGCGCCCGCAGACTGCTCTACGTCGGGCATGTCAGCGGTGCGCCGGTCGAGGGCGGGCAGAGCGAGGACGGCACGCTGCACCTGTCCTGCGCCGCGGACACCGCCGGTCTGACCGAGCCGCTGCGCACGCATCGGCCGCTGTCGGCCAAGGACCTGCTGCTGGGCACGCTTCCGCTGCGCGCGGACGGCGAGCCGGGCGCGCGGATCTGGCCGGCGCCGGCCCGGGTCGCCCTCATCGGCTGCGAGAGCGGCGGTGATCTGCGCTTCGCCGAGTCGTTCGGGCCGGCGACGGCGATGCTGCACAACGGTGCCGAGTTGGTCACCGCGACCCGCTGGGTGCTGCCGACCAGTTTCGCCTTCCATGGGCTGGCTCAACTGCCGGAGTCCGTACGCCCGTTGTCGGAGGCGATCGTCGCGGTCGACGCGGCGCACGAGCACGAGGACCCCGTGCACCGGCTCGGCCGCTGGCAGCGCGAGCAGCTCGACCGATGGCGCGCCGACGGCCGCATCGAGCACTCGCCCCTGCTGTGGGCGGCGCTGACCTGCATCGTCGTATGACCCGGGATCGCTCTGCCGCCGGTCACAGCCGGACGATGATCAGGGCTGTGTCGTCGGTGGCGCCGCCGTGCGGGAGGAGTTCGAGGAGCACGGCGTCCGCGAGGGCTTCGGGGTCGGCGTTCCGGTGGCGGACGAGGGAGTCGGCGAGGCGGACCAGGCCTCTGTCGATGTCCTCGTGGCGGCGTTCGATCAGGCCGTCGGTGTAGAGGGCCAGGGTGGTACCGGGTGAGAACGTGGTGCCGGCCTGCGGTCTGGGCTTCGGGGCGGGGCGTGCGTCGAGGGGCGGGTCGGTGGCCCGGTCGAGGAATTCCACGCTGCCGTCGGGACGGACCAGGACGGGCGGTGGATGTCCGGCGCTGCTGTAGGTGATGGTGTGGTCGTCGAAGTCGACGAAGGTGGTGACGACGGTGGCGGATTCGGCGCCGTCGACGACGTTGGCGTAGCGACCGAGGACGTCGAGGGCCTGGGCGGGACCGTCGGCGACCCGGGAGGTGGCGGTCAGGGCGCTGCGCAGCTGGCCCATGACGCCGGCGGCGGCCAGGCCGTGGCCGACGACGTCCCCCACGGACACGGCGATACGGTTGCCGCCGACCAGGTCGACGACGTCGTACCAGTCGCCGCACACGTTCAGGGAGCCGACAGCGGGCCGGTAGCGTACGGCGATCTGGTGACCCGTGCTCTGTCGGCTGGTGGGCAGCATCGCCTCCTGGAGGGCGAGGGCGACCTCGCGTTCGCGGGCGTGGGCGCCGCGCAGGCGTTCGTTGAGCTCCTGCAGTTCGCGGGCGCGGGTGTACAGCTCGGCCTCCAGCACCCGGGTGCGACCGCTGCCGGAGCGACCGCGGGCCCGGATCAGCTCGGTGACCTCCTCGACACGGTGGACCAGCAGCACGACCTTGCCGTCCTGGTCGAGGAGCGGTGCGTTGACCGGGCTCCAGTAGCGCTCCTCCCACTGCCCGGGGCAGGCCGCCGACTCGACGTCGTACCGCTGGAGGGCCATGGTGTCGCGCTCGCCGGTGGCGATGACGCGGCGCAGTGAGGTCTCCAGGTTGCGCATGCCGGTGGCGGCGGGGTCGTTCGGGTTGTCGGGGAAGACGTCGAAGAGGAAACGGCCGACGACCTGCTCGCGGGTGCGGCCGGACATCCGCAGGAACTCCTCGTTGGCGTCCGCGTACACCAGGTCGGGGGTCAGCAGCGCCACCATCCCGGGCAGCCCTTGGAACACCGCCGCGTAGTCGATCGTCCCGTCCACCATGGCCCTGCCACCAATCACCACTGTCACACCATTTTCTCACGATATATATACAGAGTGAGCGGGCCCCGGAGGACACATTGTGCTCACCCGGTCACTCGGCGATACGCGACGGGTAGGGTGCCCGGGTGCCCACGCCACCCTCCTCCCCCACCCGGCTGATCGTGCTGCGCGGCAACAGCGCCTCCGGCAAGAGCACGGTGGCCACCGCCCTGCGCGAGCGGTACGGCCGCGGTATCGCCCTGGTGCGCCAGGACGTCCTTCGCCGGGAGGTGCTGCGCGAGCGCGACATCCCCGGCGGCGCGAACATCGGTCTGATCGACCTGACCGTCCGCCATGCCCTGGCGCACGGATTCCACACGGTGCTGGAAGGCATCCTCTACGTCGCCCACTACGGCGAGATGCTGGCCGGGCTGCTCGCCGACCACCCGGGCCGCACGCACTGCTACTACCTCGACGTACCGTTCGAGGAGACCCTGGCCCGGCACGCGACGAAGCCCATCGCGGACGAGGTGAGCGAGCACCAACTCCGTGAATGGTACCGGCCGTTGGATGTGCTGCCCGGCGGCGTCGAGACGGTGGTCCCGGCGACGAGCCCCCTGGAGGAGACGGTCCGGCGGGTGCTGTGCGAGTCCGGGCTGCGCGGCGCTCTTCGGCCGGGAGGCGGTTGACCGGTCGTACGCTGTGACCGTGATCGAGAGCGAGACTCCGGGTGCCGCCGCGGCCCGGCTCACCGGGTGCGTAGTGACCGGTCAGCGTCCGCTGTCCGGGGCTCTCAGCGAAGTCACTCTGGACGGCGGGCAGTTGGTGATGGTGAAGCGGGCCGAGGCGCCCGGCGCCGTGCGGGCCGAGGCGGCGGGGCTGCGCTGGCTGGGCGACGCAGGGACGGTCCGTGTGCCCGCCGTGCGCGGGCTGGACGAGCGGTGGCTGGTCACCGATCGTGTCCGCACCGGTCCGCCGAGCGCACGAGCGGCGGTCCGGTTCGGCCGGGAGCTGGCCGCCCTGCATGCCTCCGGAGCACCGGCGTTCGGCGCGCCGCCGCCCGGCGGTCCCACGGAGGCGTACATCGGGCTCGCCCCGATGCGCAACGTTCCCGCCGCCGACTGGCCCAACTGGTATGCCGGACAACGGGTGTTGCCCTATCTGCGCAGCGCGGTCGACACAGGCGCCCTGGAGCACGCCGAGGCAGCGGTGGTGGAGCGGGTCTGCGAACGGCTGCCCCAACTCGCCGGTCCCGCCGAGCCGCCAGCCCGGCTGCACGGCGATCTGTGGAACGGCAACGTGCTGTGGGGCGCCGACGGACACGTCCGCGTGATCGACCCGGCCGCGCACGGCGGACACCGGGAGACCGACCTGGCCATACTGCGTCTCTTCGGCTGTCCGTATCTGTCCGAGGTGCTGGACGGTTATCAGCAGGCCGCGCCGCTCGCCCCCGGCTGGACCGACCGCGTCGGGCTGCACCAGCTGTTTCCGCTGCTGGTCCATGTGGTGCTGTTCGGGCGCGGCTACGCCGAGCAGGCGTTGTCGGCGGCGCGGGCGGCCCTGGCCGGGTGACACCGGCCGGGACCGCCCATCACAACGACCGAGGCCAGACACCACCGACCCACCTGCCGCCGTTCGGCCGCGACTACGCCAAGCGCACCATCTCCGACGCGCGAGCAGCCCCTGCCGGACGACACCTGCCGGGGTCGCCCATCACGACGGTCCGGTCAGACGTGCGGGCGACGCCCCCGCTCCTGGTGCGGGAACTTCTGGTCCGCGCCGGGCAGGGTCGGCTTCGGCAGGGTCGCCACCTCCTCCTGCGCCTTCTCCAGCTGCTCCGCCGTGTCGTGGGGCAGCCGGGGCGAGCGCGGGCGGGCGTCGCGGAAGCGGAACGCGGTGGTGAGATCGCCGAAGGTCTCACGGCGCCAGTCGCTGACGTTCGGCTCCTCGACCCCGGTGAACCGCTCCAGGAACTGCAGCGCCGAGGTGTGGTCGAAGGCCTCCGAGGCGACCCAACCACCCACGGTCCAGGGCGAGATGATGATGGCGGGTACCCGGAAGCCGCCGCCGATCGGCAACCCCTGGATGAACTCGTCCTTGGTGCCCGCGGGCGGGGTCGGCGGGACGACGTGGTCGAACAGACCGTCGTTCTCGTCGTAGTTGAGGATGAACGCGGTCTTGCGCCACACCTTCGGGTTCGACGCGATGGCCTCGATCTTCGACGCGACGTAGTCGGCGCCGGCGGCCGGGAGGTAGTCCGGGTGCTCCGACTGGTAGCTCGTGGGGCAGATCCACGACACCGTCGGCAGCCGGTCGTTGCGCGCGTCGTCCTCGAACGTGCCGTGCGCCTGCGGCCGTACACCCCGCTCGTAGAGGTCGGAGCCGGGCTGCGCGTTCTTGAAGGAGGCGAACTGCTCCAGCATGTTGGTGCCGTAGTCGTCCTCCTCCTGGTACGCCTTCCAGCTGACACCGGCGTTCTGGAGGCGTTCCGCGTACGTCGTCCAGCGGTACGGCCTCGGCGCGGCGTTGCTGATGATCGGGCCGCCCCGGGTGCCGCCGGGGTCGATGGAACCAATCATCCACATCAGCCGGTTGGGCCAGGTCGGCCCGAACACCGAGCAGAAGTAGTTGTCGCAGATGGTGAAGGTCTCGGCGAGCGCGAACTGGAACGGGATGTCCTCGCGCGTGTAATAGCCCATCACATAGGGGCCGTTGACGCCGTCGGCCGCGCGGTGGGCGGGCAGCCACTGGTCCATCTTGCCGTTGTTCCAGGCCTGGTGCTGCACCGACCAGGCGTGGCTGGTTGACGGGATGGCCTGGGCGCTGGATGTGTGGGTGCCGAGGTGGAACGGGAGCAGGTAGCCCTTCGGGTTCACCGCGTCCGGCTGGTAGAAGACGCTGCGCCCGGTGTCGAGTTTGCGAGCGTGCGGATCGGCGAAACCGCGAACGCCGGACAGCGTGCCGAAGTAGTGGTCGAACGACCGGTTCTCCTGCATCAGCATGACGACGTGTTCGACGTCCCGCAGCGAGCCGTTCTCCGGCGGCTCGGCGGCGACGGCCTTCTGGACGCTCGACGGGAGGAGGGAGAGAGCCGCGGCACCGCCCAATGTGCCGGCGGCCGAACCCAGGAGTCTGCGACGTGTCAACTCGGCCATGATTGCCCCTTCTTGAAGAGCTTCGAGGGATCTCGTGGACCAGACCTCGGATCACTCTCCGCCCGCCCTGGTATGGGGCGTCAGGGGCGTGCGGTGAATTTGCGGCCAACGCGCGGAAAGGGGTTGGCCAAGCCGTGACCGGCAACATCCAGGCGTTGCCGGGGTGTTGCCAAGGCTTGGGGGACGGCCGGCCGGCGCATGGTCCGACCCTGCCGGAGACATCGGCCGCCGTACTTGTTTCCCGTTTGCGAAGTTATCCGGAAACCGGGCCTCTGGGGCACAGCCGGGCGGCGGTCGCGGCGACGTCGTCCTCGGCCTCCTGGACATGGAGGCGGAGCACGATGTCGTCGAGGAGGCGGGAGACGCCCTGGCCGGGGTGGAGGCGCAGCCGCGCCAGGCGGGAAAGGGAGACGTCGATGTCCTCGCCGCGCCGCTCGACCAGCCCGTCGGTGAACATGACCAGGGTGTCGTCGGGGGTGAGGGTCAGCGTGGTCATCTCGTAGTCGGCACAGCCCGTGCCGAGGGGCGGGCCGACGGGGACGGGGATCAGTTCGCCGGCGCCGTCGCGGTGGAAGACGGCGGGCGGCAAATGGCCGGCGCTCGCGAAGGCGGCGGTACCCCGGTCCGGGTCGAGGAGGGCGAGCAGGCAGGTCGCGGGGCGGCGGTTGTGCTCCTCGGACATCGCGGTGTCCATCTGGCGCAGGATGCGGTGGGGCGGCAGGTCGGTGGAGGCGACGTAGCGCAGCATCGAGCGGTAGGCGTTCATGTCGACCGCCGCGTCCAGGCCGTGCCCCATGACGTCGCCGATGACGAGGAGGGTGCGGCCGTAGTGCAGTCGTACGGCCTCGAACCAGTCGCCGCCGACGAGGGTGCCGCTGCCCGCGGGGAGGTAGCGGGTGGCCATCTCGATGTTGGGGTGGGGGCGGCTGGGCTCGGTGAGCAGGACCTGCTGGAGGTTCAGGGCGGTGGTGCGCAGCCGGTGGTGTTCGACGGCGTGGTGCAGATGGGCGGCGGTGAGCCGGGCCGCGTAGTGCACGGCGGCGGCCTCGTCGTCGCCGAACGTGCGTCCGGCGCGGATCGCGAGGAGCGCGCCGTAGGCCTTTCCCCAGGCGGTCAGCGGCACGGACAGGGCGGCCAGGACGCCGTGGTCGTTGGTGGTGAAGGAGGTGGTGATCGGGTGGCCGGCGTCCAGGGCCCGGACCATGACGTCCTCGCGTGGCGTGCTGCGCAGGCTGTCCAGCAGTTCCTTGCGGCCGACGGCAGCCATCGGGTGCAGCATGCCGTGCGGTGCCGGGCGCGCCTCGTCCTGCGCGAACAGGTCGACGGCCGCGGCCTCGCACAGCTCGTCGACGAGGAACCCCGCGCACTCCGCCGCGGTCCTGCGCTCGTCGAGCGTCGACCCGATCGCGGAGACCGCCCGCCGCGCGAGCACGAACCGATCCGCGGAGCCCTCCTCGGCCACGCCAACCCCGTCACCGTCCACCACGGCCCCTTTCTGCCACCCCCATCCCAGCACCCGCGCACCCGTTCGCACGGTAGCGACCCGTGGTGCGGTGCGATCGGTCGGGAGCGGGGGCCGGTCGCCGGGGGACGAAACTCCGTGGCCGCTCGGTTCCCGCCGCGGATATCGTCCGCTGCGACCCCTTGATCACCGCTCGGCTCTCCCGAAGCCCCGGCCCCCGCAGGACCCGTCCCGCGCCCCTGCTCGGACAGCACAACCACGAGTTGCTGACCGAACTCGGGCTGACCGCAAGGGAGATCACCGCACTGGAGGCCGACGGGGTCATCGGCCGGGCTCCGACCCGGTAGGGGCCGGCTGCCCCTGCGCCGAACACCCGGCGTGAGCCCGCGAGTTACGGCGCGCTCGTCACGAACCCGTCCCTGACCGTGTCGAAGACGGGACGGTAGGTGTCCCACTTCGCGTCCGGGGCCGAGAGGTAGATGTCGTGCTCGCGGTCGCCCTCCTTGCCGAAGCCGAGATCGATGGCGCGGAACACCCGGACCCGGCCCTGGAAGGTGAACTCCCAGATGGCGGCAGGCTGTTGGCGGAAGGTGGTCTGCTGCATACGGAGTCTGCGGTACGTCGGATAGTTGACCTTGGTGTTGGCCTCGATGTCCGCGAAGTGCGTGCTCGGATTGGGTCCCGCCGGGTCCACGACGCCGATGGTGAGCCCGGCGAGACCGGTCTGGTCGGTGTACGTGACGCTCTCCGCCGACCGCTTGCCGGCCTTCCAGTCGTCCGGCACCGGGAAGGAGACACCGAGTTGCCGGTCCCGGACGAGGTGATAGCCCTCCGGGAGGGGGGACGTGGAGGGCGTGGTCGTGGGCCGGCTCGCCGCGTGCCCGGGTGGCGATGTCGATGTCCCGTGCAGCACGAACGCCGTGGCCGCCGCGGCGAAGGCGAACACCCCGGCCACGAGCCCCTTGCGACCCCGACGGCGCCCACGGCCGGAGTCTCGCGCCGACTCCGGCTCTGCGACGGTCAACTCGGCTACGGGCGGCGGCAGTTCGGTGGTCACATCTCCCCACCACGCGGTCTGCAGCGCGCGCTCGGTCCGTTCCGCCGTCGGCCGCTCGTCGGGCTCCTTGATCAGGAGTGCCTCGATCAGCGGCTCCAGGGGTCCGGCCTGCTTCATGGGTTCGAGGGGGTCCACGGCGATGGCGTAGGCGGTCTCCATCGCGGTGGCCCGGCGGAACGGCGGGCGGCCCTCGACGGCCTGGTAGAGGGTGGCGCCGAGGGCCCACAGGTCGGAGGCCGTGCCGGGGGTGAGGCCGCGGATCCGCTCCGGTGCCATGTAGTGGATGGAGCCGACCATCTCGCCGGTCTTCGTCAGTGTCGACGCCCCGTCCGTCGTGGCGATGCCGAAGTCGGTGAGGACGGTCCGGTCGCCGGTGCCGAGCAGGACGTTGCCGGGCTTGACGTCTCGGTGCAGTACGCCGGCGGCGTGGGCCGCGCGCAGGGCGGCGACCGTGTCGAGGCCGATGCGGGCCGCCTCCTGGTGCGGGAGGGTCCGGCCGTCCTTGAGGAGGTCGGCGAGCGTGGGGCCCGGGACGTACTCCATGACGATGCAGGGGCGGCCGTCGTCGTCGACGACGTCGTGGACGACGATCACGTTCGGGTGCTGGATCCGGGCGGCGCTGCGGGCCTCGCGGCGGGTGCGCTCGTAGAGGGTGGCGAGTTCGTCGGCGGAGAGTTCCGGCCGTGCGTGGAGTCGCTTGATCGCGACCTGTCGGCCGAGGACCTCGTCGTCGGCCCGCCAGACGGTGCCCATGCCGCCTCGGCCGATCTGCTCGGCCAGCCGGTAGCGCCCGGCGATGCGACGCCCTTCGTCCGACACGGTGCCCTCCGCCGGTTCTGTCCCTGTTCGATTCGCCTGGTCACCATAACCGGCTCTTGTCCCGGATCGTGTGGGGTGGATCACGGCGACCTCCCGGACCCGAGGGCCGCCCACCTCGACTGGAGGGTGGAGAGGGCCTAGTACCCCGGTACTAGTCACCCCGGCCGTTTTCACTTCCTCGGTGCCGCGGAGGTGAGGAAAGGCGCTCCTAGCGTGAAGACGTGGGTCGCGCAGGCCCTCCTCTTCCTCTCGAACCTCTTTCTCTCGAACCTGGTGGGAGTACTCCGTGGCCACCTTCCTCTACCGACTGGGCCGGTTCTCGTTCCGGCAACGACGGCTCGTCCTGATGTTGTGGATCGCCGTCCTGGCGGTCGTCGGCATCGGCGCGGCGAGCGTCTCGTCCAACACGTCCGACAGCTTCACCCTGCCCGGCACACAGTCGCAGAAGGCGATCGACCTGCTGGAGAAGGAGTTCCCGCAGGCCTCGGCCTCCGGCGCCACCGCCCGTGTGGTGTTCGAGGCACCGGCCGGACAGCAGCTGAAGTCCGGGGCCGACAAGACCGAGGTCGAGTCCCTGATCGCCGACCTGCAGAAGGCTCCCCAGGTCGCGAACGTCAGCGATCCCTACCAGAGCGGTCTGGTCAGCAAGTCCGGGACCATCACCTACGCCCAGGTCACCTACAAGGTCGCCCAGGCCGATGTCACCGACGCGGCCCGCGACGCGCTGCACTCCGTGGCCGACAAGGGAGAGAAGGCCGGCCTCGCGATCAGCCTGGGCGGCAACGCCGTGCAGGAGAAGGCGGGCAGCAGCGCGACCGAGCTGATCGGTCTGCTGATCGCGGCCGTGGCGCTGGTCATCACGTTCGGGTCGCTGCTCGCGGCCGGGCTGCCGCTGCTGACGGCGATCTTCGGAGTCGGGGCGGCGGTCTCCGCCATCACGGTCGCGAGCGCGTTCTTCGACCTCAGCTCGGCCGCCTCGACGCTGGCGCTGATGCTGGGCCTGGCGGTCGCCATCGACTACGCCCTGTTCATCGTGTCCCGGTACCGCAGTGAGATCCGGGACGGCCACGAACCGGAGGAGGCGGCGGGCCGCGCGCTGGGCACCGCCGGGTCCGCGGTGGTGTTCGCCGGGCTCACCGTCGTCATCGCCCTGGCCGGCCTGAGCATCATCGGCATCAGCATGCTGACCACCATGGGCCTGGGCGCCGCCTTCGCGGTCGTCGTGGCCGTCCTGATCGCACTGACCCTGCTGCCCGCGGTGCTGGGCTTCGCCGGGATGCGGATCATGGGCAGCCGGTTCTCCAGCCGCCGGATGCGCGCCGTCCAGGAGCGCGGCGAGGGCGAGACGACGGGCGTGCGCTGGGCCCGGTTCGTGACCCGCAACCCGGTGAAGATGCTGCTCGTCTCGGTCGTCGGGCTCGGTGTCCTCGCCATCCCCGCCCTGTCGATGCGCCTGTCCCTGCCCGACGACAGCATGTCCGCGCCGGGCACCAGCGAGCGCATCGCCTACGACACGATCACCAAGGGCTTCGGGGACGGCTACAACGGCCCGCTCACGGTGGTCGTCGACGGTCGCGGCAGCGGTGACACGAAGACGGCGGCGCAGGACACGGTCACCCAGCTGGGCAAACTGTCCGACGTCGCCGCCGTACGCCCCGCGGTGTTCAACCAGAACGGCGACGTGGCCCTGATCTCCGTCGTGCCGAAGAGCGCCCCCACCAGCCAGGCCACCGTCGACCTGGTCTCCCAGATCCGCGGCCGGGGCCCGGCGCTGAAGTCCGACACCGGCTCCGAACTGATGGTGACCGGCACGACCGCGCTGAACATCGACGTGTCCAACAAGCTCAGCGGCGCCCTGATCCCCTACCTGGGTGTGGTCGTAAGCCTGGCCCTGGTGCTGCTGCTCCTGGTCTTCCGCTCGATCCTGGTCCCCCTCAAGGCCGCCCTCGGCTTCCTGCTCAGCGTGGTGGCCACGCTCGGTGTGGTCGTCGCGGTGTTCCAGTGGGGCTGGCTGGCGGGCCTGTTCGGGGTCGACCAGACCTCGCCGATCGTGAGTGTGCTGCCGATCTTCATGATCGGCGTGGTGTTCGGGCTCGCCATGGACTACGAGGTGTTCCTGGTGACCCGGATGCGTGAGGAGTACGTCCACGGGGCCGAGCCCACGGAAGCGGTGATCGCGGGCTTCCGGCACGGCGCCCGGGTGGTCACGGCCGCCGCGATCATCATGATCTCCGTGTTCGCCGGCTTCCTCCTGGACGACGTGGCACTGATCAAGTCGATCGGCCTGGGCCTCGCCTCGGCCGTCCTCTTCGACGCGTTCGTCGTCCGCATGACGCTCGTGCCCGCGGTCATGGCCCTGCTCGGCCACCGTGCCTGGGCGCTGCCCGGCCGGCTGGACCGGATCCTGCCCAACGTGGACGTCGAGGGCGAACGCCTGCGCCACCTGCTGGCCAAGACCCCGGACGACGGCTCGGGCGCCCCGGACCCGGCACCCGTGTCGTCCGGCGCCACCGGGAAGCGCTGAGGCAGCGGCCGTACGATCCACATCAGGACGCCGGTCCGGGTCTTGCCCGGCCGCACCGTCCCCGCCCGCCGGTCCCCTCCCCCCGGGACCGGCGGGCGACCCGCCTGCACCTGGAGGGTGTATCCCGTGACCTCACCACCGATGACGGCCCGGTCCTTCATGCCCGAGAGCCTGATGGGAGGGGCTCGGCTGGGCGACTCCGAGTACCGCGCGGTCGTCGGGCTGCTCACCTGGCTGGGGCGGGTACGGCAGGCCGACACGGCGCATCCGCGGGTCAGGCTGTGGGGGGTGCCCGCCTGCTACGCGCTGGCCGGGATTCCGGCGCTGGTGCGCGCGGCCCACGACTCCGCCTCCGCCTTCGTACTGATACTGGCGGTGACCGCGGGCTTCACCGTGCCGTTGCTGTGGCGGAGGCAGCGGCCCGTGCTGGTGTTCGCCGCCCTGGTCGTCCTCTCCGCGGTGTGCCTTGCCTTACGGGTGGACTCGGGGTCGAGCGCCACCCAGCTGGTGGCGCTGCTCAACCTGGGACGCTTCGGCGCTCCGAGCCGGCTGGCCGTCGGCGTCGCGTACAACCTGGTTCAGACATTCGTGTCGATCGTCTTCTTCAACGGCCTCAAGGGGTCGGACCAACAGGCCAGTACCCCGGTGCTGGCGTTCCTGGCCGTCGTCGCCATCCTGTCGATGGCCGCGCTCGGCCTGGCCGGAAAACTCGTGAACGCCTACATCGAGGCCCTCAAGGAGCACGCCGTCCGCCTTGAGGTGGAGCGCGACCAGCGGGCCCGGCTGGCCGCCGCCGGTGAACGCGCCCGGGTGGCACGGGAGATGCACGACATCCTCGGCCACACCCTCGCCGTGATCGTCGGTCTCGCGGGCGGCGCGGCAGGGCTCGCCGAGAGCAAACCCAAGCGGGGCGCGGACACACTGCGGATCATCGCGGAGAGCGGACGCGGCGCCCTGGCCGAACTGCGCAGACTGCTCTCCGTCATCCACGAGGACGAACCCGACGACACCCCCTTCGCGCCCCAGCCCGGACTGTCCGACCTCGGCCCCCTGATGGAGCGGGTCCGGGCCGCGGGCCTCGCCGCCACCCTGCGCCTCAAGGGCGAACTCACCGGTCTCTCCCAGGGACTTCAGCTCGCCGTCTACCGCATCGTGCAGGAAGCCCTCACCAACACGCTCAAGCACGCGGCACCGGACACGACCGTCGAGGTCGCGGTCGCGGCCGACCCCGAGGCCGTGCGCATCACCGTCGAGGACGCCGGCCCGCACCCGGCCCCCGACACCGACGGACACGGCAAGGGCCTGGTCGGCATGCGCGAACGGGCCGCGCTCTACGGCGGCCAGGTCGCCGCAGGCCCCAACTCCCGGGGCGGCTGGACCGTCCACGCCCTCCTCCTGCCCACCTCGACCGCTCCCGACCTCATGGAGAAGCACCCCGCATGACCACCGTCCTCATCGTCGACGACCAGGCCCTGCAGCGCCTCGGCTTCAGCATGCTCATCGAGCAGTACCCCGACCTGAGCACCGTCGGCGAGGCGACGCACGGCGTCGAGGCGGTCCGGCTGGCGGCCGAACTCCGCCCCGACGTGGTCCTGATGGACGTACGGATGCCCGGCATGGACGGCATCGAGGCCACCCGTCGGATCGTGCAGTCCGGGGGCCGCTCCCGCGTCCTCGTGTTGACCACCTTCGACCTCGACGAGTACGCGTACGCGGCGCTGCGCGCCGGGGCCAGCGGATTCCTCCTCAAGGACGCGCTGCCCGAGGAACTGGTCGCGGGCATCCGCGCCGTGGCCGCCGGGGACGCGGTCATCTCCCCCGGCCTGACCCGCAAACTCATCGACGCCTTCGGCGACCGCATGCCCGGCCGCACCCCGGAGCAGGACCGCCGCCTCGACACCCTCACCAACCGCGAGCGCGAAGTCCTCACCGTCATGGCCTCGGGCTGGAGCAACACCGAGATCGCCGAACGCCTCTGCCTCGCCGAGTCCACCGTCAAGTCCCACGTCAGCCGCATCCTCGCCAAGATCGGCGCCCGGGACCGGGTTCAGGCGGTGATCTTCGCGTACGACGCGGGACTGGTACGGCCGGCCTGAGGATTTGCTCCTCAGACCGTCGGCGTGGCCACGAACTTCCCGATGAGCGCGGTGAGTTCGGCCGGTTTCTCCACGGGCAGTTCGTGACCGGCGTCGACGATCCGGACGACCGCGTCGGGGTGGGCGTTCGCCATCCGCAGCATCTGGGAGAGTGGCAGCTGGATGTCGTGGTAGCCGTGCACGATGAGCGTGGGCGCGGTGATCTCGTGGACCCGGTCCAGGACGTCGAAGGCGCGCATCGCTCCGTAGCAGGTCATGACCACCTCGCGGGGCGTGGCGGCGGAGGCGTCGATGTACGCGCGCATCTTCTCCTTGGGACAGCCGGGGGCGAAGGCGCGCTGGATGTTGACGGCGACGAACAGCTTGAACGGCAGCAGCGTGGACACCGCCAGCAGCAGACCGCGCGCCCAGCTGTACGTCATGCGGCTGATCGAGTCGACCAGCACCATCCGCTCGACCCGCTGCGGCTGGGAGAGTGCCAGGGTCTGCGCGATCATCCCGCCCATGGAGTGCCCGACCGGCACGAACCGGTCGACCTCCAGATGGTCGAGCAGCGCGACGACGTCCCCGGCCAGCTCGTCGACGGTCCGCGCCCCCGCCCCGGTGCTCTCGCCGTGCCCCCTCAAGTCGAGCCGTACGACCCGCCGTTCGGCCGCGAAGTGCGCGAACTGGTCGTCCCACCGGTGCCGGTTGGCCGTCCAGCCGTGAATGAAGACCAGCGGCACGTCGGCTCCGTCGACGGGGCCTTCGTCGTCGTACACGAGTACCGCGCCGTCGACTTCGAGATTCGGCATGGATGTCTCCTGAGGTACGGCGGCCGTCCACCGGCCGGGGTCACGGGCGTTGACCGGGACGATCCGGATCTTGCCTTGAACACAAGGGAGTTGCTGTCACGGATCGGGACCCGCAACGAGATCGAGATCGAGGGGGGCGGGCACCCGCTGTCCCGCGCGAGTAGCCGTGCCGCAGACTTCCCGGGTGATCGTCCTGCAGCCCGTCCTGGAGACGCGCGCCTGTGACGGCTTCGCCCTCCGGCCCGTCGCCGAGTCCGTGCCGTACGGCTTCCTGTCGCTGAACGGCGGGCTCACGCCCGCGGAGGTGGGCACGGCGGTGATGAGCATCGCCGACTGCGACACCGTCGAGCCCGGGAATGGCACCCACCCGCCGAGGCCCACCGACGCACTCGGCGCCTTCCTGCACGGACTGCTCGGCACGGACGGCCTCTTCGCCCCCGGAGGCCTGCGGATCACGGACACGGCGAGCGGCACCACTCTGCTGCCCGGCTGCTGCAACGGGCTGGACGAGCACCGCGACTGGTTCGAGGTCGTCGACGGCGGCTGGGCCTGTTTCGGGCACGGCCCCTCTCCGGTCGCGGAACGCCACGGCAGTGTCGTCCGGCTGACCGTCGACGCCGAGGACGAAGGCGGCCGGTGATCGAACCGCCCGTCGCCGAGCTGCGCATCCTGCTCTCCTGCGCGGAGCGCGATCTGGCCGACTTCCTCCAACTGGCTGCCGCCTGGGCCCCGTTGCACCTGGCGGAATACGCCTCCCCCGTCGTCCTGGCCCTCGGCCGCGCGCTGGACCTGCCCACTCCTGTGACACCGCAGACCTCTTGGGGCGTACGGCCTGAGGGTTGGTTCCCCGCGCTCAGGCCGCCTCGTCCGCGATCGGTTCGGGTGCCGTCAGTACGGCGGTGGCGTCGGACAGGTGGAGGACCAGGTCGGCCAGTGCGGCCAGGCGGCGGTCGTGGGTGATGAGGAATGTCGTGCGGCCTGCGGCGAGGTGGCGCAGGGGCGCCATGATGCGAGCGGTCGCCGCGTCGTCGAGGCCGGTCGTGGGTTCGTCGAGGACGAGCACGGACGCGGTGCGCAGCATGGCCCGGGCCAGGGCGATCCTGCGGCGCTGGCCGCCGGAGAGGTTGTTGCCGTGCTTGCCGACCTGGGTGTCGTAGCCCTCGGGCAGCGCGCTGACGAATCCGTGCGCGTCGGCCGCGACTGCGGCGGCGAGCACCTCGCTGTCGGCGGCGTCCGGGCGGCCGTAGACGATGTTCGCGCGGACCGTGTCGTCGAAGAGCATGCTGTCCTGCGGGAGCAGGGTGATGTGGCGGCGCACCTCGTCCACGGGGAGTTCGGCGATGTCCCGGCCGTCGAGCAGGATGCGGCCCCGGGTGGGTTCGCGGAAGCGGAGCAGGAGTTTGCCGAGGGTGGACTTGCCTGCGCCGCTGGGGCCGGTGACGGCGACCAACAGGCCCGGGGGGATGTCGAGTTGGACGTGGTGGAGCACGGGGCCCGGCGCGCCGGGGTAGGAGAAGCCGACGTCCTGGAAGGTGACGGCGCCGCGTACGGGTTCGGGGAGGGGTGGGGTGTCGGGTCGGGGGGTCGGTTCGGGGGTGGGGCTGGTGCGCAGGACCTCGATCAGGCGCTCACAGGCGGCGGTGGCCGTCGAGGCGCCTACGAGGAGTTCGCCGAGTTCCTGCAGTCTCGGGTGGAGATAGCTGAGGAAGGCGGCAAAGGAGAGCAGGCCGCCCACGGTGAGGTGGTGTTCGGAGATCTGCCACGCCCCGGCGCCGATCACCGCCAGCACGCTGAGCGTTTCGAGGAGTTCACCGAGCGGGCCGTACACGGAGGACAGCCGGATCTGGCGCAGTCCGGCCCGCATCCAGGTGCGTCCCTCGCGGTGCGCCTTGCTGCGCTCCGCGCGCTGACGGCCGTAGGCCTGCACCAGGGGCATGTTGGCGAGGCTCTCCTCCAGGAGGGAGGCGAGGCGTCCGTTGCTGTCGCGTTCGGCGCGGGTGGCGGTGCGCATCAGGGTGCCGAAGACGCGGGCGCCGAGCCAGATCAGTGGGGCTGCGGCGAGGGTGATGAGCGCCAGCTGCCAGCTGGTCCAAAACGCGGCGGCGGCGAAGACGAGGGCGCCCGCGGCGGAGGTGATCAGCTCGACGGGGGCGGAGGCGACCAGGGTCTCCACGACCTCGATGTCCCCGGTGAGGCGGGTGACCAGGTCGCCGGTGCCGTAGCGGTCGAGGGTGTCCGGCGGGATTCGCTGGAGGTGCTGGAAGACATGGTCGCGCATGCCCAGGAGGAAGTGCTCGCTGGTCCAGCCGGACAGGTAGCTGCCCGCGGCGGAAGCCGCCGCGCCGGCCACGGCGAGGCCGAGCCAGAGCGTGGCCGGGCCCCAGAAGGCGTCGAGGTCACCGGGGGCGAGGACGTCATCGGTGAGGCGGCCCGCGATGGCGATCGCGACGGCGTCGGCGGCGGACGAGGCGATGAGGAGCAGGGCCGAGAAGAGGACGGCGACGCGGTTGCCGCGGACCAGGGGCCAGAAGGTGCGGAAGGCGGCGAGCGGGGAGACGCGGGCGTGTCGCATCCGGGACGGGCGGTGTTCCCCTGCCGCCGTCCGATCCCAGTGCGTGCCGGGGTCCATGTCAGGCGGACGGGCGGACCCCGGCACAGCCGTCACTTGCCGTGCTTCTTGTGCTTGCGGTGGTGCTTCTTCTCGTGGTGCTTGTGATGCGCCTCCTTGGCGCACTCCTTCTTCTTGGCCTTCTTGGCCAGAGTGATCTTCGCGAAGGACACTGCGATCTCCTTTCTCGGAGTTGGCAACCGGTAGTACGAGGAGGGGAGTTGGCGAACTCAGGAAGGGAGGTGAGGGTTGGATGATGTTCCCTTACCGAATCCCTAATCGGGTCCGCCGGTGCCGTGCGGCGCCGGGGCCGACGTTACGGATGCGTTCCGGACTCTTGACGACAGTCGTATGACTGCGTAGACATGACAGCGCAGACATGACTGCGTAGACAGACACGCAAGGCCGGCCATCGGGAGACACCATGACGCGCGGGACAGGGCGGAGCGGGAACACCGCGATTCCGCGCAGCGTGGATGTGGCCCGCCTGGCCGGGGTCTCGCAGAAGACGGTGTCGCGGGTCTTCAACGACGAGCAGTACGTCTCCGCCGAGGTCCGCCGGCGCGTCCTCGAAGCCGCCGAGGATCTCGGCTACCGGCGCAACAACGCCGCCCGGGCCCTGGCCTCCGGCCGCACCCGCTCGATCGGCGTGGTGACGCTGGGGACGGCCCTGTACGGTCCGGCCTCGCTGCTCATGGGGGTCGAGCGGGTCGTCCGGGACACCGGCTACGCACTTCGCGTGGTCAACACAATGGAAGGCGACCCGGCGGGCATGGCCGGTGCCGTGGACTCGCTCCTCGATCAGGGCGTGGACGGCATCGTCATCTCCGAGCCGATCGACGAGGAGGGCATCCCCGGCGACGACGGAGGTGCCGCCCCGCGTCTGAACGTTCCGATCCTCGTCCTCGGTGCACCCTCCCCGGTCTCCGCGCCGCTCGTGCTGACCGCGGGCGACGGCGCCGACCTGATGGCTCACACCGCAACCGAACACCTTCTGGAACTCGGTCATATGACGGTCCATCATCTCGCGGGTCCGCAGCGGTGGTATGCCGCGCGGGACCGTCTCGACGGCTGGCGGGCCACCCTGACCGCGCACGGCCGGGCCCTACCGCCGCCCGTCGAGGGCGACTGGTCGGCCGCGTCCGGGTACCGGGCGGGACGCCAACTGGCCGAGGACGGTGGTGTCACCGCGGTGTTCGCCGCCAACGACGACATGGCGATCGGTCTGATCCGCGCGCTGACGGAGGCCGGGCTGCGGGTGCCCGAGGACGTCAGTGTGGTCGGCTTCGACGACATCCCGGTCGCCGCCTATGTGACTCCTCCGCTGACCACGGTGCGCCAGCCGTTCGACGCCGTGGCACAGGAAGGGCTCAAGCGTCTGGTGCACGCCATCGAGAACCCGAACGCGGCTCCTCTACCGTCGAGCCCCCCGCCGGTCGACCTCATCATCCGTACCTCGACCGCGCCACCGCCCAACCGGACGACCCCGGCTCGCGGCGGACGTACCGCCGCCCGTTCCCGCGGGAGCGCGCACCACACTCCGCCGCCGAACGGAGGCCCGGCCACCCACCAGTGACGACGCCGGTCAGCCCGGACATCACGAGCGCACGGCCGGCGCGTGACCCAGGACGAGCCGCAGGTCCCGGTCACGCCCCGCCCCTGCGAACGCCCTTGCCGGGCAAGGGCGTTCCTGAAGCCGGCAGACGGCGAGCCGCCTATCCCCCACCGTCTCCGTCGCCGGCTCACCACCTTCTTCTTCGGCCACGACCTCGCTCTCCGCACACGGAGAAGTCGTCGGCCCGGTCCACGAGGACGCGTGCCCGACCCCGTCGGCGTCCGCGCCTCGGCCGGCGCGTCCGCGCCCCTCCTCCATCACGCCTCCGCACGCCCTTGCCAGGCGTGCCGTCAACTTCGCCACCGGCGGGAGTTCACCATGCCCAGAAACACCTCTTCGTCCATGCCCGGCCCCTTCTCCATGAGCCGGCGGGGCTTCCTCGCCACGACGGGCGCCCTGTCGCTCGGCGCCACCCTCACCGCCTGCGGCGGCAGCGGCTCCGGCGGCTCGACCGCGTCCAGCAAGCCGGTCAGCCAGGCCGACATCGGCAAGGCCATGAAGACGCCGACCGAGCTGACGTTCTGGACCTGGGTCCCGAACATCGACAAGGAGGTCGCGCTCTTCGAGAAGAAGTACCCGGCCGTCAAGATCAAGGTCGTCAACGCCGGTCAGGGCACACCGCAGTACACCAAGCTGCGCACCGCGCTCAAGGCGAACAGCGGCGCCCCGGACATGGTGCAGATCGAGTACCAGGCCATCCCGACCTTCACCATCACCGACAGCCTCCTGGACCTGCGTCCCTACGGCGCCTCGGCGCTCAAGTCGACGTTCGTGGACTGGACTTGGAGCCAGGTCAGCGGCAGCGGCGGCCAGATCTGGGCGATCCCGCAGGACACCGGCCCGATGGGCATGCTCTACCGCAAGGACATCTTCGACAAGCACGGCATCGAAGTCCCCACCACCTGGGACGAGTTCGCCGCCGCCGCCCGCAAGCTGCACAAGGCCGACCCGGACGTCTACCTCACCAACCTCGCCGCCAACCAGGTCGCCGCCTGGCACGGCCTGTTGTGGCAGGCGGGCGCCAAGCCCTACAGCCTGTCCGGCAGGAGCGACATCACCATCGGCGTGGACGACGCCGTCTCCCAGAAGCTCGGCGCGTACTGGGGCGGACTCGCCAAGGAGGGAGTCATCGGCGTGGAGCCGGACTTCACCGACTCCTGGTACGCGGCCCTCAACAAGGGCAAGTACGCGACCTGGCTGACCGCCGCCTGGGGCCCGGTCTTCCTGTCCGGCTCCGCCAAGGCCACCGCCGGCAAGTGGCGCGCGGCCCCGCTCCCGCAGTGGGACGCGGCCAAGCCCAGCTCCGGCAACTGGGGCGGCTCGACCACCGCGGTGATCCGCTCCACCAAGAACCCCATTCAGGCAGCGGTGTTCGCCCAGTTCCTCAACACCGACCCGGCCAGCGCCAGGATGTTCGCCACCGAGCAGTTCTTCTTCCCGGCGACCAAGGCCCTGCTCACGGATGCCGATTTCGTGTCGGACGCCCCGACCTTCTACGGCGGCCAGAAGGTCAACCAGGTCTTCGCCGACATCAGCTCCACGGTCAACGCCTCTTTCCAGTGGCCCCCGTTCCTCGACCAGGCCGCCACCGACTGGACCGAGACCGTCGGCAAGTCCCTCGCCGACAAGACGAACACCGTGCGCGCGCTGGGCAGTTGGCAGTCGCGGCTCACCACGTACGCCAAGACCCAGGGCTTCACGGTCCACTCTGCCTGACGCTGCACCGGGTCCCGCGCGGCGGTGCGGGACCCGGCCCCCGGCACACCCCACCCCTCAGAAAGGCCCGATGATGACTGCCACAACCGCGGCCTCCCCCAAGGGCCGGCGCGGCGGCGCGCGCCGCCGCCGGTCGGCAGGGCCACTGTTCGTCGCACCCTTCATGGCGCTGTTCCTGCTGCTCTTCCTCGCCCCGCTCGGCTACGCCGCCTACCTCAGTCTCTTCCAGGAACGGCTCATCGGCGGAACGTCGTTCGTCGGGCTCGACAACTACGTCCGGGCCCTGGGCGACCCCCAGCTCATCCACGGTGTCGTACGCGTCGCGTTGTTCTTCGTGATCCAGGTCCCGTTGATGCTGCTGCTGGCGCTGCTGTTCGCGCTCGCGCTCGACAGCGGACTGCTGCGGTTCGCCCGGGTGATCCGGCTCGGCATCTTCGTCCCGTACGCCGTGCCGAGCGTGGTCGCCGCGCTCATGTGGGGCTATCTGTACGGACCGGACTTCGGCCCGTTCGCCCAGCTGAGCCACGATCTCCGTCTGCCGGCCCCGGCCTTTCTCAGCGACGGCTGGATGCTCGGGAGCCTGTCGAACATCGTGACCTGGGAGTTCGTCGGCTACAACATGATCATCCTGTACGCCGCGCTGCGCACCGTCCCCGAGGAGCTGTACGAGGCCGCCGCCGTGGACGGGGCGGGCGCCTGGCGCATCGCCTGGTCCATCAAACTGCCCGCCCTCAGGCCCGCGTTGATGCTCACCCTGCTGTTCTCGGTGATCGGCAGCTTCCAACTCTTCAACGAACCGAAGCTGTTGATGAGCATCGCCCCGGACGTGATCAGCAGTTCCTACACCGCCAACCTCTACGCCTACACGCTCGCGTTCACCGGACAGCAGGTCAACTACGCGGCCACGGTGTCCTTCCTCCTCGGCCTCGTCATCGTGATCGTCTCCTACGCCGTCCTGCTCACCGCCAACCGCAGGAGGACATCATGACGACCACCCTTCCCACGGCCGAGCTCGCTCCGCCGGCGAGGCGGGCTCCGGCCACCGCGCGCAAGCGGGGCAGGAAGCGCCACAGCACCCCGCTGACGATCGCCATGCTGGCCGTCCTGGCGTACTTCCTGCTGCCGCTGCTCTGGCTGGTGGTCGCCTCGACCAAGAGCACGCAGGACCTCTTCAACACCTTCGGTCTGTGGTTCTCGCACGCCCCGCAGCTGCTGACGAACATCAGGGCCACCTTCACCCAGGACGACGGCGTCTTCGTGCGCTGGCTGCTCAACACGGTCATGTACGCGGGTGTCAGCTCGGTCGGGGCCGCGCTGCTCGCGGCGGCCGGCGGCTACGGGTTCGCCAAGTTCCGCTTCCGCGGCGACCGGGTGGCCTTCAACCTCGTCGTGGGCGCCGTGATGGTCCCGGCCACCGCGCTGGCGATCCCGACCTATCTGCTGTTCGCCAAGGCGGGCCTGGTGAACACGCCCTGGGCCGTCATCCTGCCGTCCCTGGTCAACCCGTTCGGCCTCTACCTGATGCGGGTGTACGCCGAGGACGCCGTCCCCGACAGCATCCTGGAGGCCGCCCGGATCGACGGCGCGGGCGAGGCACGGATCTTCTTCCGGATCGTCCTCAGGCTGCTCGGCCCCGGGCTGGTGACCGTCCTGCTGTTCACGCTGGTGGCGACCTGGAACAACTACTTCCTGCCGCTGATCATGCTCAACAACCCGAACCTGTACCCCGTCACCGTCGGTCTCTCCTCCTGGGCAGCGCAGGCCCAGAACGGCGGGGCCGGCTCCAGCAGCGACATGCTCGCACTGGTGGTGACCGGCTCCCTGATCTCGATCGTCCCGCTCGTCGTGGCGTTCCTGATGCTCCAGCGGTACTGGCAGAGCGGCCTGGCCTCCGGCGGCGTCAAGCAGTAGCGCGCATCCGCGTCCCACGTACCACTTCCCGTTTCCTCGGAGGTTTCCCCCCATGGCGGCTCTGCCTGCCCGTGTCCTGTTCGGTGCCGCGTACTACCACGAGTACACGCCCGCCTACGGCTCCACCATCCGGCCCGACGAACAGCTCAAGACCGACCTGGACCTGATGGCCGAAGCGCACTTCACCGTGATCCGGGTAGGCGAGTCCGTCTGGTCGACCTGGGAACCGGAAAACGGCCGGTTCGAACTCGACTGGCTGCAACCGGTGTTGGACGGCGCCCACGAACGGGGCATCTCCGTGATCATCGGCACCCCGACCTACGCCGCCCCGCAGTGGCTGGTCCGCCTGTACCCGGAGATCACCGCCGAGTACGCCACCGGGCAGCGCCTCGGCTGGGGCGCCCGCCAGGAGATCGACTTCACCCACCCCGCGTTCCGTTTCCACGCGGAGCGGCTCATCCGCGCGATGGTCGCCCGGTACGCCGACCACCCGGCGGTCATCGGCTGGCAGGTGGACAACGAGCCGGGCCTGCACCTCCTCCACAACAACGGCGTCTTCCAGCGCTTCGTGGACCACCTGCGGGAGAAGTACGGCGACGTCGAGACCCTCAACCGCGAATGGGGACTGGTCTATTGGTCCCACTGCCTGTCCACCTGGGCCGACCTGTGGACCCCGGACGGCAACGAACAGCCTCAATACGACGTCGCCTGGCGGGAGTTCCAGGCCCGCCAGGTCACCGAGTTCATCGGCTGGCAGGCCGACCTCGTCCGCGAGTACGCCCGGCCGGGCCAGTTCGTCACCACCTGCATCTCGTACACCCGCCAGGGAGTCGAGGACGACGAGCTGTCGGACCGCCTCGACATCGCCTCCGGCAACCCGTACTACGACATGCAGGACGGCCTCCTGCTGCCCGACCCCACACCCGACGACCACGAGCAGCAGTGGAAGACCACCGGGGTCTGGTCGATGTACCAGACGGCCGACTGGATGTTCTCCTCCCGCCAGGAGCCGTTCCTCGTCACCGAGACCAACGCCCAGAGCATCGGTTTCCCCTGGGACAACCGGCCCGGCTACGACGGCCAGTGGCGCCAGGCCGCCTGGGCGCACGTCGCGCGCGGGGCCCGGATGATCGAGTACTGGCAGTGGCAGACCCTGCGTTTCGGTGCGGAGACCTACTGGGGCGGAGTCCTCCCGCACAGCGGCAGGCCCGGCCGCACCTATGCCGAAATCGCCCGTCTCGGCGCGGAGTTCAGCGCCGCGGGCCCGCTCGTCGCCGGTCTTGAGCCGGACGCGGACATCACGATGGTCTACTCGACGCCGAGCAAGTGGCTGATGCAGAAGTACCCGCCGCTCGCGACCGCCGACGGCGAGCCGGACGCCGCCGCCTACCACCGCTTCTTCGACCCCTTCTACCGGGGCGCCTTCGACGCGGGCCGCCAGGTGCGCATCGTCCACGCCCGCCAGCTGCACGATCCGCGCGGCGAGCGGGACGGGACGGCACCGCAGGAGGCAGTACGACGCCACCCCGTGCTCGTCGCCCCGGCCCTGTACGTCGTCGACGACTCCACGCTCGACTGGCTGGAGGCGTACGCCCACGCCGGCGGCCACCTGGTCCTGGGCCCGCGCACCGGCTACGCCGACCACGAGGCACGGGCCCGCCACGAACCGGCCCCCGGACGGCTCGTCGAGGCTGCTGGCGTGCAGTACGACGAGTTCGGCAACCTCACCCAGGACGTACCGGTGCGCGCGGTGCCCGGCAGCCTGTTCGAGGTGTCCGCCAACGCCCGTGCCACGCGGTGGATCGAGGGCCTCACGGCCGTGGACGCGGAAGTCCTCGCCGCCTACGAGCACCCGCACTACGGCCGCTGGCCCGCGGTGACCACCCGCGTTCACGGCGCGGGCCGGATCACCTGCGTCGGCACGGCGCCGGACCGTGACCTCGCCCGGGCGCTGGCCGAGTGGCTGTCCCCGGCCGCGACCAGCGGCTGGCAGCACCTTCCTGCGACCGTCACCGCGACCACCGGGACCGCACCCGACGGCCGCCGCGTGCACATCGTCCACAACTGGAGCTGGGAGCCCGCGAGCGTCCCCGCCCCGGCGGACCTCACCGACGCCCTGACCGGCGATGCGATCGTCGCCGGCTCTGCCCTGAACCTCGGCGCCTGGGACGTACGCGTCCTCGTCTCCGCAACAGCCATCCGACCCTGATCCAACTCCCCTGAGGAGGGGCCATGCAGAGAAGACGGCTTGGACGAGCCCTCGGAACCCTTGCTGCTACATCCGCGATCCTCGCCATACCCATGGTCAGTGCGCAGGCGTACAACCCGACGGGCGGGACCCTCTACCAACTCGGCAGTGACGCCTGCCTGAAGGGGCGCGGCAACTGCGCGATCTATCCGAAGTCGGCGCAGCTGCCGAGCGGCCGGCTCGTCGCGTCCTTCGAGAAGTCGACGGTCGTGACGGCGTCGGGCAGCGCCGACGGACAGACCCTCCCGGTCTACAAGAGCGACGACCAGGGCACGAGCTGGCAGCCGCTGTCGGAGGTCAGGGCTCCGGCGTACCTCTCCAAGGATCCCCGGTACGCGAAGTACACGAGCAACTGGACCAACCCCTACCTCTACGTCCTTCCGCAGAAGGTCGGCAGCCTCAAGAAGGGCACGCTGCTGCTGGCGAGTGTCGTGTCGGGCGACGACTACTACTACAAGGATCAGAAGGCGGCCGACCCCACCTGGACGCCGAACAACGACGGGGACCGCAAGGACCTGGCGATCGCCCTGTATTCGAGCGGTGACGACGGCAAGACCTGGAAGGTGGTCAACGTCATCGCCACGGGTGGGTGGCAGGGCGGCAGCGCGGGCGCCATCGGCCGGAACATCGCGAGCGCCAACAAGGACAAGCAGGTCGACCCCCTGTGGGAGCCGTACCTGATGGTCTACAAGGGCAAGCTCGTCTGCTACTACTCCGACGAGAACGACTACACGGGCTTCGACCCGGTCACCGGTGTCGCGACTCCCGACCCCGCCAATGACACCGCCGCCGACTCGCACGGCCAGATCCTCGTCCACAAGACCTGGAACGGAGGCGACGGGAAGTGGAGCGACCCGGTCGTCGACATCTCCGGTGCCGTGCAGGACATGGGTGGCGGCAAGACGGAGATCGGTGGCGGACGGCCGGGCATGACCAATGTCGTCCCCACGACGGACGGCCGGTGGATGCTGACGTTCGAGTACTGGGGCGGCGGGGCCAACACCCGGTACGCGATCGCCGACGACCCGCTGAAGTTCTTCCGCGGCACCCAGACGGGCATGTCCGTCGGCTCGCTGCCCGTCGTCGCGGGTTCCCGCCCGCTCCCGGGCGGCGGCAGCCCGGTCGTCGTCCGGCTCCCCGACGGACGCCTGGTGTACAACGCGGCGGGCAGCGGCGATGTCTGGGTCAACAAGGGCGGGCGCAGCGACGGAGTGTGGACGGAGTACCAGACGACCTCTCCGGCCGGCTACAGCCGAAACCTCCAGTACGTCGACGGCACCGGCCGGGTCGCGATCCTCAACAACCAGGGCACGTCCACGATCGCCTACGCCGAGGTCGACCTCGGGCACTCGGACGGTGCCTACTACAAGCTGGTGAACCGCAAGACCGGCCAGGTGATCGGCACCGGCAACAGGACCAACGACGCCAACCTCGGCAACGGGAACGTGCCCGACGTGGTCCTGGAGGACACCGGCGCGGCAGCCGACCCGGACACCCAGTACTGGCACGTGGTGACCGAACCACAGGGCGGTACGACGCTCCTCAACAAGTCCGGCGGCAGGGCGGCCGCCATCTGGACAGGCAACGCCACGGCCGGCCAGAAGATCGGCCAGTGGGTCGACAACAGCGGCACCGGCAGCTGGAACCTCGTCAAGACCAGCGACGGCTTCTACCAACTGCAGTCCGTCAAGAACACGAGCCTGTACCTGACCGGCGCGACCGCCGGAGCGCAACTCACCCTGCAGACCGCGCTCACGGACGGTTCGCAGGACTGGAAGCTCGTCCAGTAGACGCCCGAGACAGGGCCTGGTCCCCATCGGCCAGGCCCGGCAGGGCACACCGAATCACCGATCAGCAGAAGGACGGCCGGTTGTGAACGCACCGCACGAGGACCGTGCGAACATCGACACCTACGTCATCGGAATCGATTACGGAACGCTGTCGGGGCGGGCGGTGGTGCGGGTCGCCGATGGCGCCGAGCTGGGCGTTGCCGAGCACCCGTACGCCGGCCATTCCTCTCCGCTATTCCCGTGTCACCGCATAACCGGCTACGGACGGCCACCGAACCGTAACCAACACGGATTCCTCTTCCGCGAACCAGGAATGGTCGACTCCGGGTCCCCACACGACATAATCCCCCTGCTTCTCCAGAAGAACACTGCGCTCCGGGAATTCCACCCGGAACCGGCCACTGACGAGTACCAGGAGCGCAGTCCGCTCGTCGCCTCTCACCCATTCCAGCCGTTCATCACTCTGCGGGTGAATTCCCCACTTGACCTCTACGGCGTCGGTATGACGAGGGTCGTCGGCGTCCTTGAAATGACCGAGGAGCCATCCGCTGTCCAGTGACGCATCCTTGCCCGCATTTCCCACATATATATTTCCGCTCATAAACCCAGACCTTATCAGCCATCATTTTCGATATGCGCGTAGGTCCGCACGCCGTACGCATCAGTGATGTCGATGGTGATGCTCGTCCACTCCTCGGCGGGTGCCTCGGGCACTACGGCCGTCCGGTACTCGGCCAGCGCCATCGGTTCCACGGCCAACCGGACTCCGGTAAGGCGCTCGGCCAGTGCGAACACCGCCGCCTTGAGATCGACACGGGAAGCATCGTCGTCCGTGAGGCCGAGACCGACCTCGCACATCAAGGAATTGAGCTCGTCCGGGGTGCTACCACTTCGGACCGTGGGCCATTCGAAACGGGTGCGCAACTCCCCGTTCTCGTACCAGTGGAAGAAGTGCATGGGCTTTCCCCCATTGCTCGAATGGGAGACGGCACGGGTCCCGGCCGAGAGGGTTTCCATGAAGCCGGGCGGCCATGAATCCCCACCGAGGGCCAGGGCGAGAGTCCAGGCGCCGTCCTCACCCGGGACAGCGCACGCTCCCGCGAGGACGTAGGGGCCGTCCCCGCCATCGGATTCTTCCAGGAGCTCCTGATGCCGCTCGATCAGTTCGTCGCCTCCTTCGCACACACCCCTCGGCTCGGCTCCCGCCAGCGCGAGAAACTGCTCAGGGGAGACTCCCCGCACCAGCGTCAGGACGTATCCACTCTCCAGCGCATAGCGGAACGGTGATGTCGCGGAACGTATCCAGCCGTAGTCGGCCGCGGTCGCTGTGGTCATGGAGTGCATGCTGCCAGCCGCCACTGACACCGGGCCGGCCCGATCGGTCCGACCGCCGATCCCCGATCGTGGGCGAACACCCTCGACCCGCCAGTAGGGTAGGGAAGCCGCGGCCTCCCCACCAACACCCGTTCCTGCCAAGGGACATGGGCCGCAGCGATCGAGTCGGTCTCACTGCGTGAGGATGAAACAACAGGTGCTGATAGCGGGCCGGTACCGGCTGCACGTCGCCATCGGACGCGGCGCGATGGGCGAGGTCTGGCAGGCGTACGACGAGGTGGGCGGCAGACCCGTGGCCGTCAAACTCCTGCACGCCCAGAACTCCGAACCCACCGCCGCCGCCCGCTTCCGTCTGGAGGCGCAGACGGCGGGCCGGCTCAGCCACCCCCATGTGGTCGGCGTTCTCGACTTCGGTGAGCAGGAGGGCCGGCTGTTCCTGGTGATGGAACTGGTCCAGGGCGACAGCCTCTCCCATGTGCTCGCCCAGGCGGGATCCCTGCCGGCCGAGCAGGTGGCCCGCATTGCCGCCCACTCGGCCGCCGGGATGGCCGCCGCGCACGAACAGGGCATCGTGCACCGGGACATCAAGCCCGGCAACCTTCTTCTCGACGCCGACGGGTCCGTGAAGATCGCCGACTTCGGTATCGCGCAGTTCATGAACGACCCCGGTGGCGCACTCACCGCGACCGGCCAGATCGTCGGGACGAGCCTGTACATCGCCCCCGAGCGTGCCCTCGGCCAGCCCGCCGGACCGCCGTCCGACGTCTACTCGCTCGGCTGTGTGCTCTACCAACTCCTCGTCGGACAGCCGCCGTTCCGCGCCGGCAGCGCCATCGCCGTACTCCATCACCATCTCGACACGGCCCCCGTACCACCACGGGAGCTGGGTGTCGGGCTGCCGCCCGCCTTCGAGAACTACCTGCTCGGGCTGCTCGCCAAGCGGCCCGAGGACCGTCCCACGGCGGGCCAGGCCGCCAACTGGTTCGCCGGCGGCGCCTGGAAAGGACATCCCGAGCCCCTCCCCGCGGCCGCACCGCCTCCCCGGCCGGCGCCACGTGCGACCCCTCGGGAGACGATCGGCGAGCCCAGGGCGAACACGGCTTCCGGTTCCGTGACCACGTACGCCTTCCCGACCTCCGCCGGCAGCACCGCTTCGGCGCATCGGACGCGGCGCCGGCCGCGCGAGGGGGTCCGCGCCACCGCCGGACGCCGGTCCCAGACATCGCGGACCTCGCGCACATCGCGGACGGTGAGCACCGTCGCCGCCGTGCTGATCTTCCTCGGGGCAGTGCTGGTCGGCGTGGCGCTGTTCTCCCCCGACCACAGTTCGGCGGACACACCGGAGACGAACCCGTCCAGCGCCGCGAGCCCCTGACGCACCGACCGGCCCGTACGAGTCAGCGCGCGGGCCGGTTGTCCTGTTCGAGCAGTCCCGGCTCCTCGATGCAGTCGAGCAGGAACGGCACCAATCCCCATTCCAGCAGGGCGAGTTCCCACTCCTCCTGTATCCAGCCGCCCTCGGCCGCTCCCTCGCCGGACGACGCGTCGTCCGCGCCCGGGCGGTCGTGGGCCGGTGCCTTCCAGGACCAGGCGAGGTCGCCCACGATCGCCCCGGCGGCCACGGCACCGACGATCAGTCCCGCCGTCATCACGCCGTCGCCGACGTAGGGCCGCCCGACAAAGGCCCGCAGCGCGAATCCGAGTGCCAGCAACGCGACCGCTACGACGGCCACGAAGGCAAGTACGGCCATCAGCCAGCCACCGCCCCGCTTCCCGGCCGCGGCCGGTGCGCCGGTGTCCCCACGGGCGTCCTGGCGGCCGCCGGCCTCCACATACTCGCGGTACTCGGCCGCGGCCGCCTCGGCGATCGCGGCCCGCTCCCGGAGCGCGCGCGTACGCAGGCACTCACGGTCGAGCTTCCCGCAGGACCGGCCAAGCGCCTCCCTGACCCGCCCGGAGTCCAGCGCCCGGCCCAGGAGCCGTTCGAAAGCCGCGCCGACGTCCAGCCCGGATGACCCTGGATCCTTCATGGATGTCCCCCGATGAATGAATGCCCGCGGCAGCGGGAGCCGACCGCGCACGTGTGAGCGGTCAGGGGAGGCGAGTGTAGTGGCTCCCGCCGACGGGACCATGAGAGGGCGTATAACCAGGGGCATCGGCCCAGCGCCCCTGCGGCCGACGGAACCAGTTGTTCGGAGCCCGACAGCAGGCTGACCGGCCAATGGCATGTCCCGCGGCCCACCGGCGCGGTGTCCGGGACTGGCGCCTCGGCCTGGTCCGGCTCCGGCATCGTCTCCCGCCGATGAGTTTTCTGCGGACGTGCGGTCTACCCGTGGACGAAAGGAGCGCACCATGCGCGAGATCATCGTTTGTACGTTTCTGACGCTGGACGGCGTCATGCAGGCGCCGGGGGGTCCGGACGAGGACGCGGAGAGCGGCTTCGAGCACGGGGGCTGGCAGAAACCGGTGGCCGACGACGAGGTCGGCGCGGCCATCGCCGGTTGGTACGAGGATTCCGACGCGATGCTGCTCGGCCGCAAGACGTACGAGATCTTCGCGTCGTACTGGCCGACCGCCGATCCAGGCAACCCGTTCACCGACCGGATGAACGGCATGCACAAGTACGTGGCGTCCCGGACCCTGACGTCCGTCGAGTGGCAGAACTCCACGCTGCTGCAGGGCGACACCGTCGATGCCGTACGTGAGTTGAAGGCGTCCGACGGCGGCGCCGTCAACGTCGTCGGCAGCGGAGACCTCGCCCAGACCCTCATGCGGCACGGACTCGTCGACGAGTACCGGCTGACCATCCATCCGGTGATCATCGGCACCGGCAAACGGCTGTTCGCCGACGGTGCGATCCCCACCGCGCTGGAACCGGTCAGCGTCTCGACGACGAAGGGCGGCACCGTCGTCGGCGTGTACCGGCCGAACGGCAGGCCCACATACGACAGCTACTAGTGGTGGGGAGTGGCCGCGGCGTCTGCCAAGAGACCGGGGCGGCCGGTCCAGTGAAGAGGCGGAGGAGCCCGGGCGAGATCCCGCCGGTGATCGACGCGGCCTGACGTCGAGGGCTTCTCACTGGCAGACCGACAGCCCTGCATCCACCACCCCGGCGAAGCCATACGGTCACAGCACTTGGCGGCGCGCGGTGCTCAGAAGCGCAGGCCGATCGCGGCGCAGGCCGTCGCGTACTTCGAGGTGCAGATGTCCTTGACCGAGTAGACGCCGTCCGCGATCACCGTGTCCTTGATGTTGTCCTTCGTGAAAGAGACGACCGGAACCAGCATCGCGGGGATCTTCTTCTCGGTCGGGCTGTCGACCGTGTCCCGGGTCAGCGCGTCGAACTGAATGTCGCGCCCCTGGACCTTGTACACCGCGATCTCCGCAGCGCGGGTGGCCTCGTCCGGGAACGTCTTGTACGCGGTCATGTACTGATCACCGGAGACGATCCGCTGCACCGCGTCCAGGTTCGCGTCCTGGCCGGTCACCGGTGGGTGAATCCGGCCCTCGGAGTGCGCAAACCTTTGCCGTCGACGTTTACCGACGAGGAGCGCCGTTGGCCGCCGTCGCTCAGGAAGGCGTCGAGCGGATGTTTCGATTCGGACAACTGCCGTGAGCACGCATATGTCAGCCGCGTCGGCCGTTCTCAGTCGTGTCGGACGTCTGGGTCGATGGGCTGCGAGGCCCAGATGACCTTGCCGTGCGCGGTGTAGCGGGTGCCCCAGCGGTCGGCGAGCTGGGCGACCAGGAACAGGCCGCGACCGCCCTCGTCGGTGTCGGCGGCATGGCGCAGGTGGGGTGCGGTGCTGCTGCCGTCGGAGACCTCGCAGATCAGGGTGCGGTCACGGAGGAGGCGTATCTGGATGGGGCCCTTGGCATGCCGGATGGCGTTGGAGACCAGCTCACTGAGGACGAGTTCGGTGGTGAAAGCGGCTTCGTCGAGCCCCCACTCGGACAGCTGCCGCAGGGCGGCGGCGCGGATGTCGGAGACGGCGGCGGGATCGTGCGGCACGTCCCAGCGCGCGATGTTCGCGGGCGGAAGGGCGCGGGTCCGGGCGACGAGCAGGGTGATGTCGTCGCTGCTGTGCGGGGTGGGGAGGGCGTCAAGGACGGCCCGGCACGTCTGCTCCGGGGTCCGGTCGGGGCGGGCCAGCGTCCGGTGCAGCAGGTCGAGGCTGTCGTCGATGTCCCGGTCGCGGTCCTCGATGAGCCCGTCGCTGTAGAGCACGAGCTGACTGCCCTCGGGCAGGTGCAGCTCGCCCGTTTCGAAGGGCAGACCGCCCAGGCCCAGGGGCGGGCCGGCGGGCAGGTCGGGAGTCTCCACCGTGCCGTCGGGGTGCACCACGACGGGCGGGTGATGGGCCGCGCGGGCCAGCGTGCAGGACTGGGAGACCGGGTCGTAGACGGCGTACAGGCAGGTGGCGCCGATGATCTCGGCATCGTCCGGTCCGCCGGTCCGGCTCCGGTCGAAGTCGATGACGAGGTCGTCGAGGCGGGCGAGGAGTTCGTCCGGTGCGAGGTCGAGGGTGGCGAAGCTGTGGACGGCGGTGCGCAGCCGGCCCATGGTGACCGCGGCGTGCAGGCCGTGGCCGACGACGTCACCCACGACGAGCGCGACGCGGGCCCCGGACAGCGGGATGACGTCGAACCAGTCGCCGCCCACGTCGGCCTGGGCGGGCAGGTAGCGGTGGGCGACCTCGACCGCGGTCTGTTCGGGAAGCTCCCGGGGCAGGAGGCTGCGCTGCAGGGTGAGCGCAGTGGCGCGTTCGCGGGTGTAGCGGCGGGCGTTGTCGAGGCACAGCGCGGCACGGGTGGCGAGCTCCGATGCCAGGGCCGCGTCGTCCTCCTCGTACGGTTCCGGCTGGGTCCGGCGGTAGAAACTGGCCACGCCCAGGGTGACGCCACGGGCGATCAGGGGCACGGTGATCAGTGAGTGGATGCCTTGCGCGAGGATCCGCTCGACGCGTTCGGGATCCTGCGCCTTCCAGCCCGGAGCGGCACGCAGGTCCGCCTCCAGTACGGCTCGGCCGGCGGCCAGGCAACGTGCCTGCGGAGTGGTGGCCAGGAAGCCGGCCACATGACCCACCGGGTACAGGGAGAGTCCCTCGTGGAACCCGTGCAGGGCGGTGCGGCGCAGCATGGTGCCCGCTTCGATCGCGCTGCCCGGTTCCTCCCCGCGCAGGACGGGCTCCGCCAGGTCCACCATGGCCAGGTCGGCGAGCTCGGGCACGGCCGCCCGGACGAGTTCCTCCGCGGTGCGGGTCACGTCCAGGGTGGTGCCTATGTGGGCGGCGGCCTCGATCAACAGCCTGAGCCGTCGCCGTGACGCCACCGCGAGACGACCGATTCCCTGTTCTCCCACGCTGATCAGCTGTACGCCCGCAGCGCGCCGGAAAGCTGCGGGGCCGGTGGCGTCGGCTATGTCGGGTGTACCGGCCATCGGGTACGACGCCGCGTCCGGAGGGGGCTGCCGCGGTGTCGGTGGGGTGCCGGCGCTCGTTCGCTCCGGCCTGCCGGGTTGCTGCGCCCCGTCGGTGTCGGGCGTACTCGACCTGATGTGCTGGAGCGGGCCGTCCGGGAAGAGGGCCTCGACGACGAATCCGGCCACCCCGGAGGGGGTCACCAGCGGTCTGCACAGCAGCGTGGCGGTCAGACCATGTCCCAGCGGTACCTCTACAGCGGCCCGGCGGCCCGCCCCGACGAGCTCGGCGGCCTTCTCACGCAGGATCGGCGAGGCCTCGTACCCGCCACCACCGCCGGGCAGCGCGCCGGGTGCCACCGGCGTTCCCGCGGATCGGGCCAGTGCGTGCACCTGCCGTGCGGCCGCCGCGTACGTCCGCAGCAGGGCGCGTTCGCGCTCGCTCGCCTGCTCCAGAATCCGGCGCTCGATCGCGTGGCCCGCTTCGCACATGAGGTATTCCACCTCGGGGGTCACATCCGCTACGTCGCACGCGAAGTCGATGACCCCTTCCAGGTGCCCGTCGAGGGGGTTGCAGATCGGCACGCTCACGCAGGCGTCGCGCTGGGTGTGCTCGGTGAAGTGCTCCGCGCCCAGGACGTGGCAGGGGCGCCGTTCGACCAGTGCCAGCCCGATGGCGTTGGTGCCGACCGCGTGTTCGGCGAAGCCGAACCCGGGGGCGTCGGATACGGCGTCGAGACGGCGGGCCAGGGACTCCTCACCGACGCGGCGCAGAAGTTTCCTCCCCTGGCTGTCCGCGAGCGACACCCGTGCCCGAGTGCCGGTGATCCGGGACTGCAGCCAGTCGAGCGTCGGCCCGGCCGCGCGGACCAAGGGGGCGTCCAGGTCGAGATCGGCCTCGTAGGGCGGGGCCCATCGGTCGGGGTTGATGGCCAGCACCTGACAGCGCTGCCACGAGCTCAGGATGGCACCGCGCGGGCCGCCCAGGACGATCTCACCGGACAGCAACCTCTCACGGGCCCGCGCCGTGACCAGGTCCGGGTCGCCCCAATCATCGGTCACCGGGATCACTTCCCCAAGCCGGCTGTGCAGGCCGTCTCGATGCACGTCCCCCACTGGGACACAACGCCACATTTCAATCTACTGCGGTGTCAATCCCCTCCGCATGCAGTGAGGCGCTGTCGCAGGTTGCGAGCCACCGTGACCACGAACAGCCGGAGCTTCTCACGTAACGACGGACGGAGCAGGCGGACCGAACACTTGACCACCCGTCCGGGAGCGGCACCTCAGCCCCAGCGCCGACGCTTCTGGTCCTCGCTGCGCCTGCTGCTCGACGTTCCGCTCCCGTGCAGCTGATGCGGGGTGAGCCGCTCGCTCTCGTCCCGCGCGTGTGGCACCTCGTCGGGTTCGCGCATCTCCCGGATCTCACGGGTCGGTCCGGATTCCGGCAGCCGGGGCTGCTCCTCCGGGCGCGGCGGCGCGGACTCCCGACGGCGGGACCGGATACCGAGCCGTACGGCCCAGACCAGGCCGATGACAAGGATCAAACCGGCGACCGCCGGAAAGACTCCGACGGCCGCCCCGCTCGACGCGGCCATTTCCGTGCTGAGTGCGTTCATCGGCGCCGGGTACCCCTGTGCGGCCGGGACAACCTCGCCCACCGCGGCATGTCCGCGACGCGTCGCGCCGAAGACAGGACGCCTGATCGGATCGTTTCAGGGAACCCGGCGGCCAGGAGGTTCAGTCATGGTGCCCATCCTGCTGGTATTGCTTCTGGTGCTGGTTCTCTTCGGCGCCGGTTTCGCCGTTCAGGTTCTCTGGTGGATCGCTCTGGTCGTACTCGTCCTCTGGCTCTTGGGATTCCTCGTGCGCGGCACGGGCGCGAGCGGATCTCGGGGCCGCTGGTACCGCTGGTAGTGCTCGACACGGCCCGCTCCCGGGTCGGGCATGGCCCAGGGGTCTGCTGGAGCGGGTTACGCCCGTTGCCGAAGTCGGCTCAGGCCCGGGCGCCCTTCTCGGCGGCGTCGAATCTGCGCACCTCATTGCGTATGCCCGGGCCCCACTTGGCGAGGAGGGCCGTGATCTCCGGTGTGGCCACATGCCGGTCGAGGGCCTCCTGGGACACCCACTGTTCGAACACGGTGACACTTCCGGTCGCCGCGTCCTCGACACAGAACGAGATCATCACGTTCCCCGGGTTCGCCGCGGCGAGTGGGTACGGCGTCGCCCGTGCCTCGGCGATGAACGTCTCGACGTCCTCGGCGGGGACACGGACCCGGCCGGCGATGATGACGGTCGTCCGGGCGTCGTCCTGGATCTCGTCCGGCGCATTCTTTGAAGTCGTGGGTTCTTCCTCGTCCCTCGTGCGCGGTCAGGCGGCGTACTGGTAGGCGGAGTAGGTGAGACAGCCCGTGTCGCCGCCCTGGTAGTACGTGGCCGGGACGGCGGGTGCGAGCGGCAGGCCTTTGCGGAGCCGTTCGACCAGGTCGGGGTCGGCGAGGAAGGCGCGGCCGAAGCTGATCAGGTCCGCGCCCAGGGCGAGCCAGTGGTCGGCGGCGGCCCGGTCGGTCTGCTTGGGGCCCATCGGCAGCACCGGGGCCCACGGGAGCACCGGGTTGACAACCAGGCTGCCCGGCCACGCGCGGCGCAGCCCGACGAGCACCCGCTCCTCGGCGGTCGCCTCAAGGTGCACGTGGGCGAGGCCGAAGCGGGCGAGTTCTGCGAGCAGTGCCGCGTAGAGTTCCGGCACCCCCGTCTCCTCGACGCCCCAGAAGGTGCCGCCGGGGGACAGCCCGGTCGCGGGACGGACCCCCCAGCCGCGTCCTCTCCGTTGGGACGCACTACGGAGATGCTGTTCGGGCGAGGACCTCGTTGCCCCCAGAAGCGCGTCGCCCAGGACGATCCGGGCGATGTCGTCGGGGTGGGCGGTCTCCCATGCCGGGGCGACCATCGCGCCGATGGCGTGACCGGCCACCGCCAACGGTGCGGTGCGGCCGGGTTCTTCGGGGGTCCCTTGCAGGTCATCGGCTACTGACCGAGCGTTTGGTCCGGTGATTCGTATTCGGTCCCGGGTCGGGTTCCGGACCGGTTCAGCGTGGCTTCGCCGGTGAGTCTGCGGGCCATGGAATCGATCATCGCTTCGGAGCGGCGGGGGCGGCGTCGGTGGTGCATGAGCCGGCCGATGCCGCGCCCGATGGGCCACCGTCTCCGTCTCGGAGTGATCGTGAATCCGCGGGCGCCGCGCGGGCGTTGGACGGAGTGGACGTCGATGCCGAGGCAGGGCCCGTGGTCGAAGGCGATGGTGCGGTAGCCCGCGTCCACCCACGCCTTCGTGAGGTGCGGATGGGCGGTGGCGATCCTCTCGCGCGTCGCGCAGACCGCACGGCGTGAGTCGACCGCTCCCGCGGAAGCGGACCGATGAAAGCCTCCCCGGTGCCCCGCGGACTCAGCGGGTGACCCGGAGCTTCGACTGGCCGTGCGGGAGCTGTTCCCAGTCCTCCATGAAGTGGGCCTTCAGGCCGTGTCGGTCGGCCAGCGCGACAAGGGTCTCGGTGCGGTAGTAGAAGTCCTCGCGCAGCACGTGGTGTTCCTCGCCCTCCGTGCGGTCGAAGGTGAAGTCGAACCAGCCGCCCGGTGCCAGGACACGGCCGACGTTGGCGAGGCATTCCTCGATGACCGGGAGCGGGGAGTGCGAGAACACGCTGTGCGCGTGGACGACGTCGAAGTGCGCGTCGGGCAGGAAGCGCAGGGTCAGGTCCTGTACGGGGGTGAGGGCGGGGAGCCGTTTCTGCAGGCCCATCTCGACGAGCGTGTCCTGCGCGGCGGCCAGGATGTCGGGCGAGATGTCGATGCCGTAGTAGTGCCCGGGGTCGAGGTGGCGGATGAAGCGCCAGCCGCCGCGCAGGTTTCCGCAGCCGATCTCCAGCATGCGGTGTTCGGGGCGCAGACCGTGGCCGAGGAGGTAGTCGAACTGCATCGCGCCCAGGGCGAGCCAGCGTTCACGGCTGGCGCTGCCGACCGCCGCGTCCGCGTCGGCCCGGGTGTCGGAGCGCATCACGGCGCGGTAGTAGGAGACGTGGTCCGGGTGGCGGTGGCGCAGCCAGGCGTCCCGGGTGGCACGGGCCAGGTGGCGGGGTACGCGGTCGGGGTGGCGCAGAGCGTAGGCGATGCGGTGGCCGAGAGCGGCACGGTTTGCGGTGAGGTTCTTGGTGGGCACGAGGTCGTCGCCTTCCGATCTCCGAGGTGGGTGACGGGTGTTGATGTAAGCCTCGGTGCGGCGGCCGGGTGTCCGGCTCGGTCAAGGGGCGCTGATCCGGGGGCGATTCGGGTGATCCGGATGTCAGCCGATCGGTTGATGCGCCGTCCCGTCCGTCGCGTTAGACACGGAGGATGGGACACACGGAACAACGGAGGACGGGGCACATCGGTCCGGAGGAGCGGCTGTTGCCCGCAGTGGTGCACGCCGCGTTCTTCCTGCTGCTCGGTTCCTCGTTCGTACGCTTCCTGACCCGCGACCAGGGCGGGGTGCGCACCGGCTGGGTCCTGGCGCTGTACGCGGCCTTCTGTCTGCTGTACGTCCTCGGGCAGTTCCTGGCGCCGGCGCCGCGCCCGGGTTCGGCGCCGACCGCGCGTCATCTCGGCTGGCTGGCCTCGGTGTTCGCCGTCTGGACCGTGCTGCTCGCCCTCGCGCCGGGTGCCACCTGGTGCGCGATGCCCCTGCTGTTCGGCGGCCTGTACGCGCTGCCCGCACGGTTCGCGGTGCCGCTGGCGACCGTACTGACCGCGCTCGTCGTCGCTTCCGAGGTACGGGTGGCCGACGGCACGCTCAACCCCAACATGGTCGTCGCGCCGCCGGCTCTCGCGGCGGTCGCCACGGCCGTGCTGGTGCAGTTGCAGCGGCAGGCGGTCCGCCAGCGCGTCCTGATCGACGACCTGGTCCGCACCCGCCGTGATCTCGCGGCCACCGAGCGGCGGGCCGGCGTCCTGGCGGAACGGCAGCGGCTGGCCACGGAGGTCCACGACACCGTCGCGCAGGGCCTGTCCAGCCAGCAGATGCTGTTGCAGGCCGCCGAGCGGGTGTGGGAGACCGACCCGGAAGCGGCCCGCGGGCACGTCCTCAAGGCCGCCGAGATCACCTCCCGCGGTCTCGCCGAGGCGCGCCGGTTCGTCCACGACCTGGCGCCGGCCGACCTCGTCGAGCACTCCCTGCCGGCGGCGCTGGGCGCGCTCGCCGAGCGGGAGAGCGGTCCGGGCCTGACGGTGGTGTTCCGGCTCGACGGCGATCCGGGTCCGCTGCCGGAGCCGGTCGCGGCGGCACTGTTGCGCATCGCCCAGGGCGCGTTGGCCAACGTACGCGAGCACGCTGACGCGACCCGGGCCGCGCTGACCCTGACCTGGCTGGACGACCAGATCTCCCTCGACGTCGCCGACAACGGCCGTGGTTTCCACGTCACCGCTCCCCCGGCCTCCGCGCCCGGCCGGTCGCGCGGACACGGACTGCCCGCGATGCGGATCCGGGCCCGGCAGTCGGGCGGCACGCTGAGTGTGGAGTCCGCCCCCGGCGAGGGAACGGTCGTGTCGGTCGCCGTGCCCGTCGTCCGCAGTCCCCATGAGGAGCTCGTCCCGTGAACACACCCGCACCCGTACGTCTGCTGCTGTGCGACGACCACGCCGTCGTACGGGCCGGGTTGCGCGCGCTGCTGTCCAGCGCCGACGGCATCGAGGTGGTCGGTGAGGCGGGCAGCGGCGAGGAGGCCCTCGCCCTGGCCGCCCGGGTCCGTCCCGACGTGGTGCTGATGGACCTCCAACTCGGCGACGGCATGGACGGGGTGACGGCCATCGGGAAACTGACCGCCGGCGGGGGCCCTCGTGTTCTCGTCCTCACCATGTTCGACACGGACGCAGACATCACCCGCGCCGTCGAGGCGGGCGCCACGGGGTACCTCCTCAAGGCCGAACGCCCCGAGGAACTGTTCACGGCGATCCACAGCGCCGCATCCGGTCGTACGGCACTCTCGGCACCGGTGGCCGACCGTCTCATGGCCCGGATGCGCAACCCGCACCCCACCCTGTCCGAGCGCGAGCGCGAGATCCTCGGCCAGCTGGCCCGCGGCCTGGGCAACCGGGACATCGCCCGGGCCCTCTTCATCAGCGAGGCGACGGTCAAGACTCATCTGGGGCGGATCTACGGCAAGTTGGGGGTGGAGACGCGGGCGGGTGCGGTCGCCGTCGCCAAGGAACGACGGCTGCTGTCGTAAGCCCGCCGGCAGTTCTGGATCTCTTCGCTGTGCTCGGCGCCTGCACGCGAGTCGGCCGGGCGCCGGGTCATCCTGAGGGTGGCCCTGACCGTCGGCGCGCGCAGTCTCCTCTGCTACCGGCGACTCGCCCGGCCGCTCCGAAGCCGGCCGTCGCAGTCCCTCCCGGCATCAGTCGGCAGTCCACTCGCTGCGCAGAATCGCATGTGCCAGCAGCAGCCGCTCGGCCTCCCGGCTGATGCCTGCACCCACCACGCCCGTCCCGGCCAAGTGGATCCGATCTCCACCTGCCGGCGGGCGATCGTAGGGCAACTTGGCGAAGACCTCGTCGTCCGACGCGGCCCACAGCCCCTCGGCGTGCTCAAGGGACAGTGGTTCCAGACGGACGCGCGAGCCGGACATGGTGAGCGGGCGCCGAGGAAACACTCCGGGAGTCTGCCAGCTGTCGACACCCGCACCAGGCGCTACGGCGCACCGAATCGGCCATGCAGCGGACCCTGCGGGTGGCCGACGTCGTCGACGCGCTCCGGTCAGGTACCTCGGTCCCGGTGACGGAGCGGATCAGGCTGAGAGTCGAACCGGCGACAGCCGCCCGGGAGTACCGCGAGGCGACGGAACCGCTGCTCGATCTGCGCGGCGCGGGCGGATTCGCGGACGACAACCCACTGCGGCGCTCCTGGCACGATGTAGCCGTCGGCACGCGGCGCCCTTGCTTCCCGCCGTACCCCTGCCCGTGTGATCCGGAGTTGTCCCCGAGCTGTCGACGGACCGGACAGGCACCCCTGGTTGTTTGAAGCGGGCCCAGCCCGGTAGTCCGAAGGGGGCGGCCGGCTGCCCGGCCGCTCCAGGGAGGGTTCGGCAGTGAGCCCGCCACCGGCCGCCCCGGGAGCAGTCCCGAGGGGCGGCCGGCCTCCGCTCCGGCACGCTAGGCGGCGTCGGCGAGCACCCTCTCGCGCACGGCGGCGCAGGAGTTGCTGATCAGCCGGGAGACGTGCATCTGGGAGACACCGAGTTGTTCCGCTATGCGGCTCTGCGTCATCCCCCGGAAGAAGCGCAGGTAGAGGATGGTGCGTTCACGTTCGGGCAGGGTGCGCAGGGCCGGCTTGACGGCCTCCCGGTCGACGACAAGGTCGAATCCCGCGTCCCACTCCCCCAGCAGGCCGGCGAGCGCCACCCCTGCGTCCTCCCCCGGCGTCTCGGCGTCGAGAGAGAGGGCGGCGTAGCTGTCCAGGGCCTCCAGACCGGCGCGTACGTCCTCCTCGCTCAGCTGCGCGTACACGGCGATCTCGGCGATGCCGGGGCGCCGCTCCGCACCCGTCGAGGACAGGTCCTGGAGGGCGACGCGCACCCTGTTGCGGAGTTCCTGGACGCGCCGTGGGACATGCAGGGCCCACATGTGGTCGCGGAAGTGTCGCTTGATCTCGCCGGTGACGGTCGGGACGGCATAGCTCTCGAAAGCGTGACCGCGATCGGGGTCGTAGCCGTCGACGGCCTTGACGAGGCCGAGCGCGGCAACCTGGCGCAGGTCCTCGAAGGGTTCGCCCTTCCCCCGGTAGCGGCCGGCGATACGTTCCGACATGGGCAGCCAGGCCTGGACGAGTTCGTCGCGCAGGGCGCCCCGTTCCGGTCCGTCCGGCAGGTGCGAAAGGCGTGCGAAGGCGGCGGCGGTGCACGGTGCGTCGTCGTGCGGATGGCGCTTCCTGGTGACTGTGTCCATGGTGCTCACGACTCCCTCCAGGGGCTGTCGACCGGACGGTCCCCATGGGAGCGAGCACGCACTGAGCAGGCGAAACACACCCGCGATCCGGCGTACACCGGCTCCCACGGACGTGCCTCCTGTCCGAAGCACTCATCTCTGCGCCTTCCCGCACCGCACGTGCCGAAACAGACGCGCGCCTACGACGGCGCCGAGCCGGTCGACCGCGGCTGTCCGTCACGCTGGGCGTCGTGCTGTGCGAGGGCGGAGAGCAGCGCTTCGACCGTCATACCGGCCTCGGCCGGGTGCCGCAGGATGGTTCCCGGCACGATGCGGTACGCATTGGTCCGCCCCTCCCGGGTGTGGGTGAGATAGCCGGCTTCCTCCAGATCGGAAATGATCTTCTGGACTGCCCTCTCGGTGAGCCGGCACCGTGCGGCGATGTCCCGGATGCGGGTGCGGTGATCCTCGGCGATCGCGGCAAGCACCCGGGCATGGCTGGTGAGGAAGGTCCATCCTGCGTGCGTCTCTACTACTCCACCCATGCAGCCCAGCATAGGGCGTGATGTTCACGCATCCAAAGACACGAAATAAATTTCATGTATCTCTTGACGCCCTTCATACGCCGAATGAGACTTGTACCGGCAGAGGACGGACGAGCGCTTCGGGAGCGACGCCATGCCGGAACACGAGCCTCCCGCTCGGCCCACGGGCAGCAGCCCAGTCGCCTGTGCAACATCGCGTGTCCCAGCGGGGGTCGAACCGTCGGCCTTCCTGCAGGTCGTGACATGCCCGGCCGGGGGCCGGACGGTCGTGACGGTCTCCGGAGAGATCGACATCGATACGGAACAGACGATGCAACGCGCCCTGCGTCTGGCACTGGCCCGGTCGTCCCAAGGCGTGGATGTCGACCTGGCCGAGGTCGTCTTCTGCGACTGTTCCGGACTCAACGCCCTGCTGCGCGTACGCCGAATCGCCCTGGCGGACGGCAAGACAGTCGCTGTCCGGACCGCGAGCCCAGGGGTCGAGCGACTGTTCGCCCTGACCGACACGTCGTCGCTTTTCACCCCCGCCCGTGCCCCCGCCGACGGGGTGATCGTCCACGACTGGCACGAACATTCCGCTGCGACGCACGACCGTATGGAGGAGAACGAGGTGTCCGACGAGGCCGAGGAACTGCGCCTCGAAGTCGTCCAGCTCAAGCGCGCCATGGCGACCCGGCCGGTCATCGACCTGGCCCGTGGAGTCCTGATGGCCTCTTTCGGCCTCAGTCCCGAGGACGCCTGGAGTGTCCTGGTCGACGTCTCGCAGCACACGAACACCAAACTCCACAGGCTTGCCGAGGAACTCGTCGACTCGGTCAACGGGCCACCGCTGCCCGACCACGTGAAGCAACGGATCTCCACGGCCGTCGCCGAGGTCTCACGCCCGGCGTAGGACGAACCCTCGGAAAGGAGCGACGCGATACCTGCAGGATCGAGCAAGAAGCGGGAACGGCAGTACGAGCACATAAAAGAGAGTGCCGAGAGGCGGGGTTAGTCCACGCGCCGGGCGAAGGAGATCGCCACGCGGACAGTGAACAAGGAGCGCGCCCGCTCCGGCGAGGCTAAGGCTGCCGGCAAGACCGTCACGCGTGATCCGAAGTCCGCTTCCCAACGGGGCGGGCGGCGCTCACACAGCGGTGCCGAGGGGCCCACGAAGGACCAGCTCTACGCGGAGGCGAAGAAGCGCAACATCCACTGTCGCTCCTCCATGTACAAGCGGCAGTTGCAGAAGTCCCTCGGCCGCTGACCACGACGCCCACGTCCCGCATCCGCGGGTGGCCGTAGCTCGCGGCGCGGCGGCCCAGTCCGCCCGGACCCGGCAGCTGCGGACGGTGGAAACGGCATGGCGTTCCGCCTCCGAAGGACCAGGTCACTCCATGTCGGCGAAGACGCTGGAGTCCAGCCGTCCGAGGAGGTCGGCCGGGTCCCGGTACACCGCGCGAGCGCCGGCGGTCTCCAGGTCCGCCCGCGGGATGCCGCCGGACAGCACCGCTACCGGGAGCACTCCGTCCCGTACCGCCGCCTTCATGTCCCAGACGGTGTCACCCACGAACACGGCCTGTTCACTCGATACTCCCGCGAGTTCCCTGGCCTGCCGGACGGGGTCGGGTGCCGGTTTGCCGTCGGCGACGTCGTCCGCGCTGGCCGCCCCGAGGATGACGTCGTCCGCGTCGATGGCACGCCGCAGCGCGGACAGTTCCGCGCCGCTCGCCGAGGTCGCCAGGACGATCGTCCAGCCCCGCCCGTTCAGGGCGCGCAGCAGGTCGCCCGCCGCTTCGAGCGCGGGAAGCCGCTCGAAGTACGTGGCGTACAGGGCGTGATGGGCGGCGGTGAGCTGCTCGTCCTCGTCGGGATCGCGGTCGCCGCCACCGTCGCTGTCACCGAGCAGGTGGTCCAGCAGGTCGCCGCCGCTGAGGCCCACGGCCCGGTGGATGTCCCGCATGGGGACCTGGTGGCCAGCCTGCCGGAGCGCCTCCCACCAGGTGACGACGTGCAGGTGGTTGGTGTCGACGAGCGTCCCGTCGACATCGAAGATCGCGGCGCGTTTCGTGGTCATCGCGCGCTCACAACTCTCGGAGGGCGGGGAGCAGTTTCTGCTCGGCCCATTCCAGGTAGGGCTCCTGGTGCTCGCCGCCGATCTGGACCAGGGCGACCTCGGTGAACCCCGCGTCGGCGTAAGGGCGTACGGCCTCCACGACCGCCTGCACGTCGTCGCCGCAGGGAATCGACTCGGCGACGTCCTCCGGGCGTACGAACTGCGTGGCACCCTCGAACGCGGCAGGCCCGGGGAGTTCGGAGTTGACCGGCCAGCCGCCGCCGAACCAGCGGAACTGGTCGTGGGCGCGGGCGATCGCCGCGTCACGGTCGGTGTCGTAGCAGATGGGCAGTTGACCAACCTTGGGCTTGCCCGTGCCGCCGTGGTCCTCGAAGGCGGAGATCAGTTCCGGGCGGGGTTCCGTCGCGATGAGCAAGTCGGCCAGCCGGCCCGCGAGTTGGCAGGAGCGGTCGCCGGAGACGGCGACACCTATCGGCGGGGGCGTCTCGGGCAGATCCCACAACCTGGCGTTCGCTGCGTCGAAGTGGGCGCCGTGGTGGTTGACGTTCTCGCCCGCGAAGAGGGCGCGGATGATCTCCACGGCCTCCTCCAGCTTCTCCAGGCGGACGTGCGCGGCGGGCCAACCACCGTCCACCACATGCTCGTTGAGGTTCTCACCGGAGCCCAGTCCCAGACGGAACCGTCCCTGGGAGAGCAGTTGCATCGTGGCGGCCTTCTGGGCGACGACGGCCGGGTGGTAGCGGGTCGTCGGGCACGTCACGTAGGTCATGAGGGGGATGCGTTCGGTGGCCTGCGCGGCGGCGCCGAGCACGCTCCACGCGTAGGAGGCGTGGCCCTGGGACTCCAGCCAGGGGAAGTAATGGTCGGACGTGACGGAGAAGTCGAAGCCGGCGCGCTCGGCGCCGACCACATGGCCGACGAGTTCTCGTGGACCCGCCTGCTCGGTCATCATCGTGTACCCGATCTGCACCATGTCGCTCATCTCCTCGTGGGTCGGAATCTCGCGAGGACTGCTTCCTGTCCCGTCACCGCTTCGTCGTGAGCCGCAGGTCGACCTCCTTCTCCTGGTCTCCCGACGCGGCACCCCAGTGGTCCACGGCGAACGCCGTGCTGAGGGCTTCGAACAGTTGGTCCACGGCGGCGTAGGCGCCCTGGAGCGTGGCGGAGACCGAGCCGGCCAGCGGAACGGAGTCGGTCGGGATCCGCTCCCGCGCCGGTTCGAACTCCGCGGTCCACACCGGGGAGTGGTCGCCCGGCTGCTCCTGGGGCATGTCGTGGGAGGACCGGTCCGTCGGGAACGCCGTGCGCAGGACCTCGAAAACAGTGGTGGCGTCCTCCTTGGACGCTCCGGTGAGGGACACGGTGACCATCAGACTCACTCTCCTCAAACTTGAATACGGCGGGACATGAGAAATCGGAGGCACCCGTTCACGGGTGGCGACGGCACACGGCCGGCGGATCCCGCCTCGGCTCCCCGGCGGGCGGGGCGTCAACCCGTCGATTCGTCGGGGACGGGATGCCCCGGACGCGCACTGCCGGAATGCGCGGCGCCGCTCCGCCCGGTGCCGGCCTCGTCCATGTCGGGAATCCCCGGCTCGGGGTTCTGCGGATCACGGCCCTCAGGCTCGCGCTCCTCCTCGGCGCCGGCCTGCTGGTCGGGCAGGTCCCTCGGTATCGGCTTCGGCTTCGGCCCCCCTGTGTTTCCTAGGGCCTCCGGGCCACGCTCGCTCATGGCGTTCTCGCTTCCTCGCGCGGGATGGGTGTCGGACGCGGGTACCCCGACGGCCGACGATGATGCGGACCCCGGCGGTCCGGAACCCTGGGGTCCCGGACCGGGCAGGGCGAAGGGCGGGCACCGGCAGCACGCCGGATGCACCCCCCCATGGACAAAGATAGAAGGTGAGGGTAGGTGGTG